>CAJMMX010000062.1 GCA_905214615.1 uncultured bacterium | reverse complement strand
TGGGCGAATCAGTTGCAAAGCGGGATCCAAAGCGTCCTTCGCAAACAAAAAGCCGGGGCCCACGCGATGCGGACCCCGGCTCAATACCGTGACGATATGTCGGTTACGTTCTACACGTAGAACAGAATGTCATCGTAGGTCGGGACCGGCCAGTAGTCGGCGGCCACGATCTCCTCCATGGCGTCCACGGCAGCGCGCAGCGTATCCATAGCGGGAACAACCTCGTGCGCGTACACGTTGGCCTGCTCCTGGCCATCGAGGGTCTCGGCCTTCTGGTGCACGGCATCGAGAGCCTTGATGGAATCGTTGATGGCGGTGATGCCGTTGCAGAGCTTGTTGAGCGTGTTCTGCTCGCACTGCATGGCAGCGTCGGCACCGGCGGCGCGGATTGTCTCCAGGCCCTTAGCGACCTTGGTGGCATAGGCGGTGATGACCGGACGATAGGTACGACGTGCCTCGCGAATCATCGTGGTGGCCTCGATGTTCATGAGCTTGTTGTACTTCTCGAGCTTGCAGTCGTAACGGCACTGGGCCTCGGCGCGGGTCAGAACGCCCGTCTCCTCAAAGAGCGCGATGGCCTTATCGGAAACAAAGGCGGGCAGAGCATCGGCCGTGGTCTTGTTGTTGGCGAGGCCTCGCTTCTCAGCCTCGACGGGCCACTCCTCGGAGTAACCGTCGCCGGAGAACAGGATACGCTGGTGATCGGTCAGGACCTTCTTGCAGTACTCGAGCGCGGCGTCCTGGAACTTGTCCTCGGGCAGACCCTCGAGCGCGTCGGCGAAGGACTTGAGCGACTTGGCAACGGCGGCATCGAGCACCAGGTTGGAGTCGGAGACGTTCTGCTCGGAGCCGCAGGCACGGAACTCAAACTTGTTGCCGGTGAAGGCGAACGGGGAGGTACGGTTACGGTCGGTGTTGTCCTGCATCAGCTTGGGCAGGGTGTCGGCGCCCAGGTCGAGCACGCCGTGGGTGGCATGGACGGAAGCCTTGCCATCGATGATCTTCTCGACGACCTCGGTAAGCTGGTCGCCCAGGAAGATGGACATAATCGCCGGAGGAGCCTCGTTGGCGCCCAGACGATGGTCGTTGCCGGCCGAGGCGACAGAAGCGCGCAGGAGCTCCTGGTAGTTATCGACGGCCTCAATCACCGCGGTGAGGAAGACGATGAACTGCAGATTGTCGAGCGGGGTGTCACCCGGATCGAGCAGATTCTCGGACTCGGTGCCAAGCGACCAGTTGTTGTGCTTGCCCGAACCGTTGATGCCCTCGAACGGCTTCTCGTGCAGCAGGCAGACCAAGTCGTGGCGGGAGGCGATGAGCTTCATCTTCTCCATCATGACAAGGTTCTGGTCAATGGCCTCGTTGACCTCGCCGTAGACGGGGGCGAGCTCATGCTGGCAGGGAGCGACCTCGTTGTGCTTGGTCTTGGCGGGAATGCCGAGCGCCCACAGCTCGTCGTCCAGATCCTTCATATAGGACGAGACGGTGGGGCGGATCGCGCCAAAGTAGTGCTCCTCGAGCTCCTGGCCCTTGCAGGGAGCAGCGCCAAAGAGAGTGCGACCGGTGATGACCAGGTCCCTGCGCTTGCGGTAAGCGTCCTTCTTGATCAGGAAGTACTCCTGCTCATCGCCCACGGAAGGAACGACCTTCTTGGGGGTCTTGCCAAACAACGCCAAAACGCGCTTGGACTCACGCGAGAGCGCGGTCATGGAGCGCAGCAGCGGGGTCTTCTTGTCCAGGGCCTCGCCCGTGTAGGAGCAGAAAGCCGTGGGGATGCACAGGACATCGTCCTTAATGAATGCGGGGCTGGTGGGATCCCAAGCGGTGTAGCCACGGGCCTCGAAGGTGGCACGCAGGCCGCCGTTGGGGAAGCTGGAGGCGTCCGGCTCGCCCTGGATGAGGTTCTTGCCCGTAAACTTGGTAATGGCGGTGCCGTCGTGGTTGGGCTCGAGGAAGCTGTCGTGCTTCTCGGAAGTAATGCCCGAAAGCGGCTGGAACCAGTGCGCGTAGTGCGTCGCGCCCTTGGAGATGGCCCAGACCTTCATGGCGTGGGCAACGGCGTTGGCCACATCCAGGTCGAGCGGCTCACCGTCCTCGAGGGTTGCAGCAAGGCGCTTCCAAATGTCCTTGGGGAGGTAGTCCTTCATGACTTCCTCAGAGAACACCATGGTCCCGAAGCGGTCAGTAAGTTCGGCCATACGGAACTCCCTTCGTATCGGCACCGCGTGAGAAGCGGTGTTGATTACTAACGAACGAGTCATAGATTAGGCTCGTCGTGTTTCCGCAACATTACCGTTATGTTGCTGTCACGAAACCAATCAATGAGGTTACCGCATCGCGGCGGCGTTGCCGCCCTCAACAGCCAATCAACTGTATAAATTGCAGACCTCTCCCCATGGTTTAAGGGTAGTCAATTTGGGATGGGGCTCTATTAACTGGTATTTCGCATCAGATACCAGTCTTTATAGCCCCATCCTAGATTGACCGCTCTGCTATAGGGAATGTCGATAGCAAGGCATCTTTGATTGGTATCCCCGAATAGCGAGTGAAACTCCACCGTGACACAGTGGTGCTGTAGAATCCTTACAACACATCACACTATTACGTATCTAAAGGAGCACGATATGCGCGTCGACGAGGTTTTTAAGCAGGCAGCATCCCAGGGCACCGCACCCGTTTCGTTTGAGATGTTCCCGCCCAAGGGCGAGCTGACCCTCGACACGGCTCGCGAAGTGGCAGGCAATCTGTGCAAGCTTTCGCCGAGCTTTGTCTCGGTCACCTGCTCTGCCGGCGGCTCGGGCAACGGCGCCACCACCGCCCCCATCGCGCATATGATTACGAGCGAATTCGATACGCCCTCGGTGGCGCACCTCACCTGTGTGGGCCGTACCCACGCCGATATCGCCGCCAAGATCGATGAGTACCGCACCGCCGGCGTGGAAAACATCCTGGCCCTGCGTGGCGATCTCCCTGCCGGCGCGACCGAGGACGACAAGCCCGCCTCGGACTACGCCTACGCCCGCGACCTCATCCCCGAGCTCGTCGACGTCGGCTTTTGCGTGGGCGCCGCGGCCTACCCCGAGGGCCACATTGCCTGTGAGGACCTCAACGCTTCGGTCGAATACCTCAAGCAAAAACAGGACGCCGGCGCGAGCTTCTTTGTGACGCAGCTCTTCTTTGACAACGAGTGCTTCTACCGCTTCCGCGAGCTTGCCGACAAGGCGGGCATCACGGTGCCCATCACCGCGGGCATCATGCCGTTTATGGGCAAGTCCCAGATCAGCCGCATGGTCTTTATGTGCGGCGCATCGCTGCCCTCCCCCGTCATCAAGATTCTCGCCAAGTACGAGAACGACCCCGAGAGCCTGCAGGCAGCCGGTGTAGATTATGCCGCCCGTCAGCTTTGCGACCTTAAGGAGCACGGTGCCGCCGGTCTGCACCTGTACACTATGAATCGTCCTGCGATCGCCGCGACCATTATGGAGCGCCTGGGGTAATGGAAAAACCGCACATCGATACAACCGCTGTCGAAGTGCCGGCCGACCTTGCGTCGCCGGCGCTTTACCGTGTCGATGCTGCGCACCATCCCCGTGTCGACCGTGCCGAGATGCTGCGGTATCTGGGCTACGGCGGCCAGCAGATTGAGCCCGAGCTGTCACGACGTATTGAGCTTGTGGTCGAGCGCCTTGAGCTGGACATTGAGCCCCGCGGCGTGCGGCGCGTGTTTACCGTCGATGCCACGGGCGTGGACGAGCAGGGAGAGCCTTGCATCCGTCTGGTTGGCACCAACGTTGAGCTGCGCGGTCGCGACATCTATCGACATCTCAAGGACGCCCGCATGGCCGCGCTCATGGCATGCACCCTCGGCATGGACGCCGAGCGTCGTCTGCGCACCACGGGAGCTCAGCAGCCCCTAGAGGGAGCCGTGCTCGACGCCGCATGCTCTGCCTATGTAGAAGCCGCCGTTGAGCAAATGGACCAGCAGGTCAAGACGGACGCCGCCGTTCATGGGCTCGCCGGCAACTGGCGCTTTAGTCCCGGCTATGGCGACTGCCCGCTCTCGGCCCAGCGCTCGATCGTGAATGCGCTCAACGCCACGCGGCTCATCGGGCTTACCGTCACGCCCACCAGCCTGCTCATGCCCACCAAGAGCGTGACCGCGGTGATTGGTCTGTTTGACGGCGAAGTCCACGACGCCCAGAGCCGCCCCACCTGCAATATCTGCCGCATGCGCGAGCACTGTCGCTTCCGTGCCGCCCACACCACCTGCTATTCCAGCCATTAGGAGCCCTCGATGTTTACTCCGCTTATCACTCATGATCTGGACGGTGCTGCGCTGGCGGCACCTGTCAATGCCGCGCGCTGCAACGGCGCCGCGTACAAGACGCGCACGATCGACGATCTGCGCATTAAGGACGATCGCCTGCGTGCGGCCATCGAGGGCACGGGGCACTTGCTGTTCGACGGCGGCATGGGCACCATGTTGCAGGCCGCTGGTATGAAGGCAGGCGCCCTGCCCGAGCTGCTCAACTTTGAGGAGCCCCAGGTCATTACCGACATTCAGCGACAGTACGTCGAGGCCGGCTGCGACGTGATCACCGCCAACACCTTTGGCGCCAACGCCCACAAGCTCGACGGTACCGCCACCGTGGCAGATGTCTTTGCCGCCGCTGTCGCCTGCGCCCGCGCAGCCGGTGCCCACTACGTCGCCGGCGATATCGGCCCCATCGGCGCGCTGCTGCGCCCCTTGGGTACCCTCAGCTTCGACGAGGCCTACGACCTCTTTGCCGAGGAGGTGCGCGCTGGCGTCGCCGCGGGTTTGGACCTCTTTATTATAGAGACCATGACCGACCTGGCCGAGATCAAGGCGGCCGTCCTCGCCTGCCGCGAAAACTCCGACCTGCCCGTCTTTGCCACCATGACCTTTGAGGAAGACGGTCGCACCTTCCTGGGCACAAGCCCCGAGGTGGCCGCCATCACGCTCGACGCCATCGGCGCCGACGTTCTGGGCATCAACTGCAGCCAGGGACCGGCCGAGCTCCGAGGGCTCGCCGCGCGTATGCTCACCGTCACCGACAAGCCCGTTATGGTGCAGGCCAATGCGGGACTGCCCCGCGTGGACGATGACGGCAATACCGTCTTTGATATCCAGGCACCCGAATACGCCGAGGCCGTCGCCGGCATGATTGCCGACGGCGTAAGCGTCGTGGGCGGCTGCTGCGGCACCACGCCCACGCACATGGCGGCACTTCGCACCCTCATCGACAACCACACGCCCTGCACGCGTCACCGCAAGCCCAGCATGTCGGTCACGAGCGCCCAGACGGTCGTGGACCTCCCCTGCGACGGCCACAAGATCGCCGTCATCGGCGAGCGCATCAATCCCACCGGCAAAAAGCGCCTGCAGCAGGCCCTGCGCGACGGCGATCTGGACTACGTCGTAAGTCAGGGCATCAGCCAGCAAGAACAGGGCGCCGATATCCTGGACGTTAACGTGGGCCTGCCCGAGATCGACGAGGTCAAGATTATCCAGCAGGCCACCGAGCAGCTCCAGGGCTCCACGCTCCTGCCGCTGCAGATCGACTCCACCGATCCCGCCGCTGTCGAGGCCGCCGTACGCCGCTACGCCGGCAAGCCCATCATCAACTCGGTCAACGGCAAGCAACAGATCATGGATGAGATCTTTCCGCTGGTCGCCCACTATGGAACCAACGTCGTCGGCCTCACGCTCGACGAAGGCGGCATCCCCGATACCGCCGAGGCTCGCTTCGCCATCGCCGAGCGCATCGTGGCCGAGGCCGCCCGCTACGGCATCGGCCCGGACCGCATCCTCATCGACTGCCTGGTCATGACCGCCTCGACCAACCAGCGCCAGGCTGAGCAGATCCTGCGCGCCATGTCTATGTGCAAGGAGCGCCTGGGCGTCAAATGCGCACTCGGCGTGTCGAACATCAGCTTTGGCCTGCCCGCGCGGCCGCTGCTGGGCTCGGTCTTTTTGGCCGCCGCCTTTGGTGCAGGTCTGGACGCCCCCATCATGAACCCGGGTTCCAAGCGCTTTATGGATACCGTCTACAGCTATCGCGTGCTGAGCGTTGAGGACGAGGGCTCGACCGGATACATCGAGCGCTACGCCGGCTGGACCGATCCGTATAAGATCGCCGCGAACCCGGCAGCGGCCCAGACCGCATCGACCGACGCCGCGCCCGCTGCTGACACCGCCGGCACCGACGGCAACGACGACCCCATCCGCCACATGGTCGTCTCGGGCCGCAAGGGCGAAATTGCGGCCGAGACCGAGCGCCAGCTGGCCGACCACGACGCTATGGAACTCATCAACAATCACTTTATCCCCGCCCTCGACGAGGTCGGAGTCCTCTTTGACCAGGGCAAGTTCTTCTTGCCGCAGCTCATGGCCTCGGCCGAGGCCGCGCGCATGGGTTTTGACACCATCAAGCGCCTGATGCCCGCCGACGAGATTGCCGACAAGGGCAAGATCTGCGTGGCCACCGTCAAGGGCGATATCCACGACATCGGTAAGAACATCGTCAAGATGCTGCTCGATAACTACGGCTACACCGTCTTTGACCTTGGCCGCGACGTCGATCCGCAAGAGGTGCTCAAGACCGTACGGGAGCGTGACATCAAGCTCGTCGGCCTCTCGGCGCTTATGACTACCACCGTCGTGGCCATGGAAGAGACCATCAAGCTGCTTCATGCCGAGGTGCCGGGCGTCAAGATCATCGTAGGCGGCGCCGTACTCACCCCCGAATACGCCAAGCAGATCGGCGCGGACTACTACGCCAAGGACGCCGCCGAGAGCGCTCGTATCGCCGAAGAGGTCTTTGGGCAGTAACACAACGGAAACAACCAAGCACCAAAACGTGCCGCACGCGCCACTTGGCACGTGCGGCACGTTAGAATAGAAAAGACTATGCTCGTTTTGGCAGATAGGAGCGCAAGGATGGCGATCACGCCCGCAGAAATCGCGGAAACCCGCGGCATGGTTGAGGAACAGAACCTCGACACCAGGACCATCACCATGGGTGTTTCGCTCATGGGTTGCGGTGACGAGAACCTCGACCGCATGTGCACGAAGATCTACGACCACGTGACGCACACGGCTGAGCATCTGGTCGAGACCGCCGAGAACCTCGAGCGCGAGTACGGTATCCCCATCGTCAACAAGCGCGTCTCCGTCACCCCGGTGGCGCAGATCGCCGCATGCTGCAAGGATGAGGACCTCACCCCCATCGCGCACGCCCTCGACCGCGCGGCAGAGACGCTCGGCATCGACTACCTGGGCGGCTTCTCCGCGCTCGTCCAGAAGGGCATCGGCGACGCCGACCGCCGCGTCATCCAGTCCATCCCCCAGGCGCTCGCCACCACCAGCCGCGTCTGCTCCAGCGTCAACGTCGCAAGTCTGCGCGCCGGTATCAACATGGATGCCGTGCTCATGGCCGCCCAGACCATCATCGATGCCGCTAAACTCACGGCCGACCAGGATTCCGTCGGCGCTTCCAAGTTTGTCTGCTTTGCCAACATGGTCGAGGACTCCCCGTTTATGGCGGGCGCCGTCCACGGCGGTGGCGAGGCCGACGCCGTCATCAACGTAGGCGTCTCGGGCCCCGGCGTTATGGCCGCAGCCCTGGAGACGCTGCCCGATTCCGCATCGATGATGGAAGTCGCCGAGAAGATTAAGCAGACCGCCTTTAAGATCACCCGTGCCGGCGAGCTCATGAGCCGCGAGGCCGCCCATCGTCTGGGTGTCGAGAAGGGCATTGTCGACCTGTCGCTGGCTCCCACGCCTGCCATCGGCGACTCCGTTGCCCGCATCCTCGAGATCATCGGCGTGGGCACCTGCGGTGGCCCGGGCACGACCTGCGCGCTCGCCATGCTCAACGATGCCGTCAAGAAGGGCGGCGTCATGGCCAGCTCCAGCGTGGGCGGTCTCTCGGGCGCTTTCATCCCCGTGTCCGAGGACGCCGGCATGATCGCCGCCGTCGAGGCCGGCGCGCTTTCGCTCGAGAAGCTTGAGGCCATGACCTGCGTGTGCTCCGTTGGCCTGGACATGATCGCCATCCCCGGCGACACCCCGGTCGAGACCATCGCCGGCATCATCGCCGACGAGATGGCCATCGGCGTCATCAACAACAAGACCACGGCCGTGCGCGTGATCCCCGCCATCGGCAAGGGCGTGGGCGACTGCGTCGAGTACGGCGGCCTGTTTGGCCGTGCACCCATCATGCCGGTGAACCCCAACGCCGGCACCGTGCTTGCCCATCGCGGTGGACGCTTCCCGGCGCCGCTGAACTCGCTGAAGAACTAGCTGAGGGGGACTGGCGAGGAGCCCCGCCGCCGGGCGGCAGACATATAAGGTCGCCTGCTCGGACATTCCTTACTCGCACGTAGAGCACATTAAGTTCTCTCCGGCTCGTGCGGAACTCGCGATCGACCTTATATATTTGCCCTCCCCGGGGCTCCCGCACAACGGGACCTCAGTTGGGTTCTATCCCTTTGGCAGTCGCTTCGCTTCTGCCCTACTTTGCTGGTATGGCGGTTTGGCGTTGGAACGGTTCTTTTTCTGATATATGCTTGTTGCGGCTCTTCTTTTGGGAGGAGCCGCTTTTTTGTTGTGAGGGGGATGGCCCGTGGCTGATGGTGTAATTCAATCTGAGCTGCTTGCTGCGGATTGGAATGGCGAATGGATGCGCCTGCAGGCTGGTCGGCGGCGGGCTGATGATTCTTTTGAGTGGGATAAAAGGGCTCGGCATTTTCGGCCGCTTGAGACTGCCCCGTATGCCCGGGACTTTATGAAGCTGTTGGCGTTAAAGCCTGGTGAGTCGGTGCTGGATATGGGGTGTGGGGCTGGGTCGATTGCTATTCCGCTTGCGCAAGACGGACATCCTGTGATTGCTGCTGACTTTTCCCCTGCCATGTTGGGCACGCTTGATGCTGGCATTGAGTACTATGGGCTCGAGAATCGCATTACACCGCTTGAGCTTGCTTGGGATGATGATTGGGATTTGGTTGGACCGGTCGCGAAAGCGGTGGATGTTGCCTTTGCCAGTCGGTCGGTTACGACGACCAATCTAAAAGGTGCGCTTGCCAAGCTCGACCGTACGGCTCGTCGGCGTTGTGCTGTCACGATGGTCGCCAACTCCAGCCCGCGCTATGACCTGCACTTGATGAACGCTATCGGCGCCTCGGTTACCTGCAGCAATGGCTTTGTGTACGCCTTCAACATCCTCATTCAGATGGGTGCCCTGCCGCAGGTTACATACTTTGAATCGCCTCGTCGCGATACCTTCGATAGCCTTGAGGCAGGCGTGGCGGATTTTTCCCGTATGCTCGAGCATGGCAACGAGGATAAGATCGACCGCCTGCGCGACTATATCGCTCAGCACATGATCGAAAACCCCCATGCCGGCGAGCCGGGCTCCAAGGGCGTGCCGCAGGGGCGCTATATGCTCGACCATATCCGTAAGGTTCGCTGGGCGTTTATTGTATGGGAACCGGTCTCTGAATCCCGCTCGTAGCCCGTTCACAGCCCGCACTGCCCATCACCTCGGCATCCGCATTCTTTTTGAACTGGGCAAACGCGCTCCACACCGCGCCGTTCCTGCGCTATCGTGGGACAGCTCACGTAGATTAAGGCCCCGTCGCGGGGCGCCCCATACATAGAAAGCGAGAACCCATGGCACTGACAGGAGCACAGGTCAAGCAGCTTCGCAGCATGGCCCATCACCTCAACCCCGCTATCATCATCGGTAAGTCCGATGTCAACGAGGGCACCGTCGAGCAGACGGTCGCCTACCTGGAGAAGCATGAGCTCGTTAAGTGCTCCGTGCTCGATGGCTCCAGTCTTTCCGCCCGCGAGGCCGCCGAAGAGCTCGCTGAGCGTTGCCACGCCGAGGTCGTCCAGGTCATCGGCCGCAAGTTCTCGCTGTATCGCGAGTCCTCGCGCAAGGACATCGAGAAGATCAAGCTCGTCTAAGAGTCAATGATCCGGCGAACCAACACATAGCAAGCTTACGGGTGCCCAAGTACTTCGGGCGCCCGTTTTTTATCGCTCGACCAGCACGCGATTGAGCCGCCCCTCCACCAAGCGCTCGTATAGACGCCGCGTCTCGGGCTCGGGCACGCCATTGACCTGCTCCCTCAGATGGTGCATATGCCCACTGTATAGCTCGACGATATCGCGCCTCCGCCCCGCCGCACTGTAGACACGCATGGCGCAGCGCACCATATCCTCACGCGCCGTTTCCTGTCGAAGACCCGACTCCGCCAGCCAAATCGCCGACTGCAGATCGTTTTCTTCTAGAGCGGCATTTGCTCCCTTAATCATGCAATCGATGTACTTTGACTGCATAATGCGTCGCATACGCAAAAAGTAGGTGGGATTACAGCCATTGGGAACATACAGCGGTCCGGCATAAAGCTGCTCAATCTTAAGGCACAGCTCAACTAAATGGGGCCCGCGCGCACCCGTGCGATTTCCCAAAACCTCGCGGCTTATCTGGTCAAACAGCCGTACATCGGTCTTGACGTAGTCGCCGTTGAGTCCGATGCATTCATTTTGGATGAGCACACACGACTTGCCATCCGGCGTCGGTCCCAAAGCCGACCGCAAGCGCGATATCGTCGAGTACAGGTTATTGCGGGCGCTATTGAACTCGGCATGGGGCCACAGCTCCATGGCCAGCGTCTCACGATCGACGAGCGCATCCATGCCCAGTGCAAGCCGCTCGGCAAGTGTCGCCGCCTTCTTGCGGCGCCACATTTTGTCCGTGATGGGAAACCCGTCGCGCTCGGCGCGAAACGCACCAAACATGCGAATCTCGATATGGTCGATGGTATCAACGGCTTCAACCTCGCCGGCCTGGAACAGGCGCTCGCCCTCCCCTTCCAAATCGTCGCGCAGCGAGTACCGCGACAGCTCGCGCACGGGAAGCTTCTTGCGTATCCTGGCCGCCGGCTCGCCCAGACAATGCATGGCAAGGCGCGCAAAGAGCCGATACGATGGCTCTAGAATCCCCGCACGATTCATGGACATCCAGGCCGCAAGGTCGCTGTCTCGGCCCGCACAGGCCAAATGCAGCGCCACCATCCAGGCTTCTGCGCCACCAACCTGCGTCTGGCTTATATCGAGTAGCTCCGCTTCCTCGCGCACCGAAACCATCGAGGTGTTACGCAGATATGCCGCGCGCTCCAGCAGCAATGCGTTATCGCGCATATACGCAATCGACTCCTCGGCAAGTTTGAGCACTTGGACCGCACGGAACTTTGCATTAACCGGCCGTCCCTCTGCCAGCGACTGCCAGCCTTCTAGCAACAGGCCAAACAGCTGAATCTGGTTGTCGCGCATGCGCACGGCAAAACGATCGAGCTCGTTGAACGCCGCGTCGTCGGTTACCGGCAAGCCGGAAAGGAGCCGCCGTGCCGCCAACACCATGCGCACCCAGATAGCCATCGCCTTAAGCCCGCGTACGTCGAGCGCCTCCCGCACCACCGTCATCTCGTCGTCGCGCTCGTCGGTTCCCGCAAACGACCCGTCAAAAAGCTCCACCAGCATGCTGTCGGCCCGTATAACAATCCCCGCGATGTCGAGCTCGCAGTCGTAGGCCTTGCTCGTTTTGAGCTGCTGTAGAACGCCGCCGTCATCTCCCCGCTCGGTCAGGCAGCGCTTGACCTCGATATGCGCGGACAACATATCGAGTGCGGTATGGGATGTCTCGATTTCTGGCACGGTCAGGTTCGTAGGAAGCCCAAGCCCGTTGTCCCCATAGCAAACAGCCGTCAATGTCTGGGCCACCCTCCATGAAACAGGGTCTATTTCGCAGGCCGCCCGTTCGCCCCCGCGCTCGATGACCGATGCCATATAGCGAGCGAGCTTTGTATTGGACACGCTGACCGCTGCCAGATATACGCCAAGCGCCTCGGCAGGCGTTGGCTCTGGAGCCGGATCCTCGGCATCGATCGTGCCCAGCGCTGCTCGGCAGATATCGGCCCCGTGCCCCGTCAGAGCCAGATCGACCCCATACTGCCCAGCAAGTTCAAGGACCGCATCACGGTCCAAAAAGGCGTCCGCCAGGCCCATCGCCGCATCGCATCGGCCCGCCTTAAGCAAAATCCGGGCCGCCCTCGGAACAAGTTCGGGGCGAACCCCGGCCACCAACTTACGCAAGCGCAAGCGTCCGTTATCCTCCGTGCCCAGACACGTAAAACTCCGCTCGGCGGGGTCCAAGCCAAAGATCGGGTAGTCGCGTACGAAGTAGGACTGGTCGACCATCGATAGCCTCACCCCGCAAGCCTCGAGTTCTGCGATATTGCCCTCGCCCATCAAAATCATGAGACATGCCACGCAAAACAGTGCATTATTGTCGAGCGAAGCCAAGTCGACAAGTGCCGCGCCATATACGTTGACAATCTCGTTTTCGAGCAGACCGGCTACGTCGCCTTGGCCATACAGACCCGTCTGCAATGCCGAAACGAGCTCGGGCACGCCCTGCGTGAGCTGATAAAAGTCGAGCGATGTGCTGATCGAAAACGCCGATGCCCACGCCGAATACTCATAGGCATGCACCTTGAGCATCTGCGCATTGATCTTAACCGAATCGCCCAGCCCATGAATCAGTTGACGATTTGAAGGACGGCAGGAGATAAAGACCCCCACCCCCATAGCGCGCAGGCCGCGAATCCTGTCGATGAGGTCTTCGGTATCGTGCTGATCGAGGTTTGGCACATTATCAATCGCGATAAGGGAGTGCGGTTTGTCTTTGAGTTCTTCGGTAACCACCTCGAGCTGCATAAACACCTCGCGCCCAGTGGCGCGATCGGCCTCGATAATCCGCACGGGGCCTCGCGTCGGGTCGCATTTAACCTCATGGGTGTACTGCAGCAGCACCGAGGTCTTCCCAAACCCGTCGGGCGCATAAAGAACCACGATGCCGGCCTTTCGGCCCTTGGCGAGAAGCTCATTCATCAAGCGTTCGCGTCGCACCATATAGCCACCGCCCAGCGGCATCAGCTCGAGGTCGTCCATACTGCCCAAATCGTTTACCATGCCCGCTCCTCAACTCGACCGTATGGACACTGTAACCGCAAGACCATACAAGCCGCGCTATGAATAGAGCGACCTTGTGTTCTAGGTTGTCTTTTGGTACGCAAGCGGCAAGTTTTTGTACAGCGAGGGCCGATTGTTATTAATCCCCCGACTAATCGGTCTTTAAGCAGGTAAATGAGCTTGTCAGCTTGTCCCATCTAAGCGGCAGTGTAACGCAAATGAACAAGGTTCAGCTATGTCATTCAACTCGCCTAGCACCCGCTACCGTCTACGACCTTTTAGTGGCATTTTTGCATAGAATCTGGTATGGAATGAATCAAGCTGTTGGGCATCCGGCATTCGTCAAGCTTGCGGCAAGATTTTGGTCAAGTGGGCGGAAAGGGATAGCAAAAAGGCCCCCGCAAAGCGGAGGCCTTAGGCAAGGCTATGTCGAGATGCAGGA
>CAJMMX010000061.1 GCA_905214615.1 uncultured bacterium | reverse complement strand
CGGCGGCTACTACAAGCGCCGTGAGGGCGTGGGCGACTGCACCGTCACCATTCCGCCTCCCAACGTGACCGGCAAGCTCCATATGGGTCACGCTACTGACGACTCCATCCAGGACGCCATCATCCGTATGGCCCGCATGCGCGGCAAGTCCACGCGCTGGGTGCTGGGCACCGATCACGCCGGTATCGCCACGCAGACCAAGGTCGACAAGAAGCTCAAGAGCGAGGGCATCAGCCGCCTGGAGATCGGTCGCGATAAGTTTGTCGACGCCTGCTGGGACTGGACCCACGAGTACGGCGGCATCATCGTCGAGCAGATCAAGCGCATGGGCTGCTCCGTCGACTTTGATAACGAGCGCTTTACCATGGACGAGGACTACGCGCAGGCCGTGCGCAAGGTCTTTTGCGACTGGTACCACGACGGTCTGATCTACCGCGGCAAGCGCATCGTCAACTGGTGCCCCAACTGCACCACCGCCATTTCGGACGATGAGGCCGAGTATAAGGACGAGAAGGGTCACCTGTGGCACCTGCGCTACCCGCTGACCGAGCCGGTTAACGGCCAGGACTACATCGTCGTCGCCACCACGCGCCCCGAGACCATGCTCGGCGACACGGGCGTCGCCGTCTCCCCGAAGGATCCCGAGAAGGCCGCCTTCGTGGGTAAGACCGTCAAGCTCCCCATCGTCGACCGCGAGATTCCCATCTTTGAGGATTGGCACGTCGATGCCAACTTTGGCTCCGGCTTCGTCAAGGTCACCCCGGCCCACGACCCCAACGACTACGCCATGGGTCAGGCCCACGACCTGCCGCAGATCAATATCTTCGACGAGCACGCGGTGGTCGTCGAGGGTTACGGCGAGTTCACCGGCATGAACCGCGAGGAGTGCCGCGAGGCCGTCATCAAGTGGTTTGAGGAGCACGGCCTGCTCGATCACGTCGAGGACCTCGACCACTCCGTCATGCACTGCTACCGTTGCGACTCCGCGCTGGAGCCGTGGCTGTCCGAGCAGTGGTTTGTGGCCGTCGACAAGCTCAAGGGACCGGCGCTCGACGCCGTCAACTCCGGCAAGGTCACTTTCCACCCCGCGCGCTGGACGCAGACCTACACCACCTGGATGGAAAACCTCAAGGACTGGTGCATCTCGCGCCAGCTGTGGTGGGGCCATCGCATTCCCGTGTTCTACTGCGAGGACTGCGGCTGGGAGGACGCCCTCACCGAGGACACCGATGTGTGTCCCAAGTGCGGCGGCCATCACGTGCATCAGGACGAGAACGTGCTGGACACCTGGTTCAGCTCGCAGCTGTGGACCTTCGCCACGCAGGGCTGGCCGCAAAAGCCGGAGCTGCTCGAGGGCCATCACCCCACGACGGCGCTCGTCACCGCACGCGACATCATCGCGCTGTGGGTCGCCCGCATGGTCATGAGTTCGCTGTATTTCTTGGACGAGGTGCCGTTTAAGGACGTCGTCATATACCCGACGATCTTGGCCAAGGACGGCAGCCGCATGTCCAAGTCCAAGGGCAACGGCGTTGACCCCATGGACCTCATTGGCATGTACGGCGCCGACGCCATGCGCTTCAACTTGCTCACGCTGTGCACCAACAACCAGGACGTCAAGTTTGACGCGAACATCGACAAGAAGACCAAGAAGCTCATCGACAGCCCGCGTACCGACCAGGCCAAGAGCTTTGTGACCAAGATCTGGAACGCCAGCCGCTTCCTGCTCATGAACATGGAGGGCTACACGCCCGGCGAGCCTGTCGTGGAGACGCCGGCCGACGCTTGGATGTTCAGCCGCCTGGCCAAGGCCGTGAAGATGGTCACCGAGGGTATTGAGAACTACACCTTTGGCGACATGGCCCGCGGCGTGCAGCAGTTCTTCTGGAACGAGGTCTGCGACTGGTACGTCGAGGTCACCAAGGCCCGTCTGAAGGGCGAGGGCCGTCTACAGGCGCAGCGCAACCTGATCTTTGTGCTCGACACCTCCATTCGCCTGATGCACCCGCTTATGCCGTTTGTCACCGAGGAGATCTGGGACAACATGCCGGCGAGCGTGCTCGACCTGGACGCCGAGGGCAACGTGAACCGCGCCGAGGCGCTCATGATCGCCAAGTGGCCCGAGCCCGCCGACTACGCCAAGTACGTCGACGAGCCCGCCGAGCGCGCGTTTGAGCTGTGCCGTGCCGTCGTTTCCGCCGCCCGTGCCACCCGTTCGCGTTATCGCTTAAGCCCCAAGGCGGAGCTCGACGTGGTCGTGCGCGCCGGTGCCGAGGACATCGAGAAGCTCGAGAGCCTGCGCTCCACGATTGAGCCGCTGGCGAACACCGCTTCGCTGGTCATGGGCACCGATGTTGAGAAGCCGGCTGCGAGCATTGCCGTGGTCGATAGCGGTGTCGAGGTCTTTGTGGTGCTCGAGGGCAAGGTTGACCTTTCGGCCGAGAAGGCACGCCTGGAGAAGGAGATCGCCGCGGCCCAGAAGGAGCTTGCTGGCTGCGAGAAGACCCTTGCCAACGAGGGCTTTGTGGCCAAGGCCGCGCCTGCGGTGGTCCAGAAGAAGAGGGACCGTGCAGCTGAGCTCAAGGAGATCCTGGTGGCGCTGACTGCTCAGGTTGCTGACTTCTCGTAGGTGTTACTGGGGGACGCGTCCCGATGCTTTGCTCTCCGCTGCGGACAGTCCTGCGCAAGACGGACAGCACATTAAGTGCCGTCCTTTGCGTGCGGAACTTGCGGCGAGCAAAGCATCGGGCCGCTCCTAGTTCGTTTACGTGGTTTTTTTGCATCTGGCGTGTTAGGGCCACTGGGTTGTGGCCTTGATCTTGCTGCAACCGGGTAAAGGCTGATATTGTCAACGTGACGGGCTCATTCATTTTGGTGGGCCTCTTTTTCTGTTATGGGGGACTATGGGTTATGGCTAAGCGTTCGGGGTCGTATGTCGTTCCTTTCTCGTTTGAGCTGCTTTCATTTGATGAGGCTGTTGGGCTTGCTGCTGATACGGGGCGGATTTCTGGGGATGCTGGGCCTCTGCTTGAGACGGTTGTCGATATGCTCGATGAGCTGGGGCGTCCGGATGAGTATTTCGATTGCATCCAGGTTGCCGGTACCAATGGCAAGACTTCGACCACGCGTTTTTCGGCTGCCATCTTGCGTGGTGAGGGGCTTAAGACGGCGCTGTATACGTCGCCGCAGCTTGTGCGTTACCCCGAGCGCATGGAGGTTGACGGGCGCGTTGTGAGCGACGAGGCCTTTGCCCGTGGCGTTTCTGCCGCCGTCGAGGCAGGTCGTCGTGTGAATGCGTGTCGTATTGCGGCGGGGGAGCGTGCCTATGCCATCACGCCGTTTGACCTGCTGACGGCTGCCGCACTTGTCGTGTTTGCCGAGGCCGCGGTGGATGTTGCCGTGCTCGAGGTTGGTATGGGCGGACGTTGGGACGCCACGAGTGCGACAGATCCCGTTGCCGTTGCCATTACGGGCATCGGGCTCGATCACACGCGCATTCTGGGCGACACGCTCGAGGCCATTGCGGGGGAGAAGGCCGCGGTCATCAAGCCCGGACGCCTGGTTGTTCTGGGCGAGGGCACGCATGAGGTGAGTGTTCAGCGCGTGATGGATGCGCGTTGTTGCGAGTGCGGCATTGTGCCGCTGGTGGTGAACCATGCCACGACCAAGGTGCCGGAGCACGTGGGCGATACCGTGGAGTTTAGCTGTACTACGCCGCGTGCCATCTATACGTCGAGCATGGTTAAGCCGGCGTATCAGCCGCAGAATGCCGCGTGTGCGATCATGCTGTGCGAGGGGTATCTGGGTCGCGAGCTCGATCATGACAAGCTCGATGCGTCGCTTATGGGCTGCCCCACGCCGGGTCGCTTTGATGTGCTGGGAACCAATCCGCTCAAGCTGATCGACGCCTGTCATAACCCTCAGAGCTGCGAGAACTTTGTGAGCGCACTGGACGAGATCGATTCGTGCGTAGAGAATCGCCCCACGCTGCTGTGCGCCGCGCTGGCCGATAAGGACGTGGCGGGTATCGTTGACGTTCTGGTTCCGGCGTTCCCCCGCGTGGTCGTAACCCAGACCGATTCCGATCGCGCCTTGCCCGCACAGGAGCTCGCCGCCCTAGTGGACGCCGACAAGCTCGCGGGTGTGTATCCCAGCGTGCCCGAGGCCCTCGCGGCCCTCGATGCCGCGGGCGAGGCTTTCGTTGCCGCCGGCACCATCACCCTGGCCGGCGAAGTAGCGGGCCTGCTCCGTTAACCCATCCCCACATCAGTTGCGGTGAAAACGGACTGTTTTACAAGCAAGAAGCCTCAAACAGTCCGTATATCACCGCAACTCAAAAGCAGTCAATTTGGGACGGGGCTTTTTGGCTGCCCTGTGCCCCGAGTTGACTCGCTTGCCACGAAATGGGCCTATTTACTACGTTTGACCGGTAACCCTCAACCATACCGAGAATTGCGAAATCAAAACCGCAGGTAAAGGGCTTGCCAGTTTTGCGAAAACACGGGTATGGTCGACCCACGCGGGCTAAACGTAGTAGATAGGCCGTTTTTGTGGCGGCATTCATGTGATGCGGCAAAGGGACAGCCCCTTTGCCGCATTGCCTAGTCTAAGCGGACCGGATCGTGGGGGTAGGCGTTGAGAATCTCGACGCCGTTCTCGGTCACCAGGGCTAGGTCCTCGATGCGGACGCCGGTGTGACCGGGGAGGTATATACCCGGTTCGATGGAGAACGTCATGCCTGGCTCTACGACTTGCTCGTTGACGAGCGAGACGTCGCCCGGCTCGTGGTCCTGCAGGCCGATCGAGTGTCCCAAGCGGTGCGTAAAGTACTGCCCATAGCCTGCGTCCTCGATCACATCGCGTGCGGCGCGGTCCAGGTCGCACATGCGCACGCCCGGTGCGATGAGCGCTTCGGCGGCCTCGTTGGCGCGGCGCACGATGTCGTAGATGCGTGCCGTCTCCTCGTCCGGCTCGCCCCAAAAGAACGTGCGCGTCATGTCCGAGCAGTAGTTGCGATGGCGTCCGCCAATGTCGAACAGCACCACGTTGCCGCGCTTGAGCACGGTGCCGTCGGGCTCGTGGTGCGGGTCGCCGGCGTTGGCGCCAAAGCTCACGATGGGCGGAAAGCTAAAGCCCTCGCAGCCGTGCTTGCGATACAAGCCGAGCATCTGGTCGGCGATTTCGCGCTCCGTCACGCCTTCGTGGACGAGCTTGATGGCGTCGGCCATCACGGCGTCGTTGGCGGCGGAGGACGCGCGCATGAGCTCCTGCTCGGTGGCATCCTTGTGGGTGCGCGCGGCGGTGACGGCAAAGTCACCCAGGAAAAACTCGCTGGCGGCGTGGCGCTCCATGAGGGGCATTAAGAAGCCAGAACGCATGACAGTGTCGATGCCAAGCGGCTTGGTCGGATCGATCTCGCGAGCGATGGCATCGGTCACGATATCGGTATCGGTGTGGTAGGCAACGCGGGCATTGTCATACTCTGGCAGCTGGTGCAGGGCGTTGACTAGGATCACCGGCTCGGCACCGCGCGCGAGCAGCACGCCGCAAAAACGCTCGAACATATCGGCATAAAAGCCGGTTAGGTAATAGATCGACCACGGGTCATTCACGAGCAGCTGCGCACCGGGGTGCTGAGCCTCGAGCGCATCGAGCACGCGCGCCACGCGCTGGTCATCGACATGTGCCATGAAATATCCTTTCGCTAGGCTGCCACCATGGTATCCCAAGCCCGGTACATAGGGACGTTCCTTTTATGCCGGCACTTCGGGACACTCCTTTGCATCCCATGCGCGCCCTCATAAGTTGCGGTGAAATACGGACTGTTTAGCGGCCTGAAGCCATAAAAAAGTCCGTATTTTACCAACTGCGGAGGAGGACCGGGTGGATGGGCGGGTAGCTAAAAGAGCTCCGTCCCTAATTAGCTAAAGAGCCCCGTCCCCAATTAGCTACTTAGGCTCGGTCGATGTCCATGCTGGCGATAAGGTTGATGTTGGTGTCTAGGAGGTTCTCTAGCACGACGTCGCCCATGCGGATGGCTCCCTCGACGACCACGCCGCGGATGAGGTCCATAGCTTGGGCGTGAAGCTCCAGCGGGATGGCTTCGGCCGTGCGCACGGGGAGAAGGGCTTCGTCGCCGCCGGAGACGGCCACGGTCGTTGTGAGCACGCGCATGGGGCAGGTGAGCTCTTGATGTGCGAACGTATCGCCGCGCGGGCAGTTGTTACCGGTTACGGAGCGCACTTCCACCACGGTGCCATTGGCGTCGTGCTCCGCCTCTACGGTCAGGAGGCACTCGGATGGGCAGGTGGTGCAGTTGAACCGCAGCGTCTCGGTCACATTCGTACTCATGAGCTATGCCTCCTCAACGGGATCGACGGACAGGACGATTTCGCTGGCACCCAGGTCGAGTGCGCGTTGAATCACCTTAGCCGGCAGCGGGAAGCTTTCCATGACGCTCGGTTTAAACGCGCGGACTTTGCCCGCAAACATTTCTTCGCCGTTGGCCAAGATGCGTACTCGAGCGGTATCGACCGGCCGGCGTACGCGGAAGTTGAGCTTGGTGAGCGCCACAGCCGTAATGCGTCCCGGCAGCGCGTAGCCCGCAATGCCGGCAGGGGAGACCGTGAGCTCGCAGCTCGTGTCCGCGACCGCGTTCGTTTCGGCTCCGTCACCCAGCGCGTACGCCGCCGCGGCCGCGCCGGCGCGCTCGGACTCGGTCGTTACATTGTCTGCCAGGTCGTGCACGTGCAGCACGTTGCCGCAGGCAAAGATGCCCGGCACGCCTGTCTGGAGGCTCTGGTCAACTACGGCGCCGCGCGTGCGTGGGTCAAGCTCCACGCCCGCGGCAACCGAAAGCTCGTTCTCGGGAATCAATCCCACCGAAAGCAGCAGTGTGTCACACGGAACAACGCGCTCGGTCCCCGGAATGGGCGCCAGGCGCTCGTCGACCTGGCTTACCTCGACGGCCTCCACGCGGTCGTGCCCGATCACGCGCGTGACCGTGGTGGACAGGTGCAGCGGAATGTCAAAGTCGTCCAGGCAGTTCTTCACATTGCGGCGCAGGCCGTTGGCGTACGGCATGAGCTCGTACACGCCCTCGACCGAAATCCCCTCGAGCGTGCAGCGACGTGCCATGATAAGCCCGATATCGCCCGAACCCAAAATGACGGCGCGCGAGCCGGGTTTGAGGTTTTCGATATTGATGTATCGCTGCGCCAAGCCGGCCGTAAATACGCCGGCGGGACGGCTACCGGGAATCTTGATCTCGCTGCGGGTGCGCTCGCGGCAGCCCATGGCAAGGACGACCGCGCGCCCGGTGAGCTGCAGCATGCCGGCAGGGCTCATGAGCGTGACGGCATGGACCGCAGTGTCTTCCGCAGGCTCGCCTGAATCAATCCCAAGCACCATGCTGTTCAGGAACAGCGCAATGTCGGTTGCGTGCACCTGGTCGATAAAGCGCTGCGCGTACTCAGGACCGGTGAGCTCCTGTTTAAAGTGCGACAGGCCAAAGCCGGGGTGGATGCACTGGCGGAGGATGCCGCCCAGGTGCTGCTCGCGCTCCACGATGGCCACGCGCGCTCCGGCCTTATGCGCGGCCAGCGCGGCCGCCATGCCGGAGGGGCCGCCGCCGATAACGACCACGTCAAAGACTTGCGTTTGTACGGCTTCTACGACGCCGCAATCAATCGTGCTCGATCCGAATTCCGCCATCCTAGCGCACCCCCTTCAGCGGTCCCTCAACCAGCCAAGATCCGGCGTCCTCCAGTAATACCTCGCTGGGGTCGCAGTCCAGCTCTCGGGCAAGGATCGCCACCACACGGCTCTGGCAAAAGCCACTTTGGCACCGACCCATGCCGGCACGGCAGCGGCGCTTAACGCCCTCGACCGAAACTGCGCCCGGGCGACGTCGGATCGCGGTCACAATCTCGGCCTCGGGCACCGTCTCGCAGCGGCAGACAATCTGCCCCCACGCAGGATCGGACTCAATGAGCTCTTCCTTGCGCGCAAGCGGCGCGCGGTCAAAGTCGTCCGGCGCAAGGCGGATCGGGTCCCAATCGGCACGTTCGCGCAGGGTCACGCCCGCATTGCGCAGCACCTGTTCCATGCGTTCGGCAATGGCCGGCGCGCTCGCCACGCCCGGCGACTGAATGCCCGCCGCCTGGAACAGGCCCGGCACCACGGCCGACTGCCCAATAAAAAAGTCGTTCGTACCTTGAATGACCGGGCGCCCGCCGGCGAACGCGCGCACCACGCGGCGCGTGTCCAGGTCGGGCACCAGCTTGCGCGCGCCGGTCAGGAGCGCGTTGACGTCGTCCGCATAGGTCTGCGTGTCGCCCGGTTCGCGCACGGCAGCCGTGGCGGTGATCACGGTGTTGCCATGCACAGTGCCTGTCACGATAACGCCCTTGGACACCGGCGTGGGTACGGGGTAGAGCGGCATGAGCGTGCGCGGCTCCTTATCCAGCACCACGATGTTGCCCTGACGCCAGACCATCTGGAACTCCTCGGCGCCTGCCATATGCGAGATGTCGGCGGCTCCGTTGCCCGCGGCGTTGATCAGGTAGCGGCAGCGCGCGTCTCCGGCGGGCGTCGCCAGCGTAAAGCGCGTGGCTCCGTCATCCGAGCCGGCAACTTCAATTGCCTCCACCGGCGCAGACCGCATAAACGTCACGCCGTTGGCAACTGCGTTCTCCAGCGCGGCGATGGCAACCTCAAACGGGTCGACAAACCCAGTCGATGGGCACCATAACGCGCACGTTGCATTGGCACTGGCGCGCGGCTCTAATATGTGGATGCGGTCGGGTCCGACGATCGACAGCTCGGGCACTCCGTTGGCCAGGCCGTTGCACCGTAGCTGCTCCAGATGCGCGCGGTCCTCGTCGTTAAAGCCCAACACCATCGACCCGGTGCGGCAGAACAGAAAGCCCAGCTCCTGCGCCCACGTACCGTACAACTCGCAGCCACGGGCGTTGACCTGCGCCTTTACGGTGCCCGGTGTCGGATCGTAGCCGGCGTGCACCAGGCCGCCATTGGCCTTCGACGCGCCCAGCGCAATATCGTTAGCCGCCTCGACCACGCAAATGGACAGGTCAAACCGCGCGAGCTGCCGCGCGATGGCGCATCCGGTGATGCCCGCGCCCACAATCGCGATATCAAACGTTTCTGTCACAGTGCCTCCCAGACAAGTTGACAGGCTGTCAATACGACTATCCTACGGTCTGCACACCCCCAGTGCGGCGGCAATGCGGCGAACAGCCCCGCAACACCCGCCAACGGCAGACGAGGGGAGACTCAGTAACGTCGATAACCTCGTCTGCCGCCCCTGGTGTCAGAGTTTTGTCTCGTTCTGTAACATCTGGGACTGTTTTTGCCGAGTAACTGTTACAGATTGAGACATTCGGTTTGAACGGTTTTCTTTGTCTCGATCTGTAACAGTAAGAGGGGTTTTGGGGCCCCAGTTGTTACAGATCGAGATTGAAGTCGGGGAGGGACCCCTGTGTCTCGATCTGTAACACCTAGACCCGGATTCCGCTCCCACTTGTTACAGATTGAGATGTTTGTGTCCGCGCCAGCCCCGTACCCGGCCGTGGTCCCATATAAACAAACCCCGTGGTAAACTTGACTGGACTGTAAATATTCCGAAAGGTACACCTCAATGTCCAAATACATCAACGAGCTCATGTCACCGCAGCTTATGGGCGTCATCTATGCCTTCGTTGGCTTTATCATCGCCCTGTATGTGCTGTCGGTCGTCTATGTGTTCATCGACGCTCGCCGCCGCGGCGCCAGCGCCTACGTGGCATGGGGCATCATCGCCCTTATCCCGTTTGTGGGCCTCATTGCCTACCTGGTCCTGCGCCCGCACTCCTACGCGTCCGACCGCGAGGAGCAGGAGCTGGACATGGCCCTGCGCGAGCGTCAGCTTGCCCAGTACGGCACCTGCCCGCAGTGCGGCGCCCCCATCGAGAAGGACTTCGTCGTCTGCCCGGTGTGCGATACCCAGGTTCGCAACGTATGCCCCAGCTGCCATCGCCCGCTCGATGCGCACTGGAAGGTCTGTCCCTACTGCCGAACTCGCATCCAGTAACGCATCCATCGCCGGGCCGGCCGCAAGCCACGGGCACCGCGCGTCCCGCGCAAGCCCCACACGCAACCAACCCCACACGATGAAGCATGCGTAGAAAATCGCCCGCCGTGCCATTAAGGTGCGGCGGGCGCTTGTATACCAAGGCAACCTGCCTATAATGATGCAAGTTAAAACGCCGAGCGCATCGCACGCACTTGCATCAGGCATCCGAGAGGAGAAAACATACCCATGAAGGCACTCTACAATGACGGTTCGGTGGCCGAGCTCCCGCAGGACGAAGTCACGCACGTCATCCGCCACTCCGCCGCGCACATCATGGCGCAGGCCATCAAGCGCCTGTACCCCGAGGCCGACTTTGCCTACGGCCCCGCGACCGACAACGGCTTCTACTACGACGTCGACCTTCCCGAGGGCGTCAAGATCAGCGAGGACGACTTCCCTGCGATCGAGGCCGAGATGAAAAAGATCGTCAAGGAGAACCTCAAGTTCTCCGTGTACGAGAAGCCCCGCGCCGAGGCCATCGCCCTTATGGAGGAGCGCGGCGAGAAGTACAAGGTCGAGCACATCGGCGACCTGGACGACGACGCCCGCATCACCTTCTACCAGCAGGGCGACTACATCGACATGTGCGTCGGCCCCCACATCTGCTACACCAAGGCCCTTAAGGCCTTTAAGCTCACCGGCGTCTCGGGCGCCTACTGGAAGGGCGATAAGGACAACAAGATGCTCACCCGCATCAACGGCGTGGCCTTCCGCAATCAGGAAGAGCTGGACGCATGGGAGAAGGAGCAGCAGGAGGCCCGCGAGCGCGATCACCGCAAGATCGGCAAGGAGATGGGCCTGTTCATGACCGACGACCTGGTGGGCCGCGGCCTGCCCATGTTCCTGCCCGCAGGCTACACCGTCTGGCAGGAGCTGGAGAACTATATCAAGGCCAAGGAGCGCGCACGCGGCTATCTGCACGTCATGACGCCCTGCATCGGCACCGTGAACCTCTACAAGACCTCCGGCCACTGGGACCACTACCGTGAGAACATGTTCCCCGCCATGGAGATGGAGGGTGAGAGCTACGTTCTGCGCCCGATGAACTGCCCCCACCACATGATGATCTACGCAAATCATCCCCACTCCTACCGTGACCTGCCCATGCGCATTGGCGAGATCGCCCACGATTTCCGTTACGAGTCCTCCGGCACCCTGAAGGGCATCGAGCGCGGCCGTCACTTCTGCCAGAACGACGCCCACCTGTTCTGCACTCCGGAGCAGATCAAGAGCGAGGTCGCCGATGTCTGCAACCTGATCTTCGAGACCTACAAGGACTTCAACATCACCGATTACCGCTGCGTTCTGTCCCTGCGCGACCCCGCCGACAAGAAGAAGTACCACGACGATGACGCCATGTGGAACCACGCCGAGAACGCTCTGCGTGAGGTGCTGACCGAGCTGGGCATCCACTTCACCGAGGAGATCGGCGAGGCTGCCTTCTACGGCCCGAAGCTGGACGTGAACGTGAAGCCCGCCGTGGGTGCTGAGTATACCCTGTCCACCTGCCAGCTGGACTTCTGCCTGCCCGCAAAGTTCCACCTGACCTATGTGGACAAGGACGGCTCCGAAAAGACCCCTGTGGTGCTGCACCGCGCCATCCTGGGCTCTCTGGACCGCTTCATGGCCTACCTGATCGAGGAGACCAAGGGCAAGTTCCCCACCTGGCTGGCCCCTGTGCAGGTCAAGGTCCTGCCCGTCTCCGAGAAGACTCTCGACTACGCCGAGGCTGTCACCGAGAAGCTGGTTGAGGCCGGTGTCCGCGTGGCACTGGACGACGACAACCAGAAGATCGGCTATAAGATCCGCGCTGCCCAGCAGGTGGACCGTGTGCCGTATATGCTGGTTCTGGGTGCCAAGGAGGCCGAGGCCGGCAACATCTCCGTCCGTGACCGCAAGGGCGAGACCACCACGATGGATCTCGACGCCTTCATCGCCAAGGTGACCGACGAGATCAAGAACCGCACCTACAACAGCTAAACATGCGCTAAAATAGCAGCGAGGCCCTCTTCCCGCACGGGAAGAGGGCCTCGCTGTTTATTCTGTATGGATTTTCAGACCCCACTGCTGCCACGGGAGCTGATACTCATAGGTGGGGTGCCGCTGAACACCGCCTGCCCGTTCACGGTATGCTGCGTCAGACCGACAATATCCAACAGCTGACTTTCGCTGTATTTTGTTGAATAGTTCAGGAGTTTTGCATTCTGGCAGATGTAGTTCCCATTTACCTTTTTCACCGCTCCGACACGTTCCAGTTTGGCCAAAATTTTCCCCAGCTGTTTGCGGTCCAGTCGGATGCCTTTTTCGGTCAATGCCTCAGAAAGCTGTTGCACCGACAGCGGCTTTTCCCGCACCAGAAGCGCGAACGCCAGTTCCGAAGCGTTCAGGTGGTACAGGATAAGTCCCTTTTTCAACCAGATACCGTTCTGTTTCATCGTTCTGCCCTCCTTGTGTGGCTTTGGCCTAAGTATACCATACTACCTTTGGATCGCAATGGATGAATTGTGAATTTGTGGGGGCTTTACCGATTTTTTCTGTCTGCCCACGCACGGACGGCAGAGTAGAGGGCGGCGAAGACAAGCCCGGCCACGGCCCAGATGATCCAGCTCTTTTCCCAGTTGTTGTTCCAGAAGCTGACAGCGAGGTACACCGCCGTCACAAGGCACCAGTAGGCCCCGGCAAACCAACCGACGCGGCGGTTCGTCCACTTTTCGCGGACGGTGTATTCCCCCGTTTGCAGCAGCTTATCAAAGCTGCCCTGGGTCATCCCGGCCCGGATGAACAACTGTACTGCACCGGCCACAATGGCCAGCAGCAGGCCGACTGCGGCAGCGACCCAGAAGTCTGGTACTCCCAGCATGGCCGTACCCAGGATCGGCACCACGGCCAGCACACAGAGCACCACGCCCTGGGTCATGCTGCGGCGGTAGGTGGGCGCATACTCCTGTTTCTGCCGCTCCACGATGCCCTCCACACCATAGGCAAGGGCGATCTGCTCTTTTTCCAGATATTCGAACGCTTCCAGCCGGATGGCGGCGGGCAGGATGAGCAGCAGCCCCAGCGCGACGAAGAGCAGCAGGAAGATGACACCGAGCCCTGCCATCCGCTCTTCGTTGGGTGTACCATCGCTCCATGCGCCCAGAACAAGCAGCGCGATGGGGCTGAGGATGCACAAGCCCACACCCGCCGCCATCTTCCCATGCACGGCCTGCACCGTGCTGAGATATGCGTTTGCCTCGTCAAATGAGACGGTGCGGCAGGGTTCCGTCACCCGCTCTTCCTTCGGCAGCGGGGCCGTGGCATCGGGCTGTTCCAGCTCATCTTTTAATAAGTAGTCGGTGCTCACTTCAAACAGAGCACTCAGCTTCAGAATTTTATCCAAGTCGGGGATGGACGTTCCCGTTTCCCTTAATTAAAGATATTGTTGGGTAAAAAAGAAAGGTCAGTCGATTTTGCCGATGAAGCGGTAGTAGATTTCTACTTCC
>CAJMMX010000060.1 GCA_905214615.1 uncultured bacterium | reverse complement strand
CCTCCGACGACATCCCGTGGGCCCGTCAGCCTGAGCGCAAGGTGACCATCGAGGACATCAAGTACGTGCTTTCGAGCCACTACCAGGGCACGGAGTACGACTGCTACGGCAGCAAGGGTACGCCCGCCACACGCGGCGCCTATCGTCCCATCGGGATCAACCGCAACAGCCAACTCGCCGTACTGCAGCTGCGTCCCTATGCGCAGCCGGCCTACCGCGCCGTGCAGTGGATGGCCTTTGGCTCCAACTCGTTTAACGCGCTGGTTCCGCTGTACGCCAACGTCGAGACCATGCCCGAGTACTATGCCGACACGCAGGCTCGCGTAACGTCCGAAAACTTCTACTGGGCCAACCGCCTGATCGGCGCCCTGGCCGACGTCCGTTTCCATGAGTGCGGTCGCGCCGTGGAGGACTACCAGGAGAAGGTCGGCGGCATGGGCCACAAGCAGATTCACGACGTTGACGCTGTCGTAGCCACGCTGCCCGAGGCCGAAGTGCCCGCCGAGCTCGCCCGCGCCAACGAGGCCTTTGCCGAGCTCATGCGCGTGGAGACCGATGCCCTGTTGGGCAAGGTGCTCTACACCACGAGCTGCGCCATGAAGAACTCTTTCGCGATGAACGACAACATTAGGTAAAAGCCGTATTGCAGCGAACGAGCGGGGCAAACGCCGTCAAAGGCTTTGCCCCGCTCGATTTCTATCTTGGCGGTAAAACGATTTTGTGTCGTTCACTCAATCTTGGGTACAAGAAGGCCAATGCAGTTGTTCATGATTGGAGCCAACCATGGTTATGAAACTCGATCAGCTTGTTAACGGCGCCATTAACGTGGGCTTCGGTGCCGCCGCCGTTGCCGTCGAGGGCGGCAAGAAGGTCCTCGACGACCTCGGTACCAAGGGCGAGCAGGTCCGCAAGGACACCGCCACCCCCGATATCGCCCGCAGCGTGTCCGATATGTTCGAGCAGGCGGGTGGCACCATCTCCGACCTGACCGAGCGCCTGGGCATGCAGGGCGAGACTGCGGCCCAGCGCGTGCTCGATGAGCTCATCCTGGCTCGCGTCCGCGTTATGACCGCCCCCGAGCGCACGGCCTTCCTGGCCCATGTGCGCGATATCGTCGATTCGGTCGAGGACAACGTGACCTCGGTGCCCGTCGAGTCCGTTGAGCCCGACGATGCAGGGGACACCGAAGAGGCCGAGTAGCAGCGCAGATGGCAGATTCCACTACCGATTACAACAATCTAGATCCCTTGGGTGACGAGGCGGCGGTTGTCGATGAGGTCGATGCCGCCGTCTCGGGCGCTCGCAAGAAGCCGCGCGCTGTCGATATGGTCCCCGAAGAGCCCGACGCGATGGCACCGGACGAGGAATACCAACTCACGCCGGCAGGTCGTCGTGAGCGCATTGGGCAGATTGTTCGCCTGATCAAAAAGTATCGCGTGTGGGACAACCTCACGCCGGTGCGCCTGCGCCGTCTGCTCGAAGAGCTCGGCCCCATGTTCGTCAAGATGGGGCAGATTCTGGCTAACCGTTCCGAGATTTTGCCGCAGCGGTTTTGCGACGAGCTGCGTCGTCTGCGCTCCGATGTAGAGCCGGTGCCGTATGAGGTAGTGCTCCGGTGTCTGGAAGAGGAGTACGGCCAGCGCCTGGGGCAGATGTTCGACGCGATCGACCCCAATCCGCTCGGAAGCGCGTCGCTCGCGCAGGTACACCGTGCCCGCCTGGTGACCGGCGAGGACGTGGCCGTTAAGGTGCAGCGCCCCGGTGCGCAGCAGGTTATGGCACAGGACATCGATATCATCCGCTCGGTGGTGCGTATCGTTTCCAAGTTCGTCAACACCGATCAATTCGTTGACCTGCACGGCGTAGTCGAGGAGTTGTGGACCTCGTTTCGCGAGGAGACCAACTTTTTGGCCGAGGCCAAAAACCTCAACGACTTCTACGAGTTCCATAAGAGCGTTCATGGCGTGACGTGCCCTAAATCCTATCTGGACTTGTGCACCGAGCACGTGGTGGTTATGGACTACGTCGACGGCATTTCGATCGCCGATCCTGAACGCTTGGTGGCCGCGGGCTATGACTTGGAAATGATCGGTGCCGCGATTGTCGAGGACTACTCGACGCAGGTGCTCGACGACGGCTTTTTCCATGCCGACCCGCATGCGGGAAACATTATTCTCAAGGACGGCATCGTTTACTTTATCGACTTGGGCATGGTCGGACGCATGTCGAGTCACGATCGCGGTATCGTCAAGGACATGATTTTCGCCGTGGCTGAGGGTGACGTGCCCAAGCTCAAGGATTCGCTCATGCGCTTCGCCGTGACGCGTGGCGACTCGGCTGAGCTCGATCATTCGGCCTTTTTGTCCGATTTGGACTTTATCGTCGCAGACTTTGCGGGCCTCGACCTGAAGGATCTGGATATCGGCGAGTTTTTGACCTCGCTGTTAAACCTCGCGCGTAAGAATGACGTTGAGCTGCCGAGCGTGGTGACGATGTTCGCGCGCGGCATGGTGACGCTCGAGGGCTTGCTGACCGAGTATATGCCCAACGTCAACATGATCCAGATCATTCAGACGCATATCAAAAACGAAAAAAGCACTTATGCGCGCGTGCGCGACATGGGACGCGA
Organism: uncultured bacterium; assembly: GCA_905214615.1. Taxonomy (GTDB): domain Bacteria; phylum Actinomycetota; class Coriobacteriia; order Coriobacteriales; family Coriobacteriaceae; genus Collinsella. Next base: position 11,562 of record CAJMMX010000060.1, on the reverse strand, counting down.
TCTTGCCGCGAGCAGCTATCGCGCGGCAAAAGGCTCGCTCGAGGCGGCCGAGTATCTGGGCTTGGCTTCGCGTATGCTCACGCGCGGCCAGCTTAAGGTGAACACGCAGATCATGAGCAGCGATAAGGCGCTGCGACAGCTGGGCGGAATTATCGACCGCATGTCGATGGCAATTGTGATCGCCGGTCTGTTTATCGGTTCGTCGGTGGTGTACTACGCGCGCATCGAGCCGGTTGTGTTTGGTATCCCAGTCATTGGCTTTATGGGCTACGTGAGCGCGCTGGTGCTGGCGCTTATGCTGGGCCGCAATATCTGGCTCAACAGTCACGGTGGCAAGCACTAGAGGCTGCGACCGTCACCGCATTTTCCTATCGCAAACAATAGCTTTTACCTTGGGCTTCGCCTGCGTGCGAGGCCCTTTTGCGTGCTACCATATCGACGGTAATAATCGATGGTCTAGATGGTGGTGCGGAGACGCACGAATGCGCGGTTTTCCTGCGCGTTTGGGAGAATCGGGGTGCAAGTCCCCAGCTGTACCAGTAACCGTAATTCCTCTTGGCTCGGGATGTTCGCGTCGCAGATCGGACGACGTGCCCGAGTCGTTAAGGTTAAGTCGGATCGCCTCCCATCTTGCATGCGACTGCGGCGTATGCCGCCGGTGTGCATAGGGCTCTGGAGGGAAGGGGGACCCCGATGGGGGAACTCGAGCGCAACATGCGCGATGACGTGGGGCAGCCTCAAGGCAACGCTCCAAGTACAGACAATGGGGGACAAATGGATATGTTTGAGGGCGAGCGCGAGCGCGCCTCGTTGCATCGCCGTGGCGCGATTGCACGCGGTGTAGCTAAGCGCGGCCTGGTGGCATTCCTGGCCTTCGCGATGGCCTTTGGCACCACGCCGGCTCAGCTGTGGGCCGAGGGCGCCGAGGGCATTGCCGAGGCTGTGGCTCAGGCTGCGACACCGAGTGAGGGCACGGGGGCCGCGGACGGTGCTGCCGACCAGGGTAAGGCCGAGGTTTCGGATTCCGAGGGCGCGCCTGCAGCTAGTGCCGCCACAACAGAGGCGGCAACTGGCGACGAGGGCTCGGCGACGGGGGAGAACCCTACCGCGAGCGAGCAGTCTTCGACGGCATCCGCTGGCCAAGCAGGATCTGCCGCCGTGGCTGCCGTCCAGGCAGAGAACCCGACAGAAACCGGCGATGTCGCCAAGAAGCAAGTCGAGGTCTCGTTCTCGATTATCGGCACCGATGCCGACGGCAAGGCTCAGACCTGGGTGGCACCTACGCAACTCAAGCTCGACGAGGGCGCGACGGCTGCGGACGCCTTCGTTAAGCTGCAGCAGAAGACGGGCTTCAAGGCAGACTACGATGCAAACACGGCATACGGGTTCTACCTCAAGAGCATTACGTCCCCGACAGATAGCCGCACGCTTGCCTACGACGCGACAACTGGTGCCTTCTGGCAGCTCTTTGTTGATGGTGCGTCTTCCTCGGTTGGCGCGAGCAGCGTCAAGCTCACCCAGGGGCAGAAGATTGAGTTTGCCTATACGGCTGGTAGCTCGTCCCCTGTCGTTAAGGACCAGCTTGCTGCGAATGTGACCGTCATTGGTCGCGATGCCCAGGGCAAGACTCAGACTTGGGTCGATAACGCGCAGTATGTGGTGACGTCCGGCTCGAACGCACTTGACCTTACGAAGGTCGCGCTCGAGGCGAATGGCATCGACGCCGTTGCTGCAGGCTCCTTCATTCTGAGCCTTAAGTACAACGGCGTTGAGCTGGGTACGCCGCTCGATTATTCGACCTCTTGGCAGCTGTTCATCAACGGCAAGTCGAGCGACTATACGGCGGACAATGTCACCATTCATGCCGGCGATACCGTCACGTGGTTCTACGGTGGCTGGGGCGACCAGTTGCCCTCTGATTCCGTTCATGCTTCCGTTCAGGTGCTTGGCAAGGACAAGGACGGCAAGCAGCAGGTTTGGGCTTCGACGGGCCAGACGAGTCTCAAGGCGGGTTCTACTGCCAAGGATCTCCTTGAGCAGACCGGCCTTACTCTCGATGCTGGCGAATCGTCTTGGGGCTGGTTCCTCAACGGCATTACTTCGCCGCTTGACGGTAAGACCTATAAGTATGATCCTGCGACCCGCAGTTATTGGCAATTCTATGTAAATGGCAAGTCCGCCACGGTCGGTGCCGGCAACTACGAGCTCCAAGAGGGCGACGCCGTCACCTTTATGTATGGTGCTGACGCCGATGCCCTCCCCGGTCAGGTTCTTGGGTCTGTCGATGTTGTCGGCCCCGATGTCAACGGCAACAATACTTGCTGGGGCTCGGCAAGCAGTGTTTCTTTGCCCGAAGGCTCTACTGCCCAGAACCTTATTGAGACGGTCCTGAAGGCCAAGGGCGTTACGTACAACGGCTCCCAGAGTGGTGAGTACTGGTTCCTCAATTCCATCAACTCGCCGTTCGATCACAAGCCGTATGCCTGGGATGCTGCGACCAATAAATCTTGGCACCTGTATATCAATGGAGAGCCCTCCTTACTCTGCGCCAACCAGATTACGCTCAAGAGCGGCGATAAGGTTACGCTTGCCTATACCACCGACGATTCGCCCATGCCCGATCCCGACAAGATTGTCGTGGACCCGAGTGCGACGACTCCTGATTGGGATGCCGAGTGGGCCGGCTACGGCAACAGCGGCAACGGTACGTCCGTTACGGACGCCAAGACGCCTGCGCAGGCCGCCGGTCTTAAGTGGGCCTTCGATTGGAAGGCCGAGTCTGGTCAGCAGTATGCCAACTGCAGCGAGCCTGTCATTGCTAACGGTTTTGTGTACATCGCGACCGAGAACGAGCTCATTAAGATCGATTCGTCCACGGGCAAAAAGGTTGCCTCTGCGCCGCTTGCCTCCAAGGTGAGCTATACCTCTCGTCCGATCTATACCAATGGCCTTATCATCGTTCCGCTCAACGGCGGTGCGGTCCAGGCGATTACTGCAGACAAGCTGATCTGCAAGTGGCTGACGCCTGGTTTGACGGACTTGACGCAGAGCTCCTGCACCGTCGTTTCGGACGGCGAGTACGTCTATGTAGGCTCGGTCGATATTTCGTATGACGAGAATTACAACGCGACCTACGGCAACGGCTCCCTGAAGCGTATCAAGATTGCCACGGGCGAAGTCTCTTGGCAGAACATTGACCCTTCCGAGGGCTATTATTGGACTGGCGCTGCGCTGACGGATAAGTACACCATTGTTCCTACGAGCGCGGGCACGCTTAAGTGCATTGATAAGACGACGGGCGATGTCGTTTCGGCCATGAAGCTCGGCGCTGTCGCAAATGCCGATTGCATTGCCGATCCGTCCAATGGTTCGACCTTCTATCAGATGACGCACGACGGAAAGCTCCATGTGATTTTGCTTTCGGCAAAGGGCGTGCTGAGTGAACAGAAGACGGTTGATCTGGGCCTTACGAATAATCTGAGCGCCCCTGCGGTGTCTGGTGACAATCTGATTGTCGGCGGACAGACGGCTACGGGCTCTGCTCTGGTTCTCTATAACCTGAAGACGGACAAGACCACGATGGTCGCTGCTGCCGACGGCAAGGCGCTGCCGGCTGGCCTCAACGGTATTGCTGCTACTCCGCTGGTGAGTGTTCAGGGCGGCAAGACCTATGTGTACTTCACCGTGAACAGCGCGGATAGCAAGGATTACGTCAACTACTCTGCTGGTGGTGGCGTGTATCGCTATACTCTCGGCGATGCAGAGGCGACGCAGATCTATGATGCGGCCGGCCATTACCAGTACTGTGACTCTCCGGTCATTGCCGATGCTTCTGGCAACCTGTACTACATCAATGATTCGGGTACTCTGTTCAAGCTGGGGGCTGTTGAGTCTTGGACGGTTGCCTTTAATTCCAACGGCGGGTCTGCTTGCGACACTAAGTTTGTTGCTACGGCCGACGGCAAGCTGGTCAAGCCGGCCGATCCGACGCGCGATGGCTACACTTTCGGTGGTTGGTATACCGATGAGGCTTGCACGCAGGCGTATGACTTCAGTACGCCAGTGACGGCCGATCTGACACTGTATGCCAAGTGGACCAAGAATGCCGTTAACCCTGGCGGCAATGGCGGTTCTGGCACTAATGGTGGCAACGGTGGCGCTGGCAACGGTTCCGGCGCTGGCGCTGGCACTGGCACGGGTTCCGGCTCCGGCTCTAAGGGCCAGCAGGCCGGCGGCGCTATCGCCCCGGGTCATAAGCCGACGACCAAGACGACGGTGTCGACCAAGACCGAGACCAAGGACAACAAGTCCGACAAGAAGGACACCGATAGGTCCGATAAGAAGGACGAGAAGAAGTCTGACAAGAAGGACAGCAAGTCCGACAAGAAGTCCGATTCCAAGTCCGATACGGGTGCTGCTTCCACGACCACTGCTAAGAAGTCCTCTAGTGCCTCCGAGCAGGAGGCTGGCACCAACCCGCTCGCCATTGTTGGCGTTGCCGCCGGCGTCATCGGTCTCGCCATCGTCGGCGTGTTCGTGTTCACCAAACGTCGGTAGGTGAGGGCTGTGTCCAATAAATCCAAGGACGCTGACCCCAAGCAACCAGATTCCTCGTTTATCCAGCTTGACGATGCAAAGCAACAGGGCGCCGCTTCGGCGGCGTCCGCCCTTCGTCGCAAGACGTTCCTCGGCGTCCTGACTGCCGCGTGCACCATTCTGATCGTCGTCTCGCTGGGTTTCGTCCATCCTTCCGAGAGCGGTGCCTGGTCCATCGACTGGATCATTCAGACCGTGACGGGGGAGAGCGTCGTCACCAAGGACACCAAGGTGTCTGGCTCGACTACGACTTCGGGCGAGGCCAGTTCCAAGGATTCCAAGTCATCGAATGACGCAAAAGATGAGTCCAAGCATTCTGATGAGTCCAAGTCCAAGGACGATTCCGAGTCTTCAAACAAGGAATCGGACAAGAACTCGGATAACAAGAAGTCCGAGGACCAGGACGGCAAGAAGTCTGGCGATAAATCCGCTGCCCAAAATACGGGAGCCGGTGATACTTCCAATGCGTCTGGCGGTGGCCAGTCGTCTGATGGAGCCTCATCCTCTAATGGTGGAAACGCCTCCTCGGGCGGCCAGAGCGGCTCGCAGGAGTCCAGCTACGTAACAGTGACGGTTTCGGTCACATCGAGCGCTGTGGGCAATCCTGTGTCTTCTGGTGGCACCTTTACCTTTAACGAAGGCGCTACCGTCTATGATGCCCTGTGCGCGCTGGGCCTTTCCGTTAACGCACATGGCTCGTCGTACGGCACGTATGTCTCCGCGATTGGTGGTTTGGCCGAGAAACAGCACGGTGGCACGAGCGGCTGGATGTACTCCGTCAACGGCACAACGCCCATGACGGCCTGCAGTAACTACGTTCTCTCCAATGGCGACAACGTGGTCTGGTATTACGTTACAGGCTAGGGACCTCGACATAGTGCGCCAGACGGGCGGTTCGGACAAACATCCGGGCCGCCCGTTTTTCATGCGAATGGGACTGGGTCGCCGGGTCTCTCGGCAAACAAAAAAACCGGTTGGAACGGGAATTCCAACCGGTTTTACATTCAAGCAAATAGTGAATCGACTACGACCGTGCGCCCTCGAGGAAGAAGCGGCGGCTGAAGTAGTTGTACCAGGTGACGAGGAACGTGGCGATGGCCTTCATGGCCTGGTAGCCGATGCTCAAAAACGTGACGCCCACAAACATGTACAGGTCGTTGAGGCCCAGGCCGATCACCGACAGGATGGTGAAGATCGTGAACTCGCGCTTGCGGCTCATGCCCTCGCGGTGGTCGAACACGTACTTCATGCTGAGCCAGTAGTTGACCACGACGGACGTGATGAACGAAACCGTGGTGCTCATCAAGAAGTCGAGGTGAAACAGCTCGACGAGCGCAATGAGCATACCCCAGTCGATGCCAAAGGAGACAAGACCCACGACAGCGAACTTGAGGAACTGCTTGGTATGAGGTTGTGCCAGTGCCTTGCGCACGTAATCACATCCAATGCGTTGATGAATCGAGCAGAGGATACTTTAGAGCTTTTGCAAGGGAAACGTAAGGTCCTTGCCAAGAACTATACGAACTCGCCAAATTTTCAAGAGCTAATCCGCAAACGTTGAAAACTTGCCCGTAAACGAGCAATGCCCGCGAACAACACGGCGCTCGACGCGCGTCATCCGTGGGCATTGTAAAGCTGTAAGGTTGCGAGTTACTTGGTCTCGTCGCCTTCCAGGAAGATCTTTCGGGTCACAAAGTTGTAGACCATGACAAGCGCGGTGGCGCAGATCTTGGCGATATTGGCCTCGAGTCCCAGGCCGGCGTTGAGTGTCAACACGATACCGTCGTTGAGTGCCAGGCCGATCACGGACAGCACGACAAAGATAATGAACTCGCGGCGGCGGCTTATGCCTTCCTTGTGCGCAAACACGTATTTCATGCTTGCGAGGTAGTTAAAGATGAGTGAGATGATAAAGCCGCTGGTGTTGGCGATTAGGATGTTAAGGCCCAGACCGTAGTGGAGCAGATTCATAATGCCAAAGTCGATGACCGTGGCAATGACGCCGACGACGCCAAACTTCATGATCTGCGCAAGGAGCTTTTGCATGGTACCTGCCTTATGGTGGCGCCGGGGCGCCGCGGGGATGACAAACTCAGCAAGTTTAGCCAATCCCCGCGGGTGGGGCTAGACGCGCTCCTCGATAGCACCGTTTCTATATGCATCGAGCAGCTGGCGCAGATCCTGGATCTGGCTGCGGATCTTGGCGCCGGTATCGGTGTCGCTCACCATGCGGCGGCGGTCGGCCTCGTCAAAGCGGTTGGTCTCGCTTTCGATGTCCACGTTGCGCGTGAGTGCCTCGGCAACGGTGGTAAAGGCCTGGTGCGACTTGAGGCGGCATCCTCGCGAGCTCGAGATAAGCGTGTAGCCGGCGATGCCCGTCTTGGGATGGTAAGCGCGGCAGAATCCGCCATCGATGACCAGCAGCTTGCCCTCGGCGCGGATGGGCTGCTCGCCCTTGGTGGTTTTAACGGGCGTGTGGCCGTTGATGATGTGACCGGTCGGTGAGCATGCCATGGGCGCGACGCCAAACTCGCGCATGATGTCGTCGCAGACCGAGGGCGACTTGGTAAGCGTAAAGTACGGGTCCATCGGCTCGACCCAGGTGCTCTTGTCGGCGATATAGGCGCGCTCAAAGGTGCGCACCAGGCGTCCGCTGGCGGGTGAGTTAAAGCCAATCCACAGGTACCACATCCAGTCGAGAGCGTCGCGGTCGCCCACGCGCCAGGCGCGGCGGGCGATGTGGTCGCAAAAATCGAGATAATCGCGGCCAGCGTGCCAGGTGCCCAGGCAGTTCATGCTGCTAAAGGTGCCGTCTTCGTTGAGCGGCACGCAGCCGTGGAACAGCAGGTTGCCGTTGGCGACCTTGTACATCGAGCCGTGGGAATAGAGGAAATCGATATGGCGATGCAGGTGATCGGCGGTGACAAACTCGGACACGAGCTTGTCGATGATGTGCTGCTCCTGAGACGTGAGCGTATAGGGGTCCGCCGGGTCGACGGTGGGGAAGTCGTTGGTCGTGAGCGGCCACACGCTGCCGTCGGCGAGCGTGACCGTGCCGGTGCCGTGATCGATCTTGTCGAGTAACAGACGGTCGGTCATGTCGAACTCGGGATGGCGCTGGATAATCTGGCCCTCGAGCTTAAAGAGCAGGACGTTGATGGCCTTGATCAGTGGGGTGATGGACTCACCGGCGGTGTAGGTGGCATCGGCAAAGGCGACAAGCTCACGCAGCGAGATGCCGTAGTCGTTCTCCAGGATCTCGTAGTTGTCGTAGCGTAGGTTGTTGCGCAGCACCGTTGCGATGCAGGCGGGCTCACCGGCCGCAGCGCCCATCCACAGCAGGTCGTGGTTGCCCCACTGGATGTCGAGTGAATGGTAGGTGAGCAGGCGGTCCATAATCTTGGCAGCGCCGCCGCCGCGGTCGAAGATGTCGCCCACCAGGTGCAGGTGGTCGACGGCCAGGCGCTTGATGAGCGAGGCGAGCGACTCGATAAAGTCGTCGGCGCTGGCGGTCTCCAGAATGGACTCCACGATGCGCTCGTGATAACGCACGCGATAGTTGTTCTCGTCCGGATGCGTGTGCAGCAGCTCGTCGATGATGTAGGCGTAATCGCGTGGGATGGCCTTACGCACCTTGGAGCGCGTATAGCGGCTCGAAAGCGAGCGGGCGACCATGATGAGCTGGTCAAGCATCGTCCTGTACCAGGTGGGCGAGTCTTCGCGCCGGCTGCGGACCAGGTCGATCTTCTCGCGCGGGTAGTAGATGAGCGTGCACAGCTCGCCCTTTTCGTCAAAGGAAAGCGTGTCGCCAAAAATCTCGTCGACATGTTCGCGCACGACGCCCGAGCAGTTGTTGAGGATGTGCATAAAGGCTTCGTACTCGCCATGCACGTCGCTCATAAAATGCTCGGTGCCTTTGGGTAGGTTGAGGATGGCCGAGAGGTTGATAATTTCGGTAAATGCGGATTGTTCGGTGGGGAACTGTCTCGACAGCAGGCGCAGATACTTGAAGTCTTGCGGATTGCGATCGAATGCGACCATGAAACACCTTCCGATAGGGCTGGTAAAACTGATAAACAGTGTCAAACGTTTATCAGTATGCGCCGCTTTTGTTTCGATTGGGGATGGGCGGCCGAATTGTTAGCCGAACGGTTTGCTAAATCGATTTAGTGGAGGTAGATATGGCGGTTGAGTGGAGACGAAGCGGGTGATTTTGCCCACGTTGGCCCATGGCGGGGGATGGGGATGTTCATGATAAAGATATTGGATGCAAATGGTTCGCATTGGTAAATAGCGGACATTTGTATCGTATTTAGGCTTGCTGTGCGATAATTTGCGCAGCAATACTTAAGGAGCCTCATATGAGTGATTTTGTCCTGACCTGTGAATCTGCCGCCGATCGAACCCGTGAGTTCTTTGAATCGCGCAATATCCCCGTCGTGTGTTTTCATTACGAGATCGACGATGTTGTCTATACGGACGATCTGTATCAGTCGATTACGCCGGACGAGTTTTTTGCCCAGATATCCGCGGGCGCCATGCCCAAGACGTCTCAGGTGAGCGTGGGTGAGTACGAAGAGTTTTGGGAGCCGCTTGTTGCCGAGGGCAAAGACGTGCTGCACCTGACGTTGTCGTCGGGTATTTCGGGCACGTATGGATCGGCCTGCGTTGCGGCGCAGATGCTCGCGGATCGCTATCCCCAGGGCGGCAAGGTGCGCGTCATCGATTCGCTGGCAGCGTCTTCGGGCTTTGGCCTGCTGGCGGAATGTGCCGCCGACGTGCGCGATAGCGGGGCTTCACTCGACGAGACGGCCGCTTGGATCGAGGAGCATAAGCTCAACCTGCACCACTGGTTCTTCTCGACCGATCTGTCGAGCTACCTGCGCGGCGGTCGCATTTCGGCTGCGAGCGCGATCATCGGCACGGCGCTTAAGATTTGCCCACTTATGACGGTCGATTGCGAAGGTAAGCTGTCGCCACGTGAGAAGATTCGCACTAAGAAGCGCGCGATTTCCGAGATGGCTAAGACCATGATGGCACACGTGCAGGACGGTGCGGATTATTCGGGTAAGTGCATCATGTCGCACTCGGCGTGCCGCGAGGATGCCGAGGCAGTTGCGGCGCTGATTGAGGAACAGGTTCCGCAGCTTAAAGGCAAGATTGAGATCAATAACATCGGTACTCTGATTGGCTCGCATACCGGACCTGGTACGGTGGCGCTCTTCTTTATGGGCGACAAGCGCGTGGATTAATTTGCCCCATCACATCGCTGCATGATTGCTCAAACGAAAACGGCCCGCCTCACGTTTGTGGGGCGGGCCTTGCTGTTGGGGTTAGCGTTTCTTTCCTCGGAAGAAAAAGCCGTGCAGTGAGGGCTTGAGCCCGCGGTTGGCGCGACGCTCCTCGACGCGCTCGTGGATCGAAGCGACGCGCTCGATGACCTCGTCGGGAATCGGCACGTCGGGATTCATGTTCTCGACCTGGCTGACCTCGGCGGCGGAGACCTGGTCGATAATGGGCACATCGTCGTGCGAGATGACAGGTGTGGCGTCTTCCTTCATCTTGCGATAACGCTGCATCATGTCGGTCTGTAGCTGCTGTGCCGAAGGCGGCGTCCAGATGATGGCGTTGGCGCCGGCAGCGATGGTCTCGCGGATGCTCTCGGGCGTCTTGCCGCCCGGCGCGATGAGCGGCAGGTTGGGATAGTGCTCGCGCAGTTCACGCAGGACCTGCGGCGTGTTTTTGCCAGCGGCGATGTTAAGAATCTTGGCGCCGGCGCGCACCTTTGCGTGAGCATCGTCGTCGCAACGTACGACCGTGGCGATGACGGGGATGTCGGCGATGTTGGTGATGTGCTCGACCATCTCGGCGGTGGCGGGGGAGTTGACCACGCAGCCCGCCGCGCCCTGCATCTCGGAGACGGCTGCCATCTGAACGGAGCGCTTGCCGGTGGTGGTGCCACCGCCCACGCCTACGAAGACCGGGCACTCGGCGACGGTCAGCAGCGCCTGCGTAATGGCGGGCTGCGGCGTGAAGGGGTAAACGGCAAAGACGGCATCGGCGTTGGAGTTGCAGTTAAGCTTGGCTCAAGTCCTCTTGTTACGATAGCAGCAGCTGTTTCCGGCATGATAGGAGCATTTCCGACAGTAAATTCAATGTCTGCATTTGCACTTGGAAAGCCTGGCGAGCCACTTGGTGCATTTGTTGCGGCATATGTTGCGATTGAAATTGGAAGACTTGTATCGGGAAAAACAAAAGTTGACATTATTGTGACACCATTTGCGTGTATAGCATCGGGAGCAGCAGTTGGATATGTAATCGGACCACCGATATCAGCATTTATGATGTGGCTCGGTAATCTTGTTAATATTAATGTCGAACAGCATCCGGTAATTGGCGGAATACTTATATCGGTTCTTATGGGAATGATTCGCATTGTGGACGTTCGGAGGGTACTCGAAGCGGTCGCAAAAAATAATCGTTCGTTGAGACGAGTATTTAGAGTGCATGATCCTTTATTGCCGGTTAATAACGGTGTTTTTCTTGTGGAGGAAGGTGAGTGTTACGAGGGCGTGACAAATCCGTGTGATTTTGATGTCGATATAATGGAGTTGGCAGAAATCATATTCGGCGGTTCGAAACTATCGTCATTGCTGGATTTCCCTTCTGTACGTCCATATATGAGTTTGATGCTCGATTGATAAAAAGAGTTATTTTTTTTCTTCTCTTGATTTTTTGTGCTTATTTTTGCTTGCTGAAAAAGGTATGAAAAGGTTCGGTTATGCAATAGTATCGATATTTCTTGCAGTGGTGGTTCTCCTCACCAGTGGAGGAATTTCTATTGTCCGCTGTTGCCAGACACATTGTTTTTGTTTGCAAAATTCCGGTACGCAAGAAGTAGATCTCCTTTCCGATCGTTATTCTTCGGAGAGTCGTAATGATTGTTGTAAAACCGGCGGTATAGCA
>CAJMMX010000059.1 GCA_905214615.1 uncultured bacterium | reverse complement strand
TCGGGCCTGGCCGGGCTGCACGGGATAACTTTTCGCTCGGTCAGGTCCTGCGCAAGACGAAAGCCACATTAAGTGGCTTTCTTTGCGTGCGGAATCTACGAAAAGTTAACCCGTGCCGCCCGGCTAGGCCCTAGGTTTACTTTCCTGCCGCCAAGATGGCGTCTTGAGTGTCTAGATACTTAGCTGAAATGATTTGAGCAGAGGGGAGCCCCTTGTTGGAAGGGGCTCCCCTCTGTTTTGGTTACTGTGGGACAAATTAATCAGTAGTGTTTGTCCCAAATCTTAAGTATGTGGGGGCTTGCGTCTTGGGCGAGCTTGCCTTACGGAGTGCTTCCCTATTTCGCGTCGGCCCAGGTTATGCCGGTGCTGGCTTCGGCGATCAACGGTACGCGGAGGTCTACTACGTGTTCCATGACGTCGCGGACCATGGTGGTTAGGCGCTCGACTTCGTTGACGGGGCACTCAAAGTCCAGTTCGTCGTGTACCTGCAAGATCATGTGGGCGGCAAAACCCTCTTCTTCCAGGCGGCGGCTCACGCGGGCCATGGCGATCTTGATGATGTCGGCCGCGGTGCCCTGCATGGGGTGGTTCATGGCCGTGCGCTCGCCAAAGCCGCGGAGTTGCGGGTTTTTGGCCTTGAGCTCGGGAATATGGCGTCTGCGGCCATACATGGTCTCGGCATAGCCCGTCTGCTTGGCTCGCGCCACCACATTGTCGAGGAACGTGCGCACACCCGGGTAGGCCTCGTAGTAGCGATCGATCATATCGCGCGCCTCGGCCATCGAGATGTGCAGCGACTGCGACAGACCATAGGCCTGCTGACCGTACACGATGCCAAAGTTCACGGCCTTGGCGCGGCTACGCAGGTCGGGTGTCACCTCGGACACCGGCACGCCAAATACGCGCGCGGCCGTCTCGGCATGGAAGTCCTCGCCCTCGTTGAAGGCGCGCACCAGGTGCTCGTCACCCGAAAGATGCGCGAGCAGGCGCAGCTCGATCTGCGAGTAGTCCACCGCCAAAAAGACGCTGCCCTCGCCCGCCGAGAACGCCGTCTTGACGGTACGCCCCAGCTCCGAGCGCGTCGGAATGTTTTGCAGATTGGGGTCGCTCGAAGACAAACGCCCCGTCGCGGTGATGGTCTGGTTGTACGTGGTGTGCACACGCCCGTCACCACGGCGCAGCGGGCCCAGCGTGTCCAGATAGGTCGACTTAATCTTGGACTTCTCACGCCAGTCCAAAATCAGGCGCACGATCTCGTGGTCGCGGGCAAGGTCGCTCAGCACCTTGGCGTTGGTCGAATAGTAGCCGCGCTTGGTCTTTTTGAGGCCCTTGGTCGGAAGTCCCATAACATCAAACAGCACGTGCGAGAGTTGCATGGGGCTGCCGATGTTAAAGGTCTCGTCGCCGGCCAGGTCGCGAATGCTGCGCTCGACATCGGCAATCTGGGTCGCCAGGCCCTCGGACAGACTGTGCAGGCGGTCGGGGTCCACGAGCATGCCCGCGCGCTCCATCTTGGCAAGCACCGGCACGAGCGGCATCTCGATCCCATCGAACACGTTGGCGGCGTTCTCGCGGGCCATGCGGTCACGCAGCGGTGCAACCAGCGCCAGCGTCAAGGCCGCCGTGCGAGCGGCGGGCGCAGGAGCGTCCTCGCCAGCACCCTCTGCGCCGCGCGCCGCAGGCAGCGCCATCTGCAGATACGTATCGGCCAGATACACCTCGTCAAACTCGGAGCGGTCGGAATCCAACAGGTAGGCGGCAACAACGGTATCGAAGATGCGCGTGGAATCGACTGCCAGCGGATCCATGAGCTCGAGCTCAGAAGAATCGATGGGCGAAAGCTCATGCAGAAGCGCCTTCATATCCGGGCTCGCCACACGGCCTTCCATAAACAGACGCGCGAGCACGCCGGCAATCACGCCGTGGGCGAAGTTGAAGCCCTCAACCTCAGCCGCCGCACCGCTGTCGCCCTCCTCGAGCGCAAACAGGCCCTTGGACGTCGCCAACCACAGCGTGCGCGTCAGCCCAAAGAGCGCGCCCTCTTCCTTGTCATCGTCCACCACGGCGGCGACCCACTCGCCGGCATCAATCACGCGGGAGACCTCAGCCGCAACGGCACCAAGCGCGCCAGCATCGCCGGCGGCTGCGCGCAAAACGGCGGGAATCTCAAACGTGCTGGCAGCTGCCCCGCCCTCGCCGCCGATCAGCGCCAAGAAACGGTTCTGCATGGCGGTGATACCAAGCGTGCCCAGCGCCGCGGAAACCTCATCGGCGGAAAACGCCGGGAAGGACGTCGCCTCAAAATCGAGCTCAACGGGCGCATCGGTGCGGATGGTCGCCACCTTACGGCTCAGCAGCGCGTCGTCGATGTGTGCGCGCAGGTTTTCTCCCATCTTGCCCTTGACCTCGTCAGCATGCGCGATGACCTCGTCAAGGCTGCCGTACTGCGCGATGAGCGCACTCGCCTTTTTGGGGCCGATGCCCGGTACGCCGGGAATGTTGTCCGACGTATCGCCCTTCAGACCGTAAAAATCGGGCACGAGCGCCGGCGTGATGCCGTGATACAGGTCGTCCACGCTCTCGGGCGTCATGATCGCCACGTCGGACAGGCCCTTGCGAGTCGAGACCACGTTGACGTGCTCGGTCACGAGCTGATACATGTCGCGGTCGCCGGTCACCAGCAGCATGTCGCAGCCGGCCTCCTCGCCCAGGCGCGCCATGGTTCCCAGGATATCGTCGCCTTCCCAGCCCTCGGACTGCAAAATGGGCACGTTGAGCGCGGCGAGCAGCTCCTTGATCATGGGGAACTGCGCGTGCAGGTCGGGGTCCATGGGCGGGCGCTGCGCCTTGTACTGCGGCAGCATCTCCATACGCACGCGCGGCTTGCCCTTGTCAAACGCCACGACAACGCCGTCGGGATTAAAGGCATCGATCATCTTGAGGAACATGTTCAGAAAACCAAAGATCGCGTTGGTGGGGCGACCGTCCGGCGCGTTCATGGTCGGCGGCACGGCGTGGAAGGCGCGATGCATGAGCGAGTTGCCGTCGATGACGGCAAAGGTACGGCGCTTTTCAGACATATTGAATACCTCGCTTTGGGCTGGGCACGGTTTGCTCACACCAGTTTACACGCTCCCCGCCCCGCGGCCACCGCACATCAGGCTTCCCTGCCGCCGCGGGCCCGCGCGTGATACGATGGCTCACGGTACATCAACCAGCACGATCGATCCGAAAGGAGCCTGCGTCATGGAGCGTCCCAGCGCATGGAAAAAGTACACGCCACAGCAGATCGAGGAGCTCGAGGAGCTTTGCCGCGGCTATAAGCAGTTTTTGAGTGAGAACAAGACCGAGCGCCTGTGCGTCAAGGCCGGTATCAAGATGGCCGAGGAGGCGGGCTACGTCAATCTGGAGACCGTGATCGCCGAGGGCCGCGCGCTCAAGTCCGGCGACAAGGTGTACGCCGTCAACCACGGCAAGGACCTCATGCTCGTCAACCTGGGCACCGCCCCGCTCGAGCAGGGCTTTAACATCCTGGGCGCCCACGTGGACTCGCCGCGCCTGGACCTCAAGCAGAACCCCGTCTTCGAGGCCGGCGACATGGCTTATCTCGACACGCACTACTATGGCGGCGTCAAGAGCTACCACTGGGTCGCTTCCCCGCTCGCACTCGTGGGCGTCATCTGCAAAAAGGACGGCACCACCGTCGACATCAACATCGGTGACAAGGCCGACGACCCGGTCTTTACCATCTCCGACCTGCTGATCCACCTCTCGAGCGAGCAGATGGCCAAGCCCGCCAAGGACGCCGTCGACGCCGAGATCCTCGACGTGATCGTGGGCGGCCGCCCCGTCAAGTTTGACGAGGACGACAAGGACGCTCCCAAGGAGCCCGTCAAGCAGATGTTCCTGGATATCCTCAAGGAGCAGTACGACGTCGAGGAGGAGGACTTCCTCTCCGCCGAGATCGAGGTCGTGCCCGCCGGCCCCGCCCGTGACATGGGCCTCGACCGCTCCATGATTCTGGGCTATGGCCACGACGACCGTGTCTGCGCCTATCCGTCCATGCTCGCCCAGATCAACGTCGCCAACGTGGAGCGCACGAGCATCACACTCATCGTCGACAAGGAGGAGATCGGTTCCGTAGGTGCCACCGGCATGACGAGCCGCTTCTTCGAGAACACCGTCGCCGAGATCATGACGCTCGCCGGCGAGGATAGCCCGCTGGCCCTGCGCCGCGCGCTCGCCCGCAGCCGCATGCTCTCCTCCGACGTGTCCGCCGGCTTCGACCCGGGCTACGCCGGCAAGTTCGAAACCAAGAACGCCGCCTTTATGGGTCGCGGCCTGTGCTTTAACAAGTACACGGGCAGCCGCGGCAAGGGCGGCTCTAACGACGCCGACGCCGAGTATGTGGCCCTCATCCGCGACATCATGGACGAGGCCGGCGTGGACTTCCAGACCTGCGAGCTCGGTCGCGTCAACGCGGGCGGCGGCGGCACCATCGCATACATCATGGCTAAGTACGGCATGAACGTCATCGACTCTGGCGTTGCCGTCCTGTCCATGCACGCCCTGTGGGAGGTCGCTAACAAGGCCGATATCTACGAGGCCTATCGCGGCTACAAAGCCTTCATCGAGCGAGCCTAACCAACCCTTCATCAGTTGCGGTGAAATACGGACTAAACTGGCCCATAACCGGCCAAAACAGACCGTATTCCACCGCAACTTCCTATTTGGCAGAGGAGAGTCCATGCTGCAGGTCATCATTTCGCCCGCCAAGCAAATGCGCGCGGCCAGGGATGCTTTTGAAGTCCTGGGCATTCCACCTTTTGTGCACGAGACAGCTCGCCTCCACCGCGCACTGCTAGATATCGAGCGGAATGAAGGCAGCGGCGGTCTGCAGGCGCTATGGAACGTGAGTGACAAACTGCTGGGGCCTTGCCTCAACACCCTGCATGAGTTCGGGCCCATCTTGGGAAACGGCGATCTCGACAATCCTGCACTCGCCCGTCACCTCTCCCCTGCCGTCATGTCCTATCACGGCATTCAATACGAGAGCATGGCGCCCGAGGTGATGGATTCCGCGCAGCTCGCATGGCTGCAAGACCATCTGTGGATCCTCTCGGGCCTTTACGGATGCGCACGCCCCTTCCACGGCGTGTCGCCCTATCGGCTCGAAATGGGGGCGAAGCTTGCCGTCGACGATGCCCGAGACCTCTACGCGTTTTGGGGCGACAAACTCGCACGGGTCATCGCTCCGGCGGGCTCCAACGCTACGATCGTCAACCTTGCCAGCGTGGAATACGCCAAAGCCGTCCTGCCCCATGCTGCACAGGATACAACGGTTATCACCTGCCTTTTTGGCGAAGACGTCCGCAACGATAAGCCCGTTCAGCGATCGACCGCCAGCAAAAAGGCGCGCGGCTCCATGGTGCGCTGGATGGCAGAAAACAAGCTCGAGGATGTAAGCGGGCTCACCGCATTCAACATCGGCTATCGTCACATCCCCGAGCTTTCAGACAAAAACACCCTGGTTTTCATGAACGCGCAGGCACAATAGGCCCGCCGTTTCCAAACACTCCGTTACTCCGCCAAGCCATCGGCCTTTGCAATCCCGTTTGTCGAACCGTCCTGATAGACAATCTTGACGTGCTCAACCTCGGACACCGCAACACCCGTCGGAGGCTCCAGACGCCATTCCGTCAGGGCGATATCCATAGTCGTGGGCACATCTCCTTGATCTTTGAGCTTCACCGTGAGCGTTTTGAGCGCCGCGTCAAACGTCACGCGTTCGATTTCTTCACCTGGAATAGACCCACCACTCAGCTGCAACTGCACAAACTCATCGCGCGGGTACCAATAATCGCCCGGAACGGCGAGCGTATTGGCATTACCGCCAGTACTCCTCACCGTCATAATCGGTAGGCTATCATCAGCCTCGAACTCCCATGCAGCGCCGCCGCGACCGCCGAACGTCCAAATACAAAAGGCAATCACCAACACGGCAAGCACCGCAAAACCAATCGCGACAAGGCCATGGTGCGCACGGCTTTCCTCGGCCGATACATCCCATTGTGTCTCTCGATATAGATGCTTGTCTTCCATGTACGCCTCCCCACAGGCACGCTCGTTAGGCCAATCGTACCCATTCGAGCTATACTTGAGCCCATTACATAAACGGGGAGCTTGCAGGACAAGACGGCAGGCTGAGACTGGGCGCGCCCGCCCTGACCCGCAAACCTGATATGGGTAATGCCAACGAAGGGAGCCGTGCCAATGAGCACACAGACCGAGCCCAAGCTCGTCACGCAAATCGACTTCGCCCGCGCCGGGCAGATCACACCGCAGATGAAGGAGGTCGCCGAGCGCGAGCATCGCGACCCCGAGTACATCCGCGAGCGCGTGGCCGACGGCCGCATCGCCATTCCCGCCAACATCGTGCACATCAAAAAGGGCATGCGCGCCTTTGGTGTCGGCGAGGGCCTGTCCACCAAGGTCAACGTCAACCTGGGCATCTCGGGCGACAAGGCCGATGCCGCCGAGGAATGGAAGAAGGTCAAGATCGCCGAGGACTTTGGCGCCGACGCCATCATGGACCTTTCCAACTCGGGCAAAACGCGCCAGTTCCGCCAGCAGCTCATCGACGAGACGCCGCTCATGGTGGGCACCGTCCCCATGTACGACGCCATCGGCTACATGGAAAAGCCGCTGGTCAAGCTGACCAAGGACGACCTGTTCGAGGTCGTGCGCGCGCACGCCGAGGATGGCGTGGACTTTATGACCATCCACTGCGGCATCAACAAGTCGGTCACCAAGACCTTTAAGGAGACCGGCCGCCTGATGAACATCGTCAGTCGCGGCGGCTCGCTACTGTTTGGCTGGATGGAGGTCACCGGCAACGAAAACCCCTTCTACGAGTACTTTGACGAGCTGCTCGAGATTTGCCACGAGTACGACGTGACGATTTCGCTCGGCGACTCCTGCCGCCCGGGCTGCCTCTACGACTCCAACGATGCCACCGAGACCGCTGAGATGATCGAGCTGGGCAAGCTGTGCAAGCGCGCTTGGGCCGCCGGCGTCCAGGTCATGGTCGAGGGCCCGGGTCACATGGCGCTCGACGAGATCGCCGCCAACATGAAACTGCAGAAGCGCCTGTGCCACAATGCCCCGTTCTATGTGCTCGGGCCGCTGGTGACCGATATCGGCGTGGGTTACGACCACATCACCGCTGCCATCGGCGGCGCCATCTCCGCCAGCTCCGGTGCCGACTTCCTGTGCTACGTGACGCCGGCCGAGCACCTGTGCCTGCCCAACGCCCAGGACGTGCTCGATGGCCTCATGGCCACTAAGATTGCCGCGCACGCCGCCGATATCGCCAAGAAGGTGCCGCACGCCCGCGACATGGACGACAAGATGGGCCAGGCACGCCGCAAGCTCGACTGGGATGCCATGTGGAAGTGTGCTCTCGACCCGGTCACCGGCAAGAAACGCTACGAAGAATCCCCCGCCGCCACCGAGGGCACCTGCACCATGTGCGGCAAGATGTGCGCCGTCCGCACCGTTAACAAGGTGTTCGAAGGCACGACGATCGACCTCGGCATGGAGGACTAACTCGTCACCGGAGCCACAATCGGTAACATGGTGTTCGTCAATTGTTGACGTGTGAACATTTGCTCACATTTGCGTAAAGATTGCATCGCCCGCCCGGGTTCGACATAGAGTCGGCCCGGGCATCTTTATAATGCTGGCTTAAAGACCCATTTGATTCCGACCGAACAAGGGAGCAAACATGGATCGCAGTAAGGTACCTGCCGTCCTGTCCATCGCAGGATCCGATTCCAGCGGTGGCGCCGGCATTCAGGCCGACATCAAGACCATCACGGCGCACCGTCTGTATGCCGAGACGGCCATCACCGCCATCACCGCACAAAACACGCTCGGTGTCACCGCCGTGCAGAATATCTCCCCTGATATCGTCGCTGCGCAGATCGACGCCGTATTTGACGATATCCGCCCAAGCGCCGTCAAGATCGGCATGGTTTCCTCTGCCGAGATTATCGAGGTTATCGCCGACCGCCTGAGCGCCTGGAACGCGACAAACGTGGTAGTCGACCCCGTCATGGTAGCCACCTCGGGCGCACGGCTGATTGCCGAAGATGCCGCCGAGGCGCTCACCCGCCGCCTGTTCCCGCTGGCGACGGTTATCACGCCCAATATTCCCGAGGCCATGGCCCTGCTCGACTACGAGGTCGACTCCGAGCGCACGCAGCAAAATGCTGCCATGCTCCTCGCCCGCCGCTTTGGCTGCGCATCCCTCGTTAAGGGTGGGCATCTTGTCAACGAGGCCAACGATGTATTGGCCGAACCCGCGCCACTCGATGACGAGGGCAACCATCTGGGCGATCCGCTCACCACGTGGTTCCGCCACAAGCGCATCGAGACCGACAACACACACGGCACCGGCTGCACGCTTTCGTCCGCCATCGCCTGCGCGCTGGCTCAGGGCATGGATCTTGCCGACGCCGTCAACGCCGGCAAGGCCTACCTAACGGGCGCTCTCGCCGCCGGCTTTGACATGGGCAAAGGCTCTGGCCCCGTCAACCACATGTGGCAGTACTAAATAGCCAGTAACCTGCCAAAAAGAGACAGGCTACCTTGCACCAAAAACCGTCGCAACATTCGATGAAAATCGTGCAAACGCAAAAAATCATTAAATGTTGCGACGGTTTGATTTTAGATAGCGGTCGAGCAAAGGGCCGGGGCGTCTAGTCGTCGGCGAGTTGAATTCCCAACAAACCCGAGAGTGCCAGCGCCTGCTCGGCATTGACCGTCAGGCCACGCAGCTCATGGTAATCGCCCGAAACAACGGGCGCTGCAAATGTACAGCGCGACACATCAACGCCGGAAAGCGACGTCTTGAACACATCAACACGCGTCAGGTCACAGCCATCCAGGCGTATCTGACCCAGCTTGGCACCCTGAAACGCAGCCTCTCTCAGACGTGTATCGCATGCTGTCATAGGGCCAATGCGTCCCTCCGAAAGGTTCGCATAGCTCAAATCGCACGATCCAAACGACACGCTCGACAGGCGCGCCTTGAGCAAGTTGAGTCACGGTGCCGAGCAGTCAACGAAGTCGCAGCGGCTGAGCCAGCAGCCTTCCATGTTGCAGCGGATAAAGCGGCAACCGCGAAACACCACGTCGCGAAACGTCGAGCCGCTCCAGTCAACGCTATCGAACTCGCAAGATCGGAACACAACGCCATCGAAGGTCGCGCCGTTCGCCACGTCGTAGGCAAGATCCAAATCCTCAAAAGCGGTATTGGAGACGAGCTCATCGCCCTCGGCAAAGAGGTCGATGAGCTCGTCCATGCCCATATGGCAGCCAATCCGTTCGTTTACCCGGGCAAAACCACCACAAAGGTGCCTGTCCCCTTTGCGGTGGCTTGGGGCCGTGCTACTCACCGAGCATCTCTTTGAGCTTGGCTGCCACGGCGTGACCCAGGCTCTCGTGGCTTTCGGGCATCATATGCAGATAGTCGATATCGCCCGGCTCGGCAAACTCGGCGGCATTCAAAAAGTCGCAGCCAAACTGCTCGGCCACGTGCGCATAGTACTCGCCAAAATGTTCAGATGCCTCGACGGAACGCTCGTCAAAATCGGTCATATATACATCGGCGATCTGCGGCTTGATCTTGATAGGAGCCATCAGCAGGATGCGCGGGCAAGGCGCAGCGTCGGTCCACGGAAACGCGCGGACGGCGCGAATCAGCGCCATGGCGCCACGGGCGATATCGGAAGCTGTCACGTTAAAGACCGTCTTACAGTCGTTGGTGCCCAGCATGATCACAATGGCGTCCAGCGGCTTATGGGCCTCGAGCAGCATCGGAAGCGCGCGAATACCGTTGAGGTTAGTGTCCAGATGGCACATGTCGTCGCGTACCGTCGTGCGGCCGTTGAGGCCTTCTTCAATTACATGCCAGCCCTCGCCTAAGTCACGTTGGACCACGCCACACCAGCGCACATCCTGCGCATAGCGCACCGCGGTACCGTCGCGCATGCCCGCCGGATCGTAACCATAGGTGTTGCTGTCACCAAAGCATAGAACGTTTTTCATCGTAAGCTCCCCACTCAATAAAAAGCCGACGGGAGCAGCCCCCGTCGGCTCGGTATATCGCATCACGCGCACCGTTTACAGGTACTTGCGCCAGTCGTCGTCATCCTCGTCATCCTCGGCAGCGGCCTGAGCCTGCTCGGCGGCACGGGCGGCTGCGGTGCGGGCGGCAACCTGAGCATAGGACTCCTCGTTGCGCTCGGGGAAGTTTGCCAGCACGTGCTCGAACTTGGCGAAGTCCTCGTCCCAGCGCGTAGAGGGCACGGCAAAGAAGACCTGCTTGACCTTGAAGTCGCCCGACGCGAGCTCCTTGCGGAAGAGCTCGGCCACGGCCTCGGCATCAAAGCCGTTGTTGTCGCAGCCCCAAGCACCCAGCACGAGCTTCTCGCGACCAAGCTCATCGCAGATGGCGAGCACAAAGCGAATGCGGTCGCGCAGGGCATCCAGCAGAGCATCGTCGCTCACGCGATACTCCTGGCGGGCGCGCCTAACGTTGGGCGCGGCGACCACGATCACGTCGGCGTATGCATGCACGTGGTTGCGGTCGAAGCGCACCGCAGGCACCACCAGGGCGCGGTTACGATAGAGCTCGCAGTTGATGTTGCGGCGACGGTTCTCGCCGTACCACTTACGCTGCCTATCGAGAACGTTGTACAGATACGAATCGGCGCACAGCGTGGCCTCCTGGCCCAGATAACCCTGAATATATCCACCGCCCGGATTGGTAAACGAGGCAAAGGCGAGCACGGCCATGTCGCAGAACTGCGCATAGCCGCGACCGTTATCGAGGATTGCCTGCGTGGCGGAGGCATCAAGCACAGTGACCTCGGGCAGGACCGGAGCGGGCTCCTCAGCAGGCGCGGACTCAGCTTCGGCGATTTCCTCGGCAGGCTCCTCGACGGGCTCGGGCGCCGCCTCGGTCTCGGGCGCCGCCTCGACCTCGGTAGTCTCCGCGTTCTCGACGTCCTCGGCGACCTGCTCTTCGGCGGCCACAGCACTCTGAACCTTGGCCTTCATCGCCGCGACAAAGCCGGCAGGCATACCGTCAAACTCGCGAACACCGGCGAGCGAACGCTCGATATCCTTGGCGCACGCTTCGGACACAGTTGCCACGTGACGCTCGGCGGCCTTGGCACGGGCCTCGCGCTTGGGATTGGGCTGACCCGCTCGGTTGGACCTGCGGTTACGGTTCCTGTTGTCGACGTCTGCCATACGTGGCCACCTTTCCTGTCGCTGCCGCTATCGGCTTTTCCCATCCATGATACCCCGCCGCGTACAAAAAAGACGGCCCCGAAGGACCGCCTTTCACATCGTTTTACCGCGTCCGACAAGAAACGCTGCAATCCCCCGCGCTAGTCGCGACGACCGAGGATGTTCAGGATGCGCAGGAACACGTTGATGATGTCCACGAACAGGCTGGATGCCATGAGCACGGCGTTGGGCAGCGTGGGCGGCACCGTCGTTGCCACATAGGTGTCGTAGCCGATGAAGCCGGCAAACACCACGATCACGATCAGGTCGGTGATGGACTGCGAAACGCCCATGAACATCAGCACGATCTCAACCAGAATAGTGGCGAGCAGAATGCCAAAGCCGATGCCATATACGCGCTGGAAAAACTTGGGGAACGTCACGCCCAAGGCGCCAAAGACAAAGGTGATGGCGGCCGTGGCGATAAAGGCAGTGTTGATGGTAGGCAGGTCGTAGTTGGCAAGGCCAAACGACGCGGTCAGGCCAAAGGTACTCGCAAAGATTACGTAGCCCACAAGGGACAGGCCCACGGACTGCTTGCCCGCAGCAGCCGACATCATGACCATGCCGACGATGGTTAAAATAAACGAGCCAAAGACCAGCGGTAGGGCGGCGCCGCTCATCATCATGCGCGCAAACGACATGGTGCTCGTAAAGTAGGCGCCGGCACCCATGGCGCAAAAGCCCAAGAAGATCAGGGCGGACATGGCGAGATTGTACGCGCGCGGCGACATCTCCTTGGCGCGGCTTGCGCCGGTCTCGACGGGGCCGTTCTGATAGCCCTGGATATCGTTCATACTTCGTCCTTTCAAAAAGCGCCACGACAGCGCCGTAGGTGACAAGATCCCTGCCATTGTACCCGAATGCCGTGCGCTCTTACCTGCGGCGCTCGCCCTCAAGCGTGCGGTCAAACGCCCATACCCACCAACGCATCACATGCGTCTGCGAGCCATCCGCCCGCTCACGCGTTTGGTCCTCCAGATACAACTCGGTCGCATGTCCGCCAAAACGTACCTTATAGGTTGCCGTACGAATGCCGTGAACCGTCAGGCCAAACCCGGTGGTCGAGATAATTTCGTCGATCGTAAAGCAACGGCCGTCGACCCAGCAGACGGTGACCGGCACGACTTGTCCGCCCGCAAGGATGCGGGTCACGACGTCCACATACTGCTTGTGCACGCGCCGAGTTTTGCCGTCTGTCTGTCGATATTCCATGCCTCCTATTATCGAACGCATGTTTGCATATTGTAAAGCGAACAGACTGTGGTTTTGGGGTGTTGGGGCGCGCGCACGTGTCCTCATGGTGTGTTAGCAAAAAGAACACCCGCGGTCAACAGGGCTAATATTCATTTTTAGTGCCAAAAAATTCACTGCTCCCATCAGAACTCGGTAAAGAAACCCGCAGGAGGTGATACGATTTATCATGTTTCTGTAACGTGCCTGCAAACTTCGAGAAAGCCCATATATGGACGTAACGTTCTCAACCTTCCTCGGCCAACTTGTGTCGAACCCAGTCCTTGCCGTCACCGTGATCCTCGCGCTCGGCGCCATCTTCGTCAATGGATGGACCGACGCACCCAACGCCATCGCGACCTGCGTCACTACGCGTTGCATGCCCGCCCGCGCCGCCATCCTCATGAGTGCCGCATTCAACTTCCTTGGCGTGCTCATCATGACGCACTTTAACGCGAGCGTCGCCAACACCATCTCCCATATTGTCGACTTTGGCGGAAACAGCACCATGGCGCTCGCCTGCCTGTGCGCGGCGCTGTTCTCCATCGTCGTCTACGGCGCCACAGCGTCGCGTTTTGGCATCCCCACTTCGCAAAGCCACAGCCTTATCGCCGGCCTGACCGGTGCCGCCATCGCCCTCGGCGGTGCGAGCAGCGTCAACGTCCACGAGTGGATGAAGGTCATCTACGGCCTGGCGCTCTCCATCGGCCTGGGCTTTGTCATGGGCTGGGTCCTGTGCAAGCTCGTCTCGATTCTTTTCGCCGCCGCCAACAGGCGACGTGCCAATGTCTTCTTTAAATACGCTCAGATCGCAAGCGCTGCGGCCATGAGCTTTATGCACGGCGCGCAGGATGGACAGAAGTTCATCGGCGTGCTCTTTTTAGGCGTGGCCTTTGCCAGCGGCCAGACGAGCGTCGGCGATGCCGGCATCCCCATCTGGATTATGCTGCTGTGCTCGGCCACCATGGGCATCGGCACCAGCGTGGGCGGCGAGCGCATCATCAAGTCCGTTGGCCAGAGCATGGTCAAGCTCGAAAAGTACCAGGGCTTCTCCGCCGACCTGGCGGGCGCCGCAAACCTGCTGCTTGCCACGCTCACCGGCATCCCCGTGTCCTCCACTCACATCAAGACCTGCGCCATCATGGGCGTCGGCGCCGTCAAGCGCCTTTCGGCCATCAACTTCGGCGTAGTCAAGGACATGATGTTCACCTGGTTCTTCACCTTCCCCGCCTGTGGACTCATCAGCTTTGTCATGGCCAAGCTGTTCATGATGTTCATCTAGTCAAACCGAACGTCCATCTGGACCGTAACACCTCGCCCACCCGTCTTCGCCTCGAAAGGACCCACTCATGGCAAAGAAACCCGATTCGTTCTACTTTGACAACTACGTCGCCTGCGCCGACCTCGCCGTCCAGGCCGCCGAGCTGCTTACCAAGATTTTCGAGAACTTCGATCCCGCAAAGATTCACGATATGCTCGACAAGATGCATGCGATCGAGCATGCGGCCGACAAGAAGCACCATGAGCTTGAGGACGCCCTGCTCACGGCCTTTATCACCCCGCTTGAGCGCGAGGACCTGGATCTGATGAGCTGCTCGCTCGACACCGTGCTCGACCGTATCGAGGGCGTCGTGCAGCGCGTCTACTTCACCAACATCCAGAGCATCCATCCCGACGCCATCGTCATCGCCCACAAGGTGACCGACGCCTGCCGCGCCATGAAGGACCTTATGGTCGAGCTGCCTAACTACCGCAAGTCCAAAACGCTGCGCGAGCTCGTCATCCAGATCAACACCATCGAGTCCGAGGCCGACGAGCTCTATATCAACGCCATGCGTAACCTGCACGTTAACGGCAAGGACCCGCTCGAGGTCATCGCTTGGCGTGACGTGTACGCCTTCCTGGAGTACTGCGCCGACTGCTGCGAGAATGTGGCCGATGTCGTGGATTCGATTGTCATGAAGAACAGTTAATTGGGGGTACATGTCCCACCGGTCGCGGGCCCGGCCACTAATAACCTTTTTCACTCCGGCTGCAAGCAGAGTCGCTCAGTGAGAAA
>CAJMMX010000058.1 GCA_905214615.1 uncultured bacterium | reverse complement strand
GAGGGTCTGACTACGAATCAGAACGTCATAGGTTCGAATCCTATACGCCGCACCAATTGACTTTAAAGCTCCCGGCGACGGGGGCTTTTCTTATATCGCGATGCGTCGAAGATCGCGCCAAGCCCTCCAAATGATTAAAAATCAAATTCGATAACTTTTTTTGAAAAAATGCTTGACCATTATTCAGTCCCTGTGCATAATAATCAACAAGTTGCGGCGTTACCTCAGCTGGATAGAGGGTCTGACTACGAATCAGAACGTCATAGGTTCGAATCCTATACGCCGCACCATTTGAGATTAAAGCTCCCGGCAACGGGGGCTTTTCTTTTACGCCAGCTTGAGTGCTTTCGTCCAAAGGGACGATTTCCTGTCGACTCGTGTAAGATTCCGAGTAGATGTCGCGACTTATTCGCGACCGCTCCTTCTCAAGCGACCGATCAGGGTGATATTTCGTGGCAGAGCGTCCGACATACAAGCTCAGGTTTCTCGATCCCAAGAAGCGCTTTCCGGCGATGTCCGAGCAGCCTGCGGGACGCTCATATGGCGTGGTCTGGAAACTCTTTGGCGAGGATCAGCATGAATCTTGTTATGTCGTCGAATTCGTTGGCAAAAGCCATGTGTCGCTTTTGGGCTACGTAAGCGTTTCGGGTGAGGTGTACAAGGTGGACCGCCCCGTTAGCGAGGCTCCGCTGCCCAACGATCCCGACATGGAACTGGTCCTTGACGAGTCGGACTCCGGTATTGGTGAGATTATGGTGAGGGGAGCAAACGGCACGATGCGCGCGTGCGCGCGAACCGTCGGCTCTCCCGAAGGCCCCATGCGCGAACAGTCCGATCACGAGACATGGAATTCGACCCGCTCCCTTCCTTACGGTGAGTTCATGGCATCGATGTTCCTGCGCTACGTGATATTCGCTGACTCCGAAAATACCATTGCGAGCACGGAGGACGCCGACGGACTCGACGAGGGTATGCAAAACGTTGTCGACAAGATCAAGCTCGTAAAGTTGCCCGAGCCGGTCGAGGTGTTTTTGGGCTTTAACACGGCACCGCTCCCTGACGCTATCGAGACGCTGCTCTACCGCGTTGACCATGCCGAGAATCCGAGCGGTATCGAGCGCTATGCCGCCGCCCTTATGAGTGAAATTGACTTGCCCCGCTTGCGCAACATCGCCGCTAAGTCCGAGATGAGCCTGGCTCGCATCGATCGCTCAAAGCTTTTCTATCTCAATTTTGATCGCAGCCTGCTGGACCAGGACGAGATTGACATGCTGCTTGCCATCGAGTGCCGTCTTAACCGTCTCTCCGGCATCCTTGAGCACATCGGGGCCGGATTGGTCCCTGCGGCATCCTCGCCGAGCCTTGAGGGCTGCGCGCTCTTTGATGCGTGGCATATCGCCAAGACGACCAACGATGTTCCCCGACTGCTCGATACGGCCTCGAGCGATAACCCGTGGGGCAAACCGGGTACGGTGGCTTGCCAGCCGGGCGGTGAGTGGGATGTGCGTACCCGCTTCGCGCGTATTGTCGAGGCACTTAACGTGGTCACGCGGCTCGACTATACCTATCGGGCAAACGTTGCCGAGGGGATCATGCTCGTTCGGTTTGGGCAGTCTGTCGTTGATGCCATGCCGCAACGTGAATACGACGCTCAAGATGACGCCTGGCGCGAGTTGGACGAGGACGCGCGTGCGATCTGGGCCGCGGAGCACGATGCGCGCGTGGCACTCACGCTTGCAGCAGCGTGTTTTGCCGCGGGCACCTGCATCACGCGCTGCTATGTGCAGATTGCTGCTCCCGGCAGTGAGCAGGGCGAGCGCGTTGTCGCAACGTATTTCTTTGGGCGCGCGGCCTATCTGGCCGATTGCGTGCCTGTCGTCAAGGATCTTGAGAGCATGGACATGGACGATATGCCGTGCAAGCGTGTACTTGAGGCGTATGAGTCAACCGCTCCGGAGACGATTGAGCCTGCGGAGGTTCATGCTCGTCCGCGTGATGACCATCGCACGCTGCCGCCGGCGCTGCGCGATCTGCTGCTTGCCGATACGGCTGACGAGTTGGAGGTCATGGAAGAGGACGACGACCCATACGTGGCCCGTGTTGTTGAATTGCGCGAGCAGGCAAAAGTCGACCGTACAGGTGCTTTTGAAGGCTTTTCCCGTCTTGTCGAGGAGTTGGAGGCTAAGTGCGCCGTCGCCGAGCTTTTGGCGACAGGTCCGGTTCAAACGCAGTTTTGCGATAACCAGCTGGTGCGCATGGTGCTACCGGTGTTGGAAGAAGACCGCTCTGTGCGAATCCTTCGTGCGCCCGATGCGCTGTACTTTGCCCAGCACGAGATCTGCAGTTTTTACGCCGAGCAAGAGGACTTTGAACGAGCACTGCCCGAGGTGCGCCATCTTTACGATCTGGCGCGCTCGTCCATGCAGTCGCACTTTGCGCTCATCAACGTGCTCGCGCGTCTGGAGCGCTTTGACGAGATTATCGAGGTGGCGCGCCACGGCCTACGTATTGCCAGCGATCGTTCTGCAATCGGCTACCTGTTCTATCGCTTGGCGTTTGCCTATTGGAATTGCGATCAGCTCGACCTGGCGCTGGCTTGTTACCGTCTGGTGCCGCGCGGCGAGGAGTCGGGCAGCAGCGCGCTGGAAGAAATGCAGGGCCTTATGAACGAGATGGGTGTCAGCGAGCCTCCGACGTTCGAGGAAGCGGTCGAGACCATCCGCAGGGCTGGACTCGAATTGCCGCCCGTGCCCGCGGTGGCCAACCAGCTTGCGGATGCCGCCGTGCAGCTGGTCGATAACGGCTTCTTTTTCCTGGCGCGCGGTTGCATCTTCCAAATGTGGCGTACCATGGGCAACGACGAGCTCGGCTCCCTCAACCGCTCGCTGGGGTAGGGGCGAAAACTGCAAGGAGGAAAGGCCGCCGGGCAATTAGAAAATTCCCTCTTGCCCAACTTCGACTGTTTGGTTACTATAGAACGGCTGTTACGGAGAGCTGACCGAGAGGCCGAAGGTGCTCGCCTGCTAAGCGAGTATGCCCCAAAAGGGCATCTGGGGTTCGAATCCCCAGCTCTCCGCCAGTATGACTTGAAAGAAGGGTTCCGAAAGGGGCCCTTTTTTAGTTGAACCACGTTAGCTGGGGATTCGAACCCTCAAAAAAAGAGGCATCCTTTCGGACGCCTCCTTTCAGTGGGCTTATTATTCTTGCGCACTACACCTCGGGCGCCTTGGCGACGGTCTCGCTTTCTGCCGTGAGCGGGCGGTTGTCGATGCGACGGCCCAGACGGTCGAGCTTCACAAGGAGCCATTCAATGGGATTCGGCCCAGCGCCTTCTTCGTCGGCAACCAGGTCCATGACGGCGATCTTGGTGCCGTCCTGCTTGAGCGTAACGCTACCCACCTTATCGCCCACATGCACCGTGCCCGAAAGATCGTCGTAGCTAACCTTTTCGGTCACCTCGCCGGCAAGGGAAAACACGGTCGCTTGCGCCGTAGGATCGGCGAGCGTGGCGTCGATCGTCTTATCCGTCCAGTCGGTTTGGCCAATACGCGCCATAAGCGGGTTGCCGTTGGCGGTCTTTTCCTGTGTGTTGGCGATTGCGACCGTCACCTTGTGACCGTAGTACCAATTGGCAAGGGTTACGGTATCGGTAAAGCGCTGGTCGGTGGTGGTGGAGTTCAAAACGACGGTGTAGATCTCGTCGCCGTCGCGGTTGTAGGCGCTCGTAAAGCAATAGCCCGCGTCGTCGGTGGTGCCGGTCTTGCCACCGATGTTGCCATCTTGGCCCAGCAAATAGTTATGCGTGTCCATGGAATGCGAATGGTCGGCGCCGTCGGCGCCCGTGACCTCGATCCAGGAATCCTCGCTCGCTACGACCTCGCGGATCGTGTCGTTTTTCATGGCCTCCTGCATCATCAGCGCTACGTCGTGTGCGGTTGAGTGCATATCGCCAGCCCACTCATCAAAGTCCAGACCATGCGGGTTTTCAAAAAGCGTACCGGTGCAGCCGAGCTTCTTAGCGCGCTCGTTCATGGCCTTCACAAAGGTGGCCTCGGCGTCTTTGGTCTTAGGCTCGATCTTCTTGCCCACATATTCGGCGAGCACGATGGCGGCGTCGTTGCCCGAGGGAATCATCAGGCCGCGCAGTGCCTGCTCCACGGTAAGCTCGTCGCCTTCGAGCAAGCCGGCGGTCGAATTGCCCACGGTGGCCGCGGTGTTGCTTACCGTGACCTTCTCGTCCATCTTGCAATTCTCGACGGTTAGGATTGCGGTCATGACCTTGGTGATCGAGGCGATTTTGACCTGCTCATCGGCGCCGCGCCCATAGTAGACGGTGCCGTCTTTGCCCATGACGAGGGCATTGGTCGCATCGATATCGGGCAGGTTTTCGGCCGTGATGCCGCGCGCATCGGCGGTTTTGCCGCAAACATTGTCGGTCGTGAGCACTTGGGCGCCGGCGACGGTGGGCACGCCAGCGGCAAGGGCGATAGCGCAGACAAAGCCGGCGGCAAGCTGGGCTGAGCGCTTTGCAAAAGAGATGAGGGACTTCACAGATTTCGCTTTCGACGGGATGGTCTCTTCTGGAACTAGAGTATATCGTTTGCCGGTGTCGGCGATCATCGCGTGCGTGCGTGGCCCACATCCGCGCCCGAACGGGCACAAGGGTGCTTAAGGCCGACTTAATCACCCACGCTTGTTGTGTGTGGCATGCGCCCCCTCGGGCATAATGGAGCGCGAGAGGAGCACGCATGAACGAGCGCATTTTGGTAGTTGATGACGAAAAGGCCATCGCCGACTTGGTTGGTATCTACCTTACAAAAGAAGGCTTTGACGTACAGGTCGCCTATAGCGGGGCCGATGCTGCCAAGGCAATCTTGGAGCAGGAGTTTGATCTGGCGCTGCTGGATGTCATGCTGCCCGATATCGATGGCTTTGAGCTGCTACGTACGATCCGTTCCAGCCATACCTATCCCGTGATCATGCTGACGGCGCGCGATGCCCAGCAAGACAAGATCGAGGGCCTTTCGCTTGGCGCGGACGATTATGTGGTCAAGCCGTTCCGTCCGCTTGAGCTCATCGCACGCGTGCACGCTCAGCTTCGTCGCTACACCAGCTACGGTAGCCGCGCGCAGGCGGCCGAGTCGCCGACCATCCAGCTCGACGGCCTTGAGATCAACCGCGATGCTCGTTCCGTGACAGTGGACGGTTCACCGGTTCGCCTCACGCCCATCGAGTATTCCATCTTGCTGTATCTGGTCGAGCATCGCGGCAGCGTGGTGGCCGTGGAGGACCTGTTCCGCGCGGTGTGGAACGAGGATTTTATGCCCGGCTCCAACAATACGGTGATGGTGCACATTCGCCACCTGCGCGAAAAGATCGGCGACGACGCTCAAAAGCCGCGCTTTATCAAAAACGTCTGGGGCGTCGGCTACATAATCGAATAACGCCTTTGATGGTGGGGAAGTGGATATGACAAAAGACGATAGGCAGGCATTCGAGGTGCCCGATCGACTCTTTGAATACGTGAGGTCGGTCGTCGACAACCGCGCGCTTGCAACGGTGCTGCTCTTTTTGCTGAGCCTGCTGCTGATTGGCATCGATAACATCGCTGGAATCTTGGCGGTGCTGCTTGTCGGCTTTTTGCTGATCGATCGATTTGAAATCGTACGCCGCTGCGTGGTGATTGGCGGTGCCGCGTGGGCCATGACGTTGGCGATTGGCGCCATGGCACTCGGCGGCATCGAAGGGCCGGTGCTGTTCGATGCCGGCTTTGTATTCAACATGCTTGGCTTTGTGCTGGCGCTTGCCGTGTGCGTGCTGTTCTTTTGCGGCCGCGCCCTGTACTACCAGGGCTATGAGCAGGGCGAGCAGCATGCCGATTGTGTGCTGGCCGCTCGTATTCAAGATCGCCTGATCGATCACCCCGACACCTGGGACAACATCGACGGCGACTTCCTGGAGGTCGAGGGCGCACTCAACCGTGTGCGCGATCGCGAGCGCAAGGTGCAACAGGCCTTGCGTGACGAGTCTCATCGCAAGGACGATCTGGTCACGTACTTGGCACATGACCTACGCACCCCGCTTGCCAGTGTGGTGGGCTATCTTTCGCTGCTGCAAGAGGCTCCTGAGCTGCCGGTTGAGCAACGTGCGCACTTTACGGGCGTGGCGCTCGACAAGGCGCACCGGCTCGATGCACTCATCGAAGAGTTCTTCGATATCACGCGCTTTGACTTCCACGATATCGTGCTCACGCGCGGCTATGTTGATCTGGGGTTGCTGCTGGCTCAGGTGGCTGACGAGTTCTATCCCATCCTCAACGAGCAACATAAGGAAGCCCAGGTTGATATTCGCGAGGACCTGACGGTGCTCGTGGATGGCGATAAGATGGCCCGCGTGTTTAACAACATCATGAAAAACGCCGTCGCCTATAGCTATGAGGGCTCGACTATCACGATTGAGGCCAGGCGCCAAGACGATGGCGGCGTGCGCGTGCGCTTTATCAATCAGGGCGATCCTATCCCTGCGGCTAAGCTCAAGGTGATCTTTGAGAAGTTCTATCGCCTGGATGCGGCGCGTGCGACCAATCGCGGTGGTGCCGGTTTGGGCCTTGCTATTGCCAAGGAGATCATCGCGGCACACGGCGGTACCGTTGCATGTGAATCGATGCCCGAACACACGATATTCACCATCGAGCTGCCCGCCGCATAGCTAGCGTGCCCTTACAAACACTTGACAATGTGCTCACGTGCGTATGAGCCGCGATTCCTACTATCGATACTGCTGAATTGATATCGATATGGAGGTGTGCGGTATGACGGCTGCTGCGGCTGTGGAGCCCACGGAGCTTGAAGAACTCATGGAAGCGCAGGCCGAGGCCGCGCATGAGCGCGAGGTTGGGGATGCGACTCGCCCCACGGCAGAGGATCTTGCCGCCTCGCCGACGCGCATCGACGTCGAGGGCCTCGACCTGTTCTATGGCGACCACCATGCGCTCAAGGACGTGAATATCAAGATCCGCGACAAGCAGATCACCTCGTTCATCGGGCCTTCGGGCTGCGGAAAGTCCACGTTGCTGCGCTGCTTTAACCGCATGAACGACGGCATCAAGGATTGCCGCATCGAGGGCAAGATTGCGCTCGATGGTCAAGATATCCTGGGCGATTGCGACATCTGCCGTTTGCGCCAGCGCGTGGGCATGGTGTTCCAACGCCCCAACCCATTTCCCATGAGCATCTACGACAACGTCGCCTACGGTCCTCGCGGTATGGGTGTGCGCGACCGCGCCGTGCTCGATGAGCTGGTCGAGGACTCCCTGCGTCGCGCTGCCCTGTGGGACGAGGTCAAGGGCAAGCTCAAAGAGTCGGGCCTGGGTCTTTCGGGTGGACAGCAGCAGCGCCTGTGCATCGCCCGCGCACTTGCCGTGCAGCCCGACATTCTGCTGATGGACGAGCCCACGAGCGCCCTCGATCCCGTGTCGACGCTGGTGGTGGAGCAGCTTGCCTGCGAGCTCAAGGAGACCTGCACGTTGGTGGTCGTTACGCACAATATGCAGCAGGCGGCGCGCATCTCCGACTCGGTCGCGTTTTTCTTGCTGGGCGAGCTGGTGGAGCACGCGCCCACCGCTCAGCTCTTCAAAAAACCGACCGATTCGCGCACAGCGGATTATTTGACGGGACGTTTTGGCTGATACCATCTCGTAAAGGTACCTTTAGGGTTAAGATGCGGTCATGCCGGCCGCAAAGGGGTTCAACATGATCTACTACGTCGAGGACGATGACAACATCAGGGATTTGACGGTCTATGCGCTGCGCAAGCAGGGAATCGAGGCCGAGGGCTTTTCGTGCGACGGCGAGTTTAAGGCCGCCGTGGCGCGACGGGTACCCGATGCCGTCCTGCTCGACATCATGCTGCCCGATACCGATGGTTTGGCGATTATGCGTCGCCTGCGCGCCGACCGCCTGACGGCGACGGTGCCCATCATGATGCTTACTGCCAAGGACACCGAGCTCGACAAGGTGATGGCGCTCGATGGCGGTGCCGACGATTACCTGACTAAGCCGTTTTCGCTCATGGAGCTTGCGAGCCGTTGCCGCGCACTGCTGCGTCGCGGCGGCATGGTCAAGCAGGCGAGCGATGTGCTCAGTGTGGGCGACATCGTGCTCTCGCCCAGCCATCGCGAGGTGACCGTTGCCGGCGAGCCGCTTAAGCTCACCCTGCGCGAGTTCGACCTGCTTGAGTATCTCATGCGCAAGCCCGGCGTGGTCTTTACCCGCGAGTCGTTGCTGCAGAGCGTGTGGGGCTGGGACTTCGACGGCGGTTCGCGCACCGTTGACGTGCACGTGCAGACGCTTCGCCAAAAACTGGGCGAGCATGCCAGCGCCATCGAGACCGTGCGCGGCGTGGGCTACCGCTTGGCTGAGCCTTCTGCCGGTGATGGTGCCGAAGGTGACGACACCGCGTCCACCGCATCGGAGGAGTAACCCGTGGTCTTCGCCCCCCAGGGAAAACAAACGCTATCGCACCGCGTTTTTGTGACGATCTTTGTTTGCGCCATGGCGGTTATCGTGGCGTTTACGGTGCTGGGTGCGTTCTTTGTGCAAAACACCTTGGCGGATGCCACGAGTGCCAATCTGGCGCAGGAAACCGAGCTCATTGCTGCCGCCCTCGACGAGCAGCAGGAGCCCATCCCGTTCTTGCGTAGCCTCGATCGCGAGGACTTACGCATCACGCTGATTAACAAGGATGGATCGGTTGCCTACGACAACGAGGCGTCGCCTTCCACACTGCCCAACCATGGCGATCGCCCCGAGGTCATCGAGGCCTTTGAGAGTGGTTCGGGTTCCGCGGAGCGCGCAAGCTCTACGCTCGACGAGATTATGCTGTATCGCGCCGTCGCCCTTGATAACGGCCAGGTTGTCCGCTTGGCGCAGGCCCAGCCTGGCGTTGCGGCGATTTTGCTGTCGATGGTGGCGCCGATGCTGCTTATCGCAGCAGCGGGTGCGGTACTCTCGTTTTTCATGGCGCGCCGCGAGTCCCGTGCCATCATCGCGCCGTTGCAAGAGGTGGATTTGGACCACCCGCGCCGTAGCTATGAGCACGCCTATGCCGAGATGGTCCCCATGCTTGAGCGTATCGAGTCGCAGCGCCAGGAACTCAAGCGCCAAATGGCGGTGCTAGCGGACAACGACCGTATGCGCCGCGAGTTCACGGCGAATATCACCCATGAGCTCAAGACGCCGCTTACGGCGATTTCGGGCTATGCCGAGCTCATCGCAAACGGCATGGTTGAGGGCGAGGATGACCTGCGCAACTTTGGCGGTCGTATCTATCGTGAGGCGGGCCGCTTGGCAGCGCTTGTCAACGATATCCTTATGCTGTCTAACTTGGACGAGGCCGAGCGTGCGACTGAGGGCGAGGCGGTGCCCATTGGGTCCACGGAGCCTATTGAGCTCTCGCGTGCCATCTATACGGTTGAGCAGCGTCTTGAACAGGTCGCCCGTCAAGCGAATGTGACGATAAGTCATGAGACCAAGCCTGTGGTCATCGAAGGCGTGTCGCGCTTGATTGACGAGCTCATCTACAATCTGGCAAGCAACGCCATCCGCTACAATCGACCCGGCGGTATGGTTGCGCTGCAGTGCGGCACCAACGACGAAGGTCATCCGTTCCTCGCGGTCGCCGACACGGGAATCGGTATCGCGCCTGAAGAACATGGCAAGGTATTTGAGCGGTTCTATCGCGTGGACAAGAGTAGATCCAAGGCACGCGGCGGAACCGGCCTGGGGCTTGCCATTGTCAAACATGCGGCCCTGTATCATCACGCCACGCTCGATCTGTCGAGCGAGTTGGGCGTGGGAACCACCATTACGGTGACGTTTCCCATACAGCAGGACGAGCCATTCGCATAGCGATACAACATAGATATTGATGTGGACGCCGCATCGGACTTTCGGGTGCGGCGTTGTTGTGCAATTTTACGATTGCTTCCGTCATTTTTACAGGAGAGCCTGTTTCTTATGTATAGAGTTTGGTCTCGGTAAAAAGATGCGATAACATACGGACAGTTTTGTCAATCCGAACTGGGGAAATGAAAGGCAAGCTGCATGACCCTTCTCGAACTGTTCCAGCTGCTGAAAAAGCACCTCAAGCTGGTCATCACCCTTCCGGTGGTCTGCGCGATCGCCATGGGCATCGTGTCCTTCGTTGCGATGGACAACACCTATACCGCGACGACGAGCATGTACATTCTCGCCAAGACCGACGATAGCGGTCAGATGAGCTACAACGATCTCTCGGCGAGCCAGATGCTTTCCAACGATATCGCCACGCTGCTTGATAGCGATAGCGTTAAGAGCGGCGCCGCCAAAGAACTGGGCCTCACCGATCTGGATGACTACAAGGTGTCTGTTTCCTCCGAGACCACCACGCGTGTCATTACGCTTTCGGTTACCGGTACCGATGCCAAGGAGACGGCTGAGGTCGCAAAGGCCATTGCCAGCTCGGTGAGTACGGTCGCTCAGAACGTCGGCGCTGCCCAGAGCATCAACGTTATCGACGAGGCCAAGACCCCCGAAGCCCCCAGCGGCCCCAAGCGTACGCTGTATATTGCCGTCGCGTTCCTCGCCGGTATCTTTATCGCAGTTGCCTATGTCGTTTTGGCAGACATGCTCAATACCCGCATCCGCGGTGCCGAAGAGGCAGAAGAGCTCCTGGGTATTCCCGTTGTTGGCCGAATTCCGGCTATGAAAGGTGGTAAATAGGCATGGCTAAGGCAAAGAACACCGATAAGCTCGTTGTACAGAATGCCGCCAAGACCCTTCTGGCCAATATCCGCTTTGCGAGCGTGGACGACCCCATTCGCACCATCACCGTTACCTCCTCGATTCCCAACGAGGGCAAGTCTACGGTTTCCATTAACCTTGCTCAGGCAATCGCCACGAGCGGCAAGAGTGTCCTGCTGGTCGAGGCTGATATGCGTCGCAGGTCCCTTGCCGATATGCTCGGCGTCCGCTCCCGCGGCGGACTCTATGCAGTCCTGTCCGAGCAGGTTTCTATCGACCAGGCGATTGTCGAGACGGGTCAGAAGAACTTCTACTTCCTCGATGCCGAGCCGCACATTCCCAATCCTGCCGACATCATCGTCTCCCATCGCTTTGCCAAGCTGGTAAAGGCACTGTCCGCCAAGTTCCAGTACGTCATCTTCGATGCTCCCCCGGTCGGCACCTTCATCGATGCTGCCGAGATCGCAAGTCTGACCGACGGTGCGCTTTTTGTCGTGCGTGAGGATTTCACCAAGCGCGAGGAGGCGCTCAACGCCATCGGTCAGCTTAAGAAGTCCGAGAAGGTCAAGCTCATCGGTACCGTCATGAATTACTGTGAGACCGAGACCAGCGAGTACTACTATTCTTACTACACCAAGGACGGTAAGAAGGTTAAGAAGGGCTCCGACGATCAGGGCACTTCCAAAAAGGGCATCTTCACCAACCGAGCAAACGTTTAGTTGATTAAGGCTGACCTATGCGTGACATTCATTGCCATATCTTGCCGGGTGTAGACGACGGCGCCGCCGATCTCGAAGAGAGCTTGGCGATGCTCGAGGCTGCCAAGCGGGCCGGTGTAACCAGAATCGTTTGCACTCCTCACTGCCGTGATCCCTATTTTGATTACGACAAGATGTGGGATGCCTTTGAGCTGCTGCGCGATAACGCTGACGGTTTTCCGCTCCAGATGGGCTTCGAGGTCAACCATCGAAAGCTCGTTGAGCTTGGTATCGATGCCGCGGATCACTTGCATTTCGATGGGACCAACGAGTTTCTGCTCGAGCTTTCGACGCATGCCGATGCGTATGCGTTTAGAGAGTACGAGAACACGATTTACGATTTGCAGTGCCGTGGCTACCAGGTGATCATCGCTCATCCTGAGCGCTATCGTGCGGTTCAAAAGGATGTAAGCGTGGCGGAGCGCCTGGTCGATATGGGCTGCAAGCTGCAGGCTTCGGCGGACTTTATTGCCGGCGGTCGCTTTGGTCGCGAGAAAAAGCCGGCACAGCGCCTGTTCGATCAGAACCTGTACAGCTTCATCGCGAGCGATGCCCATAACGTGGGTCATTACGATTGCCTGGCGAAGGCTCGCGCGAAGTTTAGCGTGCGCGGAGCTCATTTTCGCTAAAATCTGTCCCTAACGTTCGCATTGAATGAAAGGGCAGCCATGGATATCCAACTTAAGACGGGATGCTTTGATGACGCGGCGTTGGTGCGCCGCGTCGTTTTTATGGACGAGCAGGGCTACGAGAATGAGTTTGACGCTATCGACGAGGATCCGAACTGCATTCATGTGACGCTCTATGTAGACGGTGAGCTTGCCGGTTGCTCGCGCGTGTTTCCCGAAGAACTCGAGCGCGCAGCTGACGCAGAGGCTCCGGTGTCGCCGGCGTGCGACTTGGACGAAGGCGTCGCGGCGGGGGAGACCTACATTATGGGGCGCGTGGCCGTGCTGCCGAGCATGCGCCGTCGCGGTTTGGCGAGCAAGATTGTCGAGGCCAGTGATACGTGCGCGCGTGATGCCGGCGCCAAGCTCATTAAGCTGCATGCGCAGGAATACGTGCTGCCGCTCTATGCCAAGGCGGGTTACACGCAGATTGCCCCGGTGGACTACGAAGACGAGGGCCAGCCCCATGCTTGGATGGCCAAGCGCGTAGATGGCAGATAGGGACGTTCCTTTCCTGCCGGCAGTCGGGGACACTCCTTGGCAATTGGCGCATCAGAGCGTTTGGACATACAGTTTTTCGATTCCGTATGTATATATGCGCGCTAATGGGTTATAAAATCTAAGTCTGAACATAGCAGGTCTGCGATGCGGCTCGGGCAACCGGGCCGTTTTTGCGGACGGGGGTAGCGCGAAAGGACTGCACATGCGTCAATTTAAGACCGAGAGCAAAAAACTGCTCGACCTCATGATCAACTCCATCTACACCAATAAGGAAATCTTCCTGCGCGAGCTTATCTCCAACGCGAGCGACGCCGTCGACAAGCTCAACTTTAAGAGCCTGCAGGACCCGAGCGTCAAGCTCGACCAGGGCGACCTGGCTATTCGTGTTTCCTTTGATAAAGATGCCCGTACCATCACCATTTCGGATAACGGTATCGGCATGACCGCCGAGGAGCTTGAGCGCAATCTGGGCACCATCGCCCATTCCGGCTCCGAGGAGTTTAAGACTGAGAACGCCGAGCAGCAGGGTTCCGATGTCGACATCATCGGTCAGTTTGGCGTGGGTTTCTACTCCGCCTTTATGGTCGCCAGCCACGTGAAGGTCGTCAGCCGCGCTTATGGCGAGGATATCGCCCACGTTTGGGAGTCCGACGGTCTTGAGGGCTACACCATCGAGGATGGCGAGCGTGCTGAGCACGGTACCGATGTCATCCTGACGCTGCGCGAGAACGAGAAGCTCGACGCCGACGGCGAGGCCGAGACCTACGATCGCTTCCTGACCGAGTGGGGCCTCAAGAGCCTGATTCAGCAGTACAGCAACTATGTGCGCTACCCGATTCAGATGATGGTGTCCAAGAGCCGCCAGAAGCCCAAGCCCGAGGATGCTGGCGATGACTACACGCCCGAGTACGAGGACTACCAGGAGCTCGAGACCGTCAACTCAATGACGCCGATCTGGAAAAAGCGCAGCTCCGATGTCGAGCAGAAGGACTACGACGAGTTCTACAAGTCAACGTTCCACGACTTTGACGATCCTGCACGCACCATCAGCTTCCATGCTGAGGGCACGCTCGAGTACGACGCCCTGCTGTTTGTGCCGGGCCGCGCCCCGTTCGATCTGTACAGCAAGGACTACGAGAAGGGCCTGGCGCTCTACAGCTCCAACGTGCTGATTATGGAGAAGTGCGACGACCTGCTGCCCGACTACTACAACTTTGTCCGTGGCGTCGTGGATTCCGCCGACGTGTCGCTCAACATCTCGCGCGAGACGCTGCAGCAGAACCGTCAGCTCAAGGCTATCGCCAAGCGTGTGGAAAAGAAGATTACCGCCGACCTTGAGGACATGCGCGACAACGACCGTGAGGCATACGAGAAGTTCTTTGAGAACTTTGGTCGCGGTCTGAAGTACGGCATCTACTCGAGCTACGGCATGAAGGCCGACGAGCTCGCCGACCTGTTGCTGTTCTGGTCTGCCAAGGAGCAGAAGATGATCACCCTTGCCGAGTATGCCAAGGGCATGCCCGAGGGCCAGAAGGCAATCTACTATGCCGCCGGCGATTCGCGCGAGCGTCTGGCCAAGATGCCCGTCGTGAAGGGCGTGCTCGACCGCGGCTACGATGTATTGCTGCTGACGCAGGACGTGGATGAGTTCACCTTCCAGGCCATGCGTGAGTACGTGGCTGCCGATATGCCCAAGGTCTACGAGGATGACGCTGCTCGCGAGGCTGCCGAGAAGGCAGTTGCCGATGGTGCCGAGCCCGAGGTCGAGGATCGTCACCTGGAGCTTAAGAACGTCGCGACCGGCGATCTTGACATGGCGACCGATGACGAGAAGAAGGAGGCCGAGGACGCCACCAAGGAGAACGAGGATCTCTTTAACGCCATGAAGGAGGCGCTCGGTGACAAGGTCGAGAAGGTCGCCGTCTCTGCGCGTCTGACTGACGCTCCCGCCTGCATCACCACCGAGGGTCCGCTTTCGCTCGAGATGGAGAAGGTGCTCCAGAAGGGGCCCGAGGGCGCGCCCGACGGCATGCCCAAGAGCCAGCGCGTGCTCGAGCTCAACGCCAAGCACCCGGTCTTTGACAAGCTTGTCGCTGCCCAGAAGGCAGGCGACGCCGATAAGATCAAGCAGTACTCCGGCTTGCTCTACGATCAGGCCCTGCTGGTCGAGGGCATCCTCCCCGAGGACCCCGTTGCCTTCGCGGCGGCTGTTTGCGAGCTTATGTAACTAGGGGGTTACGCGGTTCTACGAACCGCGTAACCACTCGACGCTGCAAACGCCCCTAAGCGGCAATCTGACGTTCAATCGTCGGTCGCGTA
>CAJMMX010000057.1 GCA_905214615.1 uncultured bacterium | reverse complement strand
GCATGGCTAGTTATTTAGCTTTGATTGCCGCTTGGCATTAGGCGGCTGCGGCGGCCTTGTCGGTCGTTGCCTTGCTGTGGCCCTGGCCCTCAAAATGCTTGTAGCACCAGCTGGTGACCAGCGGGGTCAAAATGGCCGTCACGATAGCACATGCTGCGACCTGCGCCGTAGCCGTCGCGAGCACCGCGCCGCCGTACATGGCCTCGTTGACGCTTGCCATGGCAGCAGGCGTGGCCACATTGGCTCCGGCGCAGCTCGAAATGGCCGCACCTGCGACACCCGTACCGCCCGTGAGCTTATCGACCGCGATGACGGGAATTGCAAAGACCACCGAGCAGATCACGCCGAGCAGGATGCCGGGAAGACCACCGTTGATAAGCTGGCCAAAGGTCATGGTCGATCCCATGGCAAAGAAGACGAGCACGATGATGGCGGAAAGTGCCGGTGCCATCATCTTCTTAAAGCTGGGGAAGAGGTTACCCAGGATAATGCCGACGACGATCGGCAGGATGGCGCCCACGAGCGACCAGCCGATCGGAGCCTGACCGGCAGCGCCGAGCACGATCATCGTGACCGGAGGGCCGACAACCAGCGTGGTGATTGCGACGGCACCACGTTCGGCCTCATTGCCCATGGTGCCCATCAGTCCAGCGTACATAGCGTTGTTCGCACCCGTGCAA
The DNA here is from genome assembly GCA_905214615.1 of uncultured bacterium. Classification (GTDB taxonomy): domain Bacteria; phylum Actinomycetota; class Coriobacteriia; order Coriobacteriales; family Coriobacteriaceae; genus Collinsella. Next base: position 14,483 of record CAJMMX010000057.1, on the reverse strand, counting down.
GCGGCCAGCATCACCATGGCCGAGATACCAAACAGGTTGTCGTTGAACACATAAAGGATGAGCAGCGACACGGCAACGACCACGATCTGCTTGACGGCGATGATGATGGCGCCGCGGGCAGCGGCGGCAGGAGCGCTCTTAAACGAAATCGTCGTACCGACGATGAGCAAAAAAGCGCCAACAAGCGGGCCTGCGCCCTGCTGGGTCATGCCGAGCGTAAAGCTGCCGAGCGTTTTGAACAGGTCGGGGAACAGCGTGTTGAGCAGGCAGCCCAACAAAAGCGGCACCAAAATATTGGCACCCGGGATGGAGGACATCTTAAAGAACGGCTCCTTTGCCGCCGGCGCCTCCACCGCAGTCGATTCACTCATTTATATCTCCTTTTGATGCGTGCGACACGCGGTCACACGCTCCTGTGCCAGAAAGAAGGCGACGGTCCCGAGTCGCAGGAGCCGTCGCCGAATTAACGTCGCGGGGTATTACCCGTCCAGAACGATGCCACCGTCGCAGTCACCGATCTCGCCGTTCACGAAGCTGGCAAGGTCGGAGGCAAAGAAGAGCACCATCTGCGCGGGCTCGCTTGCCTGGGCGGCACGGCCCAGAGGAATACCGTTGATGATGCGCTGAGAGTTCTCGTCAGAGAGAATCGAGGTCATATCGGTAAGGGTGAGCGACGGGCACACGGCGTTGCAGCGGACGCCAAACTTGCCGCCTTCCTTGGCGACTGCCTTGGTTAGACCGTTAACACCGGCCTTGGAGCTCGCGTAAGCCGCGGTGCCGAGCAGGCCGCCACCGATCTTGCCCGCAACGGAACTCACGTTGACGATAGTGCCGGCATGGGCCGCCTTAAAGTGCGGGTACACAGCATTCATCATAGTGAAGGTACCGTTGAGGTTGATGTCGATGGTACGACGCCACTCGGTGTCATCGATCTCGTCGAACTTCTTGGTGCTGATGACGCCAGCACAGTTGATCAGGATGTTGGTTTGCGGCAGGTCCGTAAAAATCTGCTCGACGGTCTCGCGCGCCTTGGGCGCATCGGCAACATCGAGCTGATAGAACTTGTTGCCTTCGCCAAGCTCGGCCACAGCGGCCTCGCCCTTAGCAGCGTTCCTTGCGATGAGCGCGACATGTCCGCCGCCCGCGACGATGCCCTTGGCGATCTCGAGGCCAATGCCCTGAGTGCCGCCGGTAACGATCGCGGTTTTGCCCGTGAAGTCAAATGCCATGACTCCATCCCCCTTGATTCAGGTGTCTCCTCGCGGGAAGTTGGAGCATCGCACGTGGCAATTATATAAGTCCCAGTCGTCATGGTGGTGACAACCCCTCGCCTAACCGCGTGCATAATAGTTCTTTGAAACGCTTCAGCAATTGAATGTTTTCAAGTCTTTATGCGCTCTTTATATTGCCTAGCGGCCAAGTAGTTTTTTTGGGACATGTCCCAAAATCTACCGCATAGGGTACGCGTGCAAGGGTATCATCTTTCACCGAAAATAGTTTCTAGTGTTAGGGGTTTTCGGTGGAAGATACCGATTTCCATGAGCTTGGGCGTCAGCTCTTAACTGAGTTTGGCAGCATGCATCAGCGCATTTCGCGCTTTGCGGACAAAGCTCTCGGCGGCGAGATGGCTGTCATGCGCGCTCTCATGCTCGCCGGCGGTTCGCTCACGCCGAGCGAACTCGCTGATCGCGCCTGGGTCTCGAGCGCCCGCATCGCCAATATCCTGCGCGCCCTCGAAACCAAGGGCTGGGTCGAGCGCGAGCACTCAAAGACCGACCGTCGTCGCGTACACGTCACGGTGACCGACAAAGGCCGACAAGATCTCGAAATCAAACGTCGGGAATTCGAGAAACGCACCGCGGCCTTCCTCGAGCAGCTCGGCGAAACAGATACCCAAGAGATGGTGCGCCTTCTAAGGCGTCTCAACGAAATTATCGACTGCAATCAAGAAAGGAGAAATGCCAAGTGAGGATTCTCAAGCTTTTTAAAAAGCATGTCCCATCACTGTTCGCAGCTATCGTACTTATCGTAATCAGCTGTAACGCCGATCTGGCACTGCCTACCTATATGAGCGACATCGTCGACGTGGGCGTGCAGCAAGGCGGCATCGCCTCGCCCGTGCCCGACACCATTCGTGCCGAATCGCTCGACGACCTCGAACTCTTTATGAGCGCCAAGGACGCCAAGACAGTAGAAGCTGCGTTTGGCAAGGCAGACAAAAACGGCATTCGCACGTACAGGGGAACCGAGGATGAGCGCGCCGACGGCGGCAAGATTGCCGATATCATGAGCCTGCCCGAGACCGTCGTCCTTTCGCTCAACCAAGGCATCGACGCCAGCTCCATGGGCGACATGATGGGCGCGTCCAGCGAGAAAGGCAACAGCGACGCCCAAGCCATGCCCACGCCCGAGCAAATGGCAGCGATGACGCCCGACCAGCTCGCCGAGATGCAGCAAAAGGCCGCAGCGGCGCAGAATATGCAAAAGCAGATTGATGCCGACGGCGGCAAGATCACCATGAAGAGCCTGCGTCTAGGCGTTGAAGGCGGCCTAATCGACCAGGGCAAGCTCGTCGAGGGCGCCAACGGTATGGCGGACAAAATGGGCTCCATGTCGGGCTCCATCGTGACCCAACGCGCCGTGAGCTACGTGCAGGACGAGTACAAGGCACAGGGTATCGACCCCGCCGACGTGCAGAACGCCTACCTGGGCCGCATGGCGACCACGATGTTTGGCCTGTGCCTGGTGTCGCTTGTCGCCACCATCCTGACCGGCGCCGTGGCTTCGCGCACCGCCTGCTCCATCGCCCGCGACCTGCGCCGCGAGACCTTCAACAAGGTTATGCACTTCTCGCCGGCCGAGGTGGGCAAGTTTAGCCAGGCTTCGCTCATCACCCGCTGCACCAACGACATTCAGCAGATCCAGATGGCCGCAACCCTGTTTATCCGCATGTGCCTGATGGCCCCCGTCATGGGCGTCGTCGCTGTCATGCGTGTCCTGGCCAACCACACCGGTCTGGAGTGGACCATCGCCGTGGCCATCATCGCGGTCTCGGCCGTCGTCGGCGTGCTTATGGGCCTCACCATGCCCAAGTTCAAAAAGATGCAGAGCTTTGTGGACCGCGTGAACCTTACCGCCCGCGAGCTGCTCGACGGCCTTATGCCCATCCGCTCGTTCAACCGCGAGGAGCATGAGCTCGAGCGTTTTGACAAGGCGTCGCTCGATCTGATGACCACGCAGCTCTACACCAACCGCGCCATGAGTTTTATGATGCCGCTCATGATGCTCGTCATGAACTGCATCACCGTGCTTATCGTCTGGTTTGGCGCGCAGGGCGTGTCCGACGGCGTAATGCAGGTCGGCAACATGATGGCGTTTATCTCCTACACCATGCAGATCGTCATGGCGTTTATGATCCTCACCATGGTTTCGGTCATCCTGCCCCGCGCCGAGGTCGCAGCCGAGCGCGTGGAAGAGGTCATCACCTGCCCCACGAGCATCAACGACCCCACCTCGCCCAAACTGCCTGCTGCCAGCGCGCCGCGCGGCGAGCTCACCTTCCGTGACGTGAGCTTCCAGTATCCCGATGCCCGCGCCGACGTCATTAGCGGCGTAAACTTCACCACGCACGCCGGCCAGATGCTCGGCATCATTGGCTCCACGGGCTCGGGCAAGTCCACACTCGTGCAGCTGATTCCACGCTTGTACGACGTCACGGGCGGCAGCATTTCGCTCGACGGCATTGACGTGCGCGACATGACCCTTTCCGAGCTGCGCCGCCGCATTGGTTACATCCCGCAGCAAGGTCGCCTGTTCTCGGGCACCGTCGAGAGCAACCTCAAGTTTGCCGGCGACATGGTAAGCGACGAGGATATGCACCGGGCGGCACGCGTCGCCCAGGCGGAGGACTTTATCGCCGAGCGCGAGGGCGGCTACGACTCCCCCATCAGCCAGGGCGGCTCCAATGTTTCGGGTGGTCAGCGCCAGCGTCTGGCCATCGCCCGCGCGTTGGCCAAAAGGCCCGAGGTCGTGGTGTTCGATGACTCGTTTAGCGCCCTCGACTACAAGACCGACGCGCGCCTGCGCGAGGAGCTGGCCAAAAACGTTACCGACGCCGCACTCGTGGTCGTGGCCCAGCGCATCGCGACCATCATGCACGCCGACCAGATCATCGTGCTCGACGACGGCCACGTAGTGGGCACCGGCACGCACGAGGAGCTGCTGCGCAGCTGCCCGGCGTACCTGGAGATCGCACAGTCGCAGCTTTCCGCCGAGGAGCTGGGGCTCACCCAAGAAGAGATTGAAGCCGTTATGGAAGGAGGCGAGTGCTAATGGCAGACGAGACCAAGACTCAGATTCCCAAGCCCACCCGCCAGCGTGGTCCCATGGGCCGCATGGGCGGCATGCGTCGCGGCGAAAAGGCCAAGGACTTTAAGGGCACCATGAGGCAGCTGCTCGGCTATATCGGTCAACACAAGGTTGCCGTGTTTGCCGCCGTCGCCTTTGCCGTGTGCTCGGTCATCTTTAATATTGTGGGGCCAAAGGTACTTGGCCAGGTTACGACCAAGCTGTTCGAGGGCCTGGTTGCCAAGGTCAACGGTACCGGCGATGTCGACTTTACCTGGATCGCCAAGACGCTCGGCTTTTTGCTCTGCCTGTACCTGGCGAGCTCTGTTTGCAGCCTCATCCAGGGCTGGCTCATGACCGGCGTCACGCAAAAGATCTGCTACCGCATGCGCAAGGAGATCGCCGCCAAGATCGCCGTCGTGCCGATGAGCTACTTTAACGGCCACAGCAAGGGCGACGTGCTCAGCCGTATCACCAACGACGTCGACACGCTGGGCCAGTCGCTCAACCAGAGTGTCACGCAGCTCATCACGTCCATCACGCAGATTATCGGCGTGCTTGTCATGATGCTGTCGATCAGCCTGCCGCTCACCGGCGTCACCGTGCTCACGCTGCCTGCCGCCGCGATTATCTTGATGGTGATGATCCACTTCTCGCAGCCGTACTTCCGCGAGCAGCAGCAGGTCCTGGGCACCGTCAACGGCATTATCGAAGAGGATTTTGCCGGCCAGAACGTCATTCAGGTGTTCGACCGCGCCGAGGCCTCGATCGAGGAGTTCGACCGCCAAAACGACCGTCTCTTTATTAGCGGCTGGCGCTCGCAGTTCCTGTCGGGCCTGATGATGCCGCTTATGAGTCTGGTGGGCAACATGGGCTACGTGGGCGTCGTCGTGGTAGGCGCACAGCTCGCGCTGACCGGCAATGCCACGCCTGGCGATATTCAGAGCTTCATCCAGTACGTTCGCAACTTTACGCAACCCGTGCAGCAACTGGGCAACGTAAGCAACACGATGCAGTCGATGGCCGCCGCCACCGAGCGCGTGTTTGAGTTTTTGGCCGCGCCCGAGGAGGAGCAGAAGGCCGACGCGCAGATTCCCGAGAAGCGCCCCGGTCATGTGGAGTTTGACCATGTGAAGTTTGGCTACACGCCCGACAAGACCATCATCCACGACTTTAGCTGCGAGGCGCAGCCCGGCCAGACCATCGCCATCGTCGGTCCCACCGGCGCTGGCAAGACCACGCTCATCAAGCTGCTGCAGCGCTTCTACGATGTGGACAGCGGCTCGCTGCGTGTCGAGGGCGTCGACGTGCGCGACTGGGATCGCGCGGCGCTGCGCGGCGAGTTTGCCATGGTGCTGCAGGATACCTGGCTGTTTAACGGCACCATCCGCGAGAACATCCGCTACGGACGTCCCGATGCGACTGACGCCGAGGTCGAGGCCGCTGCACGCGCCGCACGCTGCGACCACTTTATCCATACGCTCGCCGGCGGCTACGACTTTATGATCAATGAGGAGGGCACCAACCTCTCACAGGGCCAGCGCCAACTCGTGACCATCGCCCGCGCCATTTTGGCCGACCGTCCGGCGCTGATTTTGGACGAGGCGACTTCCAACGTCGATACCCGTACCGAGGAGCTTATTCAGCGCGCCATGGATGCGCTAATGCAGGGCCGCACGAGCTTTGTCATCGCGCATCGCCTGTCCACGATCCGCAACGCCGACGTGATCTTGGTGATTCGCGACGGCGACATCGTCGAGAAGGGCACGCACGACGAGCTGCTCGCCCAAGGCGGCTTCTACGCCGACCTGTACAATTCGCAGTTCGACGAAGCGGCGTAACAACCGGCGGCAAACAACCGCAATACCCAAAGAATGGGGGCGCAGGACAACCAGCGCCCCCATTTTTCGTTCTGCGGCCCTTGGACCGGGTGGCGCGCGCAGACGTGGTGTAAGAGCGTCCCGAGGTCCGTCGCTGCAAGTCCCGATGTTACTCCTTCTTGAGACCGCGCCTCTCGACTATCTCGTCCACTATCTCCCTGGCGCGCCGCCCGAGCGCGCGGCGCCTCCCCTCTGTCGGGGCCGGCCTGTCCGCGGGCTCGGCGAAGCCCTCGGCGGCCGAGGCCTCGGAGAACACGCGCTGCTGGGACCACTGTCCCTCGGTCTCCATGAGGCTCGCGCACGTCAGGCGCAGCATCGACTCCCTCGAGGGGAAGGACTGCACGACCCTGTAGCGGCGCTTGATCTCGCGGTTGGCGCGCTCCTGGACGTTGTTGGTGCGGAGCTTGGCCCAGTGCGCCCTGGGGAAGGCCGTGAACGCCAGCGCGGAGTCCTCGGCCTGCTCGAAGACCTCGCCGGCCCTGGCGGACACCGACGCCACCCAGGGCGCCGCCTCGGCCCACACGCAGCGCGCGAGGTCGGGGTCGTCCTGGTAGACCGCGGCGTGCACGAGGTCCCTGACGGCCGCCTTGGAGTCCTCGGGCCTGCCCGAGCAGGCGCTCTGGAGGTTGCGCTGCAGGTGCGTCACGCAGCGCTGCCAGGCGCAGCCCTGGAACAGGCGCGAGACGGCGGCCACGAGCCCGGCGTGGCTGTCGGAGACCACGAGGCGAACGCCGGCCAGCCCGCGCTCGCGCAGCCCGCCGAGGAATGCCGCCCAGGAGTCCTCGCTCTCGGTGTCGACCACGTCGCAGCCCAGGAAGTGCTTGCGCCCGTCGGCGCCCAGCCCGATCGCGGTCACGACGCCCTGCGAGACGACCGACGAGCCGACCCTGCAGCTCATGTAGGTGGCGTCGAGCCACAGGTAGCAGCACGGCGTGCCCGACAGGTCGCGGCGGCGGAACTCCGCCACCTCGGCGTCGAGGTCGGAGCAGAGGCTCGAGACCTCCGAGCTCGACAGCGAGGATATGCCCAGCTTGGACGCCACGCGCTCGACCTTGCGGGTGGACACGCCGCATACGTACATCTCCTGCACGATGGCGGCCACCGAGGTGTCGACGCGCGACCATCGCGCGAGCATGCCCTCGGGGTAGTAGGTGCCGTGCCTGAGCTTGGGTATCTCGAGCTCCACGTCGCCCACGGCGGTCTTGAGCGACCTGGGGCGGTAGCCGTTGCGGCTGTTCTCCCTGCCGTCGCTGCGCTCGTTGCGGCTCGCGCCGCACATCTGCTGGGCCTCGGAGTCCATCAGCGCGTTCATCACGCTGCCCAGCACCCTGCACGCGAACTCGCGCGCGTCGCCGCACTCCTGCCAAAGCCTCGCCGCCTCGAGGGCCTCGTCGCGGCCGAGGCGCAGTACACTCTCTTCTTGGGGCATCGCCTTTCCTTCCATTCGTCACCTTCATTACTCCAACGACGAATTCTAGGCGGTGTCCCCTCCCTTTCAAGAAAGGGCGGAGGCGGGGCATTCCCCGCCTCTTACACCACATCTCTGCGCGCTACCTAGATAAATCGATTTTGAGCCCATTTTCGCTCAGAGCAGGCCGAAAAATATGGCACTTCTTTTGCAACAGTACTCATATTTGGCATTTTTTGACCACGGGGGCCAAAACCATGCCCCAAAACACAAAAGGAGGGGCCTCGTAAGGCCCCTCCTTAGGAAAGGGAATCGATTTATTCCACAGCCGTAGATTAATCCTAGCCGCTACTCCATCATATCGAGGACGGAAGGGCGAAGCTCGTTCTCGGCGGCCTCGGGATCGGTCTCGCGCAGGCGGTTGATGTAGCGGTTGTACCACATCACGGCAAGGCCCAAGAAGACAACCACGCCGCCAACGTTGTAGACCAGCGTCAGCCACAGCGGCTGATCGAGCGGAATGGTGCCGCAGATAAGCACGAAGCAGAAGACCACAAGCAGGAATGCGGCAACGACCAGGCCAAAGCGGCGCGAACCCATGCGGAAGCCACGGGGAGCGGCGTCAAAGTTCTTGCGCAGCATAAAGTAGGCAAGCAAAATCAGCAGCGGTGGGAGCAGAGCGGTGGCAGCAGTCATGTTGGTAACGATCATGAGCAGGTCGTCGAGGTTACCGGAGCCCAGGGCCGGAATGATCAGGATGGGGACGACGATGGCGAACTGCAGCCAAGCAGCGCGGGCAGGAATGCCATGCTCGTTGAGCTCGACGATCTTGCTACCAAAGACGCCCTTGGGGATCTCGGTGAAGAAAACCTTGATGGGAGCAGAGGTCCACATCATGAGGGAGCCCAGCGTGGCGGCGAGAAGGATCAAGCCGATGGCGCGCGTAGACACTTCCATGGGAATGCCAAAGTGGGCAAAGACAGCGCCGAATACGTCGAAGATACCGGTGGAGATGGCAACGCCGCCCTCGGGGATGAACAGGTTAACCAGCAGCGAAGCGCCTGCATACAGAAGGCCGATGGTCAGGCCGGCGATAACGACGGTGCGCACGAAGGCCTTGACGCCACCCTTAAGGTCGTTAAGGAACACGCCGACAGACTCAGCGCCGCCAACGCCCTGGATGATCCAGGCAAGCGTACCGAAGAAGCCCCACGCAGTTGCGAAGTTGCTCATGTCGGGAGCCATGTTAGCGGGAGTAGGAGCCGTAGCGAACTCAACGCCGCCAAAGGCAGCAGCCAGGGACAGCAGGATGAACACGGCGGTCAGGCCGAGAGCCGCGGTCGAACCGAAGGAGGAAATGGAGCCGATCCACTTAGCGCCCTTGGTCGAAACCCACGTGGCGATAGCAAAGACGACGATCTCGATAATGGTGATCCACAGCTGCGAAAGCTCGGCGTTGGCACCAAAGAACACGTAGCTCGCGTAGATGATGACGTTGGGCAGGACGGACGCAAAGAAGAACAGGTTAACGAACCAGTAGCTAAATGCCGTCAGGAACGCCCAGCGACCACCCATCGAGGTCTTAACCCATGCGTACACGCCAGACTCGGAGTCCTTGTTGAGGCCGACGAACTCGGCGGTAACCAGGGTATAGGGGACAAAGTACAAAAGCGTGGCGAAGAAGAACGACGGCGCAGCTGCCAAGCCGATGGCCGCGTTGTTGTTGATGATGTTCTTGATACCGAACACGGCGGCGACCGTCATGCCCAGCAGAGCGAACGAACCAATCGTTCCTCGTTTTTCAGAGCTCATAAGCCCTCCCAATCATCTGTTAAATGTCATCTAAAACCGTCCGAGCTGCAAGTGCAAACACGGACGGCGCACCTGCTAAGGGGAATGGGGAAAAGGGAGTCAACAAAGCCATCCCCCTTAACGGCGCGAAGCAAACGTCCAGGCGGACGAATACTACTTGTTGGGGAAGGAATAACCTTCGACTGTCACGTGCAGCACCACGACGCGGGGATCCGCGGCATCGGCCACGACACGGTAGGCCTCGTCAATTTCGACGACGGCAACGCCGCCGGTGGGAATCGTCACGGTCTCCCCCGTACCCTCAAAGCGCTCGCGATCATCGATATCGCTGTAGGCGCGCGTACAGGTAAGATCGGCCTTGGAAGCCACCTCAACGGTCAGATTGCCGTCGAGCGGGGCGAGCACGGCATGGTAGCGACGGTGACCGACCAGATCGGCAGTAGCCGCCTCGTGGGCGTTCACCCACCAATACACCAGCGAGTCGCCGATAGAGTACGCCACATCGTGCTGCAGTTCAGAAACGCCGTCGAGTGCCTGACCGGTACGCATCCACTTCTTGACGGACTTCATCTGGGCGTCGAAATCGGCACGCGAGTTAAAGATATGCATGACTTATGCCTCCTTAATGGGTGCCAGCGCCTGAGCCAGATCGGCAGACGTCAGCGGTCGCAGGGACACCTCAAAGCTGAAGCTCTCAAAACGGGTGCGATAGGAATCGAGCACCTCGGAACCCCAAGAGTTCGAGCCAAGGCCGAGCAGCTGGTCGTTGATGTTGACCGTAACCGTGTCGCCCGGGACAAGATCGTAGACATGCTTGGCATTATCGATAGCCTCGCAGCTATAGGGCCATGCGGAGAACGAGAACGGATTGGAAGCGGCGTCGCTCGGACGCGTCACGACCAGACCGTCACCGTGGCTGGAGCGCAGGGCGACCCAGCGGGTACCCTCGCGGTTGGCGCAGTCCTGGGGCATAACGTAGGGCGTGAACATGTCGTCGACCGTAGTGCGGTAATGACCGACCGGGTTGGCGCGCAGCGAGTCCGGATAGTTCTCGCCCGGGCCGTGGCCATACCACTCGACGGCACGATCACAACCGGGGACCTCGAAGGAGATGCCGATGCGCGGGATAATGTCCGAATAGTCGCCGTAGGGCTCGCCGGAAACCTTGAGGTCGACGCGGCCACTCGGAAGCACGGTATAGACGAGCTCGACGCGCATGCCGAACGCGCGGACGGGAGGAGCGATACGCTGGCTCACGGTAACGACAACCGCATTGTCGTCCTGCTTCCAAGAAACATTGCGGGTAGACGTCTGCATCACATCGATGAAGTTATCCTTCCACAGGGAGTCGTACTCCTGGGCGTGGTTATCGACGAGCGGATGCCAAAAACCAACCTGGGGACCGGAGGTCATGACGTCGCGACCGGATGCCTTCCACTCGCTCACGGTACCGTTGACCTTGCTGAAGGTCAGCTCGCCGTTGAGGGAGCGAATACGAATCTCCTGCTCGGTCTCCTCGACCGTAAGCTCAGGACGAGTGGGGGCGGCAATTGCCGGCGCCGGATGGTTTGCGATGGCAAACTGGCTTGCACCCAGTTGGAACATCGGCTCGCACCAGGCGTGAGCCGCCATGGTGTAGGCGTGCACGGTCAGCAGGGTCTCGCCCACTGCGGCCTCGCGAATCACCAGCGGAAGCTGGACGGACTCGCCGGGGGCAACCGCACCGGGCATGAGCGTCTTGCGGCAGACCACGTCGCCGTCCACCAGGGTCTCCGCCGACAGGCAGACATCCTCGAGGGTGGTAAACCAACGCTTGTTGGTGACGGTCAGCTCGCCCGCCTCGGCATCGTAGGCCATGCGAACCGGGCAGATGACCTGGCCGTGCTCGGTAAGGCCCGGGCTCGGCTGCTGCCAGGGGAACACCATGCCGTCGATGCAGAAGTTGCTGTTGTTGGGGTAATCGCCGTTGTCGCCGCCATACATGTCGTAGGCAACGCCGTCCTCGGTCACAGCAGCCAAACCGTGGTCGCACCATTCCCAAATAAACTGGCCTTGGATGCAATCCCAGCGATCGAAGACCTCCTGGTACTCGGACAGGCCTCCGGGACCATTACCCATGGAGTGGCCGTACTCGCAGTTGATGCGCGGCTTGGGGAACGGATGCTCGCCAAAGTCGTTCATCTGCGACACGCGGGAGTACATGGTGGAAATGACGTCGACGGTATCGGCGTTGCGATCCTCCTCGTAGTGGACCGGACGACCGTCGAGCTCGTGAGCTTTGGCGTACATCGCGCGGATGTTGCAGCCATAGCCGCTCTCGTTGCCCATCGACCACATGATGATGCACGCGTGGTTGCGTTCCTGCATCACCAGGCGCTCAACACGGTCAACGTAAGCCGGCTCCCAGGCAGGGTCGTCGGTGACCAGGGCGATATTGCCGATATTCTCGAAGCCGTGGCTCTCCATATCGGTCTCGGCGACCAGCATGATGCCGTACTCGTCGCACAGCTCGTAGAAGCGCGGATCGTTGGCGTAGTGGGACGTGCGCACCGCGTTGATGTTGTGCTGCTTCATGAGCTCCAGGTCGCGGCGCATGCGCTCGAGACCCACGGCGCGGCCCTTGTGATCGTCGTGGTCGTGGCGGTTGACGCCATGCATCTTAAAGTAGGTGCCGTTGAGGTAGATATGATTGCCCTCGACCGTCACCTCGGCAAGGCCTTGGCGATGCGGAACGTACTCGCTGACCTCGTCGCCGTCGTAGACCTCAAGCGTAAGGTCATAGAGGAAGGGGTCCTCGGGGTTCCAGAAGTGGGCATCGGCAACGCTGCACTCGGCATGGCCGTCGACGCACTCGCCCGTAGCGACCACATTCTGGCCATCGCTGAGCGTATACACGACGCGACTTGCGCCCTCGGCAACCGTATCGAGCGTGATCAGAGCGGCATCGCCCTCGCGGTGCGTGCGGAACCTAAAGTCGACCAGATGCGCGGCGGGACGCTGCATGAGGTACACATCGCGGAAGATGCCCGATGCCCACCACATGTCCTGGTCCTCGATGTAGCTACCATCGCTGTACTGCAGAACCTTGACCGCAAACAGGTTGTCGCCCTCGACGAGCGCGTCGGTCACGTCAAACTCGGCGGACAGGCGCGAACCCTTGGTCATGCCGATAAACTTGCCGTTGACATACAGCTCGCCGTAGCTCTCGATACCGTCGAAGCGAATAATCTCGCGAGCGCCGGCAGGCACGGCGGGAAGTTTGACGATGCGCTGGTAGACGCCCGTAGGGTCGTCGGAGGGAACGAACGGCTGATCCACCGGGAACGGAAAACCCTCGTCGGTGTAGGCAAGGTTGCCATAGCCGTCTACCTGCCACAGGTGCGGAACCTCCACGTGATCCCACTCGGGCTTGTACGTGCAAAGTGCTTCGTTGGAGACGGCCGCGGGGCCCTCAAAAAGGCGGAACTGCCACGAGCCGGACAGCTGGACAAATCCGCGCGACAGCTCGCGGCTGTACGTAGCGGCGAGATCGGCGGCCTCATAACCCATAAAGTACGCATGGGGTGCCAGGCGGTTCCTGTGGGTGAGCGCTTGGTTTTCCCAATCGTTAATGGCGTCCATGGTGATGCTCCTTCGTCATCGTAGTGCTTCTTTGTGCAACCGGTTGTCCTTATCTTACGGGCGGTACAAAAATCTGTGCAACCGGTTGTCCGCCGAACGGTCGATTTTGTCGGATTAACGGTGCAACCGGTTGTACAACCATGCTACTTATGTCACCCTAAGCTTAGGTGCACAGCACGGGGCATCGTTCTTGAACTCACAGGCAACTGTCGCGCCTGCCTATGTCTCGCCCATACATGCCGTGCTCAGTCGCAGTTTGATTGCAAAACGACACCGGTCACCGGATACCATGGACGCCGTTCACGCGCGCTATAGTAATCTGTATCCGCATTAGCCTTTATCGATAGCCCACCGACCCAATTGCACAGGAGACGCCATGACCCAACCAGCACGCACCGCACCCACGCTTGCCGAGGTTGCTGAAGCTGCCGGTGTTTCGCGCTCCACGGCATCGCGCGCCCTCAACGACTCCCCCCGCATTAGCGAGGAAACTAAAAAGCGTGTCCGCGCAGCGGCGAAAAAGGTTAACTTCGTTCCCAACGCACGCGGCCGGGCGCTCGCCGTCGGACGCACGGAAATTATCGCCGTGCTGGTTACCGAGCCTTTGAGCGAGCTGTTTAGCGATCCCACCTACAGTGAGTTTTTAAGCGGCATTACCGAGGAACTTTCGGAGTCGTCTTACTTGCCCGTGATCTTGCAGGCATCTTCCTCGCATGAGCGCAACCGCGCACGCGAGCATTTTGAGCGCCGCTCGTTTGACGCCGTCATCGACGTCTCGCCCTACAAGGGCAGTGAGCTGCTCGAGGTGCTGCGCGAGCTGGGCGTACCCACTGTGTTATGCGGCCAGCTCGAGGGCCATCCCTATCGCGACGTGTTCTCGACGGTCTACTCCGACGACGAAGAGGGCGGACGCTTTGCGGCGCTCGCTATGAAAGATCGCGGACGCAAGGACATCGTTGCCGTGCTGGGGCCGCAGGATAACCCCGCCGTCATCGACCGCCTTCGCGGCTACCGTGCAATTTTGGGCGAAAGCCTTCCGGATGAAAATGTCATCTATACCGGATGGAGCAGCGGAGACGGCTACCAAGCCACGCGGCGGTTGCTCGCGCGCGAAATACGTGCCGACGGCGTGCTATGCGGATCGGACCGTATCGCAACCGGCGTTATCGCCGCATTCAACGAAGCAGGAATTAGCGTACCCAAAGACGTTTCGGTCGTGGGCTTCGATGACCACGAGGTCGCAGCTCGCAGCGTCCCCGCGTTGACGACCATTCGTCAGCCGCTTCGCGAGGAAGGCCACATGGCCGCAGGCATTGCGCTCGATATGATCAATGGCGCCGTACCCACCACCACCGTCATGCACATGCAGCTCGTTCAGAGAGACTCACTGTAGGAAACTGGGCCGGGCTTTCCGC
>CAJMMX010000056.1 GCA_905214615.1 uncultured bacterium | reverse complement strand
GCTAGGCTGCTTTAGCGGAAAGCCCGGCCCATTCCGAACGCCGATTCTGGGATGTACTTTCCGCCAGAAGCTCAACCGGAAAGTGCGACCCGTTATTTGGCTGGATTCTGGGTCGCAGTTTCCGCGACGTCCGGTCACCCTATGCCCTCGCAACCTCGGCGTATAAAAAACGAGGGAAAGCACACGTCCTTCCCTCGTTGCAAGCAATATGTAGCCGCTTGCCTACATCAGGCGCAGGCTGACGTCCTTGAGCTGGGCGCCGGAAACGGCACTCGGAGCGCCCGACATGAGGTCGGAGCCGCTGGCCGTCTTGGGGAACGCCATGACGTCGCGGATGGAGTCGGAGCCGGTGAGCAGCATGCACACGCGGTCCAGGCCCAGAGCGAAACCGCCCATCGGGGGCGCACCAAACTTGAGGGCCTCCATGAGGAAGCCAAACTGAGACTCGGCGCGCTCCTCGGTGAAGCCCAGGAGCTTGAGCATGGACATCTGCATCTCGGCGTTGTGGATACGCATACCGCCGCCGCCGGCCTCAAAGCCGTCCATGACAAAGTCGTAGGTGCAAGAACCGGCTGCCAACGGGTCGGCCTCGATCTTGGCGATGTCGGTCTCGGTCGGCAGGGTAAAGGGCTGGTGCTCGGCTGCATAGGCCTTGCGGTCCTCATCCCAGTGGAACAGCGGGAAGTTGACGACCCACAGGAAGTCGTGGCCCTCGCGCTTGATCTCAAGCGCGTTGGCCATGTGGGAACGCATGCCGCCCAGGATCTCGTCGGAAAGCAGGCGCGGGCCGGCGGCGAACATCACAAGGTCGCCGGGCTCGACATCCATGCGCTCGCGCAGAGCCGCCATCTCCTCGTCCGAGAAGAACTTGACGATGGGGCTGTTGATGGAGCCGTCCTCGCGGAAAGCGATCCACGCCAGACCCTTGGCGCCAAACGTGGAGGCCACGCCGGCAAGCTTATCGATCTTGGCACGTGCCCAGGCACCGGCGCCCTTGGCGTTGATGGCCTTGACGACAGAGCCCTCCTCGTTTGCCGCAGTCGCAAAGACCTTGAACTTGGAGTTGGCAAAGATGTCGGTCAGGTCGACCAGATGCATGCCATAGCGGGTATCGGGCTTGTCGGAGCCATAGGTGTCCATGGCCTCCCAGTAGTTCATGCGACGCAGCGGCGTGGGCATCTCGACACCCATGCGGCCGAAGGCATCGGCCAGGACCTCTTCGAGCGCGCTCATAACGTCGTTCTGGTCCACGAAGGACATCTCGATATCGACCTGAGTGAACTCGGGCTGACGGTCGGCACGCAGGTCCTCGTCGCGGAAGCACTTGGCAACCTGATAGTAGCGCTCGACGCCACCGACCATAAGCAGCTGCTTCAGGAGCTGCGGGGACTGCGGCAGGGCGTAGAAGTTGCCCGGCTGAATACGGCTGGGAACGATGAAGTCACGAGCGCCCTCGGGCGTGGACTTAAACAGGGAGGGCGTCTCGACCTCCATGAACTCACGGTTGTGCAGCGCCTCGCGAATGGCAAAGGTAAAGTCGGAGCGCAGCTTGAGGTTGGCCATCATCTCGGGACGACGGAGGTCCAGATAGCGATAGCGCAGACGGGTGTCCTCGCTGGTCTCGATGCCGTCCTCAATCTGGAACGGCGGGGTGACGGACGTGTTGAGCACCTCGGCGTGGTCGGTCAGGACCTCGATCTCGCCGGTCGCGAGCTTGGCGTTGGTGGTCTCCTCGCCACGGGAGCGCACGACGCCGTGGATCTTGATGGGCCACTCGGGACGCATGGTCTCGGCGATCTTAAATGCGTCGCCGTCAGAGTGCTCGGGGTCGAAGGTGAGCTGCGTGATGCCCTCGCGGTCACGAAGGTCGCAGAAAATAAGGCCGCCGTGGTCACGGCGACGGCTCACCCAACCGGTGAGGGTGACCTCTTCGCCCACGTTCTCGCGGCGAAGCTCGCCGCAGGTACGGGTGTGCATGGAATGCTCGTCGATGGGACGGGTCTGGCTCATACCAGTGATCCTCCTTTATGGATCTGTGCCGCCCCGTGTCGTTCCGGGCGGCGTCGTACAGATTTGCCCAGCCTGCGTAAACCGCGCAGCCAGACATGGCGTTCTATCTTATCGCACCTGTGTCGATGTGCCGCGGAAAAGTAGTTCTCGCCCAAAGACTTGACGGAGACGAAACAATTGACGCGGCCTGGCCGTCGCCAAGGCGCGCCGCGTGCGACAATGTGCCCCAATACAACTGCACTCGGAAAGGCCCGCCATGACTGCACGCCTCATCGTTATGGATATCGACTCCACGCTCATCAACCAGGAGGTCATCGACCTGTTGGGCGAGGAGGCAGGCGTGGGCGAGCAAGTTGCGCGGATCACCGAACGCGCCATGCGCGGCGAGCTGGACTTTAAGCAAGCGCTCGAGGAGCGCGTGGGGCTGCTCGCCGGCCTGGACGAGAGCGTGTTCGAGCGCACCTTTGAACGCGTGACATTTACCCCCGGCGCGCTGGAGCTTGTGCGTTCGGCACACAGCAAGGGCTGGAAGGTCGGCGTGGTAAGCGGCGGCTTCCACGAGATCGCTGACAAGATCGTAGCCGCCGCGGGTATCGATTTTTGCCTGGCCAACCGCCTGGAAGTCGTGGACGGCAAGCTCACCGGTAAGTTGGCTGCCGGCATTGTGACCAAGGAGTCCAAGCTCATCCAGCTGCTGGACTGGGCAGTTGAGTGCGGCGTCGATATGGCCCATACCGTCGCGATCGGCGACGGCGCCAACGACATCCCCATGATTCAGGCCGCGGGCACGGGCATCGCGTTTTGCGCCAAGCCCAAGACGCGCGAAGCTGCCCCGTTTGCCATCGACGAGCGCAACCTGATGCTCGCCATGGACATCATCCTGCGTGACTAATCGATCCGTCTAACAATTGAATCAATCCGTCCTATAGTTTCCGAACAATTTTGTCTTAGTGTTCGGAAACATACCCTTTGAGTGCTAGACTTTGCGCCGTCGAAGGGAACATATATGGATAAGCGAGATCTAGAGCAGCTGCTGAGCGATGTTGCCGGCGGATCAGTCACCCCCGCCGACGCCCTTACGCGCATCCAGACGGCTCCGACCGCCGATTTGGGCTTTGCGCAGCTCGATCTTTCGCGCGGGGTGCGCCAGGGAGCCGGCGAGGTTGTCTACGGTGCGGGTAAAACCGCCAAGCAGATTGCCGCCATTATCGAAGCGCTGCGCGATGCCGGCCAGGAGCGCATCCTGGTCACACGCCTGGACAGCGAAAAAGCAGCCCGCATCTCGGAGCTCCTCGACAACGGCATCGACCTGGGATATGTCCCGGACGCGCAGCTCGCCCTCGTGGGCGGCAAGCCCTCCCCCACCGGTAACGGACGCATCGTCGTCGCCTGCGCCGGCACGAGCGACTTGCCCGTCGCCGAGGAAGCCGCGTTGACGGCCGAGTTCTATGGCAACGAGGTCGACCGCCTCTACGACGTAGGTGTCGCCGGCCTGCACCGCCTACTCGCGCATGCCGAGGAGCTTGCTCAGGCGCAGGTGGTCATCGCCATCGCCGGCATGGAGGGCGCACTGGCGAGCGTTGTCGGCGGCCTGGTAAGCTGTCCGGTCATAGCCGTTCCCACCAGCGTGGGTTACGGCGCGAGCTTTGGTGGCGTAGCCGCGCTGCTCGCCATGCTCAACTCCTGCGCCAGCGGCGTTTCGGTCGTCAACATCGACAACGGCTTTGGTGCCGCCTACCAGGCAAGTCTTATCAATCATCTGGGCGCCGGCACGCCCTGCGCCCGTTAAGGAGCATTCCATGTCCAATCATCAGCACACGCTTATCATCGACGGCACCTCGGGCATCAGCGGCGATATGACCGTCGCGGCCCTGCTCGACCTAGGCGCCAGCGAGGAGCACCTGCGCGAGCAGCTCGCCACGCTGCCGGTCGACGGCTTTACGATCGCCGTCACACGCGTAAGCAAGCATGGCATCGACGCCTGCGACTTTGACGTCCAGCTTGCAGAGGAACTCGAGAACCACGATCACGATATGGCCTGGCTCTACGGCAACAAAGCGGCTGCCGAGCACACACACGAGCATGAGCACCACCATCATGATCATGGCGAGCACGAGCACGAGCACTGCCACGAGCATGACCATGAGGCCCACGGTCATGGCCACGAGGGTCACCATCACGCCCACGGCCATCACCACCGTTCTTTGGCGGACGTCACCGCCATCATCGATGGCTCGCAGCTAAGCGATGGCGCCAAGCGTCGCGCCCTCGCCATTTTTTCCGTACTCGCTGATGCCGAGGCAAAGGCTCACGGCAAAACGCCCGACACCGTCCTGTTTCATGAGGTGGGCGCCGTCGACTCCGTCGTCGACGTCTGCTCCGTTGCCATCTGCCTCGACGATCTGGGTATTGAGGATATCGTGGTCGAGTCGCTCTCCGAGGGCCACGGAACCATCCGTTGCGCCCACGGCCTTATGCCCATTCCCGTCCCCGCTGTCGTCAACCTGTGTCAGGCGGGCAATATCGCCCTCACGCCTGCACCGGTCGCTGGTGAGCTCGTGACGCCCACGGGCGCTGCCGTCGTCGCCGCACTGCGCACGTCCGAGCACCTGCCGGTCCGTTACCACATCGAGGCCGTCGGCTACGGCGCCGGCAAGCGCCCTTACGAGGGCTGCTCCGGCACGCTCCGCTGCCTGCTCGTTCACGCGGACGCATAGCCATGGATGCCCGCAAGGAAAAAAGCCGCGCCGCCATCGTTGCAGCATTCTCCGAGCTCCTTCGCGAGGAGGACTACGGCAAGATCACCGTCGGCGACATCATCGCTCGCGCCCATGTGGGTCGGGCCACGTTCTACGGCCTCTTCAAGAGCAAAGATGACCTACTGTCCGAACTCGTGAGCGACATCTGCACCCACGCCCTCGACGACGATGGCACACCGCTCGATGATCCGCTCGTACAAGTCGAGCATATCCTCAACAACCTCTGGGAACGCCGCCAGGGCGTACGAGCCCTCGTAGCCGGCGCCGGCTCACGCGTCTTCGCCGACTGCTTACGCAAGACCATCATGTCACGAGCAGCCGAAACCGTCCCCACCGACCCAAACGGCCCCGCCGCCACCATGGACCGAAGCTTCCTACTACACCACATAGCCTCAAGCTTCGTAGGAATGGTCCAATGGTGGGCCTGGCACAACTTCCAAGCCAACAAATCCAACGTAGCCAAAGACTACCTCTCAGCCATACAGCCCCTCTTCAGCTAAGTAAGAAGCTCATCCCAAAGCATCACCCCAACCTAGGGCGCCACGCATCCCAAAGTGTCAACAACAGCTCAACGCCCCTATCAGCAACAAGCCCCTCCCATCCAAATTCAGATATATGTTGGGTTGCTTGCTCGAGCGCAGCAAAGATCCCGCAGCTGGCCGCATGGGGTAACTTCCCAGCGCATTCCGCAGGACGCAAAAAGGCTCGCCGCACGAAGTGCGCAGCGAGCCTTTTTGCATGTCCGAGGACGCGCTGGGAAGTTACCCCATGCGGCCAGCGGACAACTATGTAGCCTTCGACTAGAACATGCCCAAGAAACCATGCACAAACAGCGCGGCCACAATAGCACCGACAAACGGCGCGATGCCAGGAACAAGCAGACCATACTTCCAGTTGTTGTCAGCCTTGTTCTTGATCGGTAGCACCTGATAGGCCATGCGGGGACCAAGGTCGCGTGCCTGGTTCATGGCGAAGCCGGTGATGCCGCCCATGCCCATGCCAACGGCCCAGACAATCAGGCCGACGCAGATGGCGAGCATCAAAACGTTCTCGCCAGCACGGCTAGCAGCAGCAAGGATGGCGCTAATGAACACGAAGGTGCAGATGGCCTCGCAGAAGAAGTTGCGGGCATAGTTCGTACCCTCGGTGGTGGGGTTGGTCGAGAAGATGTTGCGCTGGGCAATGGGGTCGACGACGCCCTCGGAAGCCTTGAACTCATCGGCATACATAAACCAAGCGATCACGGCACCCACAAAGCCGCCGAGCATATCGGCAAGCATGAAGGGGATGCAGTTGCCCCACGGCACCAGGCCGACGATGCACTGGGCAAGCACCATGGCGGGGTTCATGCACACGGCGCCGCCAAAGATAAACAGGCAGGCCGAGATACCAAAAGACCAGGTGGTGATGGCAAACATATGACCAGAGCCCTGATACTTGGTGCCCTTGAGCACGGTATCGCAGTGCACGCCCACGCCAAAGACGATCATGAGGGCCGTCGCGCCGAATTCGCAGAGGAGTTTGGTAAGCATAAAACCTTATCTTTCTTGTCGGTTATAAACGATTCGTTTGGGCCACGCACTAGTGCTGCGCGACGACAACGCCCAGGCCATCGGGAATGACGGCAACCTTGGCATCGGCACCCTTCATCTCAAAGGCGAGCTTGAGCGCCTCCTCGATAGTGTTGACCGGCGTCATGTGCATATCCTTGAGCATCTGGTGATCGCACAGGTCGGTGACCATGATCACGGGGTGATGCGCCAGGATGCGGGCAAAGATCTGGCTCGTCCACTGGTCGGGCAGGGTCTCGTCCTTGGGACGGTCGATGCAGGCGCGCTCAAACTCTGCCGGATCGTTGTCGGCGATGTTGTGATAGAAGCCCTCGCCACCGTGACCGTCGGCACAACCGGCGACATCGATGATCACACCGCCCTCGGGAAGCGTGGCCTCGGCAGCGCACATGCCCTTCACGGCCTGATAGATGTTCTGGTCGAGCGGGTAACCACCGTTGGTAGTGATGGCAATCTCGCACTCGACGGGCTCAACGCCGGCAAGGCTCTTCACGAAGTCGCAGCCGGCCTCGTGCGCCTTGTGGATGTCGCCGGCAAAGGAGCCAATGACCTCGTGCTTGCCGTTGAGCACCACGTTGAGCACAAAGGCAAGGTGAGCCATCTCGGCAGCGGCAAACATATCCTCGCTCACGTGGTTGTGGCACAGGTTGCCGGCACGCGAGTGGGAATCGTTCACAAACTGACCGTTGTGGTTGTACATGATGGTCTTGTAGCTGGCGATGCCAGGCAGGACGGACTTGCGGCTACCAGAGAAACCGGCAAAGAAGTGCGGCTCAATGAAGCCCTCTGCAAGCAGCAGGTCGCAATCGGCAGCGATCTTGTTGATAATGCACTCGCCACCAGAAGGCAGGGTGCCGATCTTTTTCATCATGCTGTCGTCAGTTGCGACGTGCATGACGATTTCCTCGTTGGCAACGATCTCCTCGCCATACTTGTTGACGAGCTCCTCGTGCGTCGACGGACGGTGCATGCCCGTAGCAACCAGAATACGCACACGGGCCTCGGGCGCAGCGGCATGAATGTGATGCAGCAGAATAGGCATCGTCACACGCGAGGGAACGGGACGCGTATGATCGGAGCTAATGATGACGATGTCCTTTTTGCCAGCACAAAGCTCCTCGAGCGAAGGCGAGCCATAAGGGTTGGCAAGCGACTCCTCTACCAGCTCTTCCTGCGATTTCGTAGTCTTAAACTCGTTTTGGTGACCTTCCATCACACCCGCGAAGTTCTTATCCTCGAGTTCCAGATGCAACGTCTTGTGGTCAAACGGCAGTTCACATTCAAACAATGACGAGCGCCCTCTTCCTTTCAACTGACACACTAGATAAACCGTTGGAAGGATACGCCGCTCACCGAAAAACACCACCGTCTACCGACTCATTAACACAACGTTCATATTTGACCCACAACAAAACGGCCGCGATCCCAAAAAGGACCGCGGCCGGAACAGTCGTAAGGCGAGAAGCGCCAAATGCATCTCAATCCCAATCGATAAGACGCGAGGCGCGAAGCGCACAATTCTTCTCCTCAGCTTTAATCCCCGAAGACCGAGGACGAAGGGGCCCGATGGGTTTCCCTCTGAATGCATTCCGCAGCACGAAGCCCCATCAGAGTGCGCGAAGCGCGCTATCTTTTCCTCAGCAGTAATCCGCCGAAGACCGGACATCGCAGGGCCCGCCATCAGCTTACTTATAGGCACACTCCGCAGGACGCAAGAAACCCTCGCCGCACGAAGTGCGCAGCGAGGGCTTCTTGCATGTCCGAGGACGTGCTTAAAAGTAAGCTGATGGCGGGCCCGGACGACTACAGGGCTATCGATTACCCCGTGTTCTGCAGTCCTGCCGAGACGCCGGTCACAGTCGAAAGAATCAGGCTCATATACTCGGCCTTCTTCTCCTCCGCCATCTCGTCCTGGTTCATACGCACCTCGCGAAGGGCGCGGACTTGGGCGATGGACAGGGCGTCGACGTAGGGATTGCGCACGCGAACGGCGCAGCCGAGCACGCGGCGGCGCTGCAGCGGCCACTCGTCACCGACGATGGCAAGGACCCACTTACGGGTGAGCTGCATCTCGGTGAAGACCTTCTCGGACAGATCCTGGCGATCGCCCAGGTGCAGATACATCTTGGCGATGCGCTGGTCGGTCTTGGCGATCGACATCTCGATGTTGTCGATGAACGTGCGGAAGAACGGCCACTCCTGGTAGGCAGCCTTAAGCTGGTCCAGATCGCCCAGCTGCTCGCAAGCGGTGCCCAGGCCGTACCAAGCGGCCAGATTGATGCGCGCCTGGCTCCAGCTGAAGATCCACGGAATGGTACGCAGGTCATCAAGCGACTTGGCGCCCAGGCCGCGCTTGGCGGGACGCGAGCCAATCGGCAGCAGACCGACCTCGGTCAGCGGCGTCACGGTCGAGAACCACGGTGTAAAGTCCTCGGTGTTCAGCAGGTCCAGATAGCGCTCGTGGCTTGCGGCGTTGAGCTTCTCGGCCATATCCCAGAACTTCTGCGTGGTCTCGGTGTTGGTCTTCTCGACACTCGGGGCCGACTGCAAAAGCGTTGCGGCGGCAACGGACTCAACATGACGCTGAGCCAGCGTGCGGTTGCCGTAACGGGCAAAGATGACCTCGCCCTGCTCGGTGAGCTTAAAGAAGCAGTTGACCGAACCCTTGGGCTGCGCCAGCACGGCCTTGTTGGCCGGACCGCCGCCACGGCCCACGGCACCGCCGCGACCGTGCATGAGCACCAGGTCGATATCGTTCTTCTCGGCCCACTTGGCAATGCGCTCCTGCGCGGAGTGCAGCGCGAGCATGGCCGTGGTAGGACCGGCATCCTTGGAGGAGTCGGAATAGCCCAGCATGACCTCCATGCGACGGTTGGTCTGGGCAAGGCGCTTTTGCACCACGGGCAGCGTAAGCATCTGGTCGAGCACGTCGACGCAGCCCTCGAGGTCCTCGAGCTGCTCAAACAGCGGGATCACATCGAGCTCGGGAACGTCTTCCTCGTGTGCAAAGGACAGGTGGGCAAGCTCAAAGACGTCGGCCACATGCTGGGCGCTCTTGGTGAACGAGATGATGTAGCGATGCGCCATCTTCTTGCCGTAGCGCTTCTGGATGGAGCCGATAGCGCGGAAGGTGTCGATGACCTCGCGCGTCATGGGCTGCAGATCGCCATGGATACCGTTCTCGTGGATATCCTTGAGGGCGCGGGCGTGCACCACGGAGTGCTGACGGAACTCCATCTCGACCATGTGGAAGCCGAAGGACTCAACCTGCCAGATGATGGTCTGGACCGGGCCGTAGGCAGCACGGACGGCACCGCAGGCAGCCAGCGAGCGCTGGACGACGCGCAAGTCCTCCAGGAACTCATCGGCGCTGTGGTACATGGTGTCGGTGATACGGCGCACGGTGGCGTTCAGACGGTCGGCCATGACGAGCATGACGGCGCGATGCGGCTCGTGCTCGGAAATCAGCTCGGCGCGAGCCGTGTACTGGGTACTCATCTCGACCTGATGGTTCCACAGGTTGATGAGCTCGGCAGACGGCTTGCTGTAGGTGGCCTCGAGCGTAAGGTTGCGGCCAATGCGGCGGCACTTGTCCTCGAGCTTGAGCACCATGTGGGTGAAGTACTTGGCGGCGACCTCACGGCTCACCTTGGCGGTGACGTTAGGGTTACCGTCGCGGTCGGAACCGATCCAGCTGCCGGGATGGAAGAACGCCGGGCACAGCGGCGGCACGGTGCCGGCCTTGTCGCCCAGCACCCAGTCGTCAAAACGACGATAGATGACAGGGATAACGTCGAACAGCGTGTTATCGAAGATGTCGATGATGGTATCGGCTTCCTCGACCGGCGTGGGCTTCTTGAGCGCGATGGGGCTCGTACGCACCAGGGCGTCGATCTCCTGCAGCATATGGCGCTCGTTCTCCACCAGGTCGGAGCCACCCAGACGCGGACGCTCCTCCAGCAGGTTGGAGATACGGCGAATCTTGCCCTCGACGGCCTTACGACGGGCCTCAGTGGGATGCGCGGTAAAGACGGGGTGGAACTCAAGCTTGCCGAGCAGCTCGTTGGCGCCCTCGACGCCCAGCTCATTCACCAGCTGGTGATAGGCGACGGTGAGCTCGTTGGCGGGATCGACCTCGGTATCGGTCGACGCACCGGCCTCACGCTCGCGCAGCTGCGCCACACGGTAGTTCTCCTCAGACAGGTTTGCCAGGTGGAAGAAGCTCGTAAAGGCGCGGACGATAACCTGCTGCTTATCGAGCGGCAGACTATCGATCAGATCGACGACTTCACGAAATGCCACGGCGGTGGGCTCGTCGGCGGTGGGCACGCCCTGCTCGTCGACGGCCTCGTCAGCGGCACGGCTACCGGGGTTGCCGGCATTGGCCACAATCTCGGCTGTCAAAATCTTGTCGAACAGGTCCGCGATCTCGGGATCATACTCGCTAAGCACACGGCGCTCCAGGCGCAAGAACAGCGCCAGATTGTCGCGCAGCTCCTCGGGGATCTCGATCTCGGCGAGACGCTCCTTGGACTCGGCATTCGAGCCGATTCGGTTAACGAGGCGGTTGACCACGGCAGCGACGCGCGCCGCGGCTTCGGGTACAGACTGGTTGCTTAGGTTCTCAGCCACGTTTCCTCCCATTCCTCCTTCTATGCACGTAACATGCGGTATCCATTATAGGCACTCGGCAAAAACTTTCGGAGCTGATTGCGCTTTACCACACAAAAGTATTTTCTGCATTGCAAGGGTTTTTGCCCCAAATGGTCGTATTTCTCGGTGGACGGCATACGCAAACGGGGGCATTCCGCATAAAAGCGAAACACCCCCGTAACAATCGCTCTCCATGAGCAGGGCACGTTAGCAGCCCCGCAGCTCAAAAAACATGCGCTACAGGCGCTCGCGAACCGCCTCGACCACGTTGGCCAAATCGACGAGAACCTCGTCGTGACTCTGCATGTCGCGCACCTTGACCTTGCCGGCGGCAAGCTCGTCGCCACCCAGGACCAGGATGAGCTTGGCGCCCACCTTGTCGGCCTGCTTAAACTGGGCCTTGAGCGAACGACCCTGGTAGTCGGCCTCGGTCACGATCCCTGCGGCGCGAAGCTGCTGCGTAATGGCAAAGACGTTCTGACGCAGATCCTTGCCGGCGTTGGCAACGTAGACGCACGGGGTCTCATCGGCGCCCAGGTCGCTGCCAAAGGCCTGCAGGGCCAGCAGGGCGCGCTCAAAACCGACGGCGAAGCCGACGCCGGCCGTGGGCTTGCCGCCCTCGAGCTCGACCAAGCCGTCATAGCGACCGCCGCCACCGATGGAGCCGACACCGGCGCCGGGAGCCTCGACCTCAAAGACGGTACGGGTGTAGTAGTCCAGGCCACGCACCAGGGTGGGATCCTCGACGTACTCGATACCGGCGGCGTCCAGATAGCGCTTGACCTGCTCGTAGTGCTCGCGGCACTCATCGCACAGGTTGTCGCCCATCAGCGGGGCGTCGGCCATGATCTCGCGGCAGTGGTCGTTCTTGCAGTCGAAGGCGCGCAGCGGGTTAAGCTCGGCGCGCTCGCGGCACTCGTCGCACATCTCATCGGCATGGTCGAGAATGAACTGCTTAACCTGCTCGCGATAGGCCGGACGGCATTGGGCATCGCCCATCGAGTTAATGAGCAGACGGAGCTTGGACAGATCGAAGCCCAGGCGCTTGTAAAACTCCATGAGCATAATGATGCACTCGGCGTCTGCCGCCGGATCGGGAGCACCGAGCCACTCGATGCCCACCTGGTGGAACTGGCGCAGGCGACCCTTCTGGGGACGCTCGCCACGGAACATGGCCTCGGCGTAGTAAGCCTTAAACGGCGTGGAGCCCTGGGGCACCAAGTTGTTCTCCACGACGGCGCGCACCACGCCAGCCGTGCCCTCGGGACGAAGCGCCAGGCGCTGCTTGGGCTTGAGCTTGGTATCGGTGCCCTCGGTAAAGACGCGCTCCAGGTTGGCGCCGCTAAACACGCGGAACATCTCCTTGCGCACGACGTCGGTCGACTGGCCGATGCCGTGGACAAACACGTCCACCTGCTCGATGGCGGGCGTCTCGATGGGCTTAAAGCCAAACGGCTCGAACACGCCGGCAGCGATCTGCTGCATCTTTTGCCAAGCGCGCATCTCAGCGCCGATAAGGTCGCGGGTTCCCTCCGCCTTCTGTGCCTGCATGGGCAAACACCTTTCTTTTGTATCGCGTCATAGGTAGTGGTCATTATACGGCACAAACACAAACAGCGGCGGTGCATCTGACCGAACGAGGGGATGGGGACTCGTTCGGCCAGATGCGCCGCCGCGGTGTGCAATCTGCAATCCTTCCGCCTCTTCGGATCACAAAATCCGTTGGACGGAAAGACTTCGGGTCATCTCTTGAGCCCGTGGCTACATGGGAAACCGAATGACGGTACGAGCATCCATTCGGCTTCCAAGGCAGCCACGGACAAAACGGGGCAAAGAGCTACGAGCGACGTCGTCCCTACTCCCCCGCCACGCTCGCGCGCAGCTTAGCCGCGATGGGCTCAGACGCCAGCAGGAACACCAGCATTGCCACCGAGCACGCCAGACACACGATCCATGTGCTCGTAAAGGAGCCCGTGGCATCGAACAGTATTCCCGAGACGATGGCGCCCACCGTGCCGCCAACCATCTCGAGCGAGGTAATGGTGCCCGTGACCTTACCCAGGTCGGCCATGCCAAACTGCTTAGACGCAGCGATAGTGGGCGTTGGAGATGGTGTACTGCGCAAGGGAAATGCCCAGGTCGCTGACGATCAACGGCTGGAACAGGCTCATGCAGTTGACGAAAATGGTGTAGCACGTGGCCATGATCACAAAGCCGGAGGCCACCACGAGCCAGCCGGGGAAGAACTTACGTTGCTGAGACATACTGTTCCTTTTTAAGCAAACGAGTAGCAAGATTGGGTGCTACCGGTGGTCGGCGATGTAGCCCAAAGCGACGGCGGCATAAGCCGCGGCGCCAAGGGGAAGCTCGGCATCGCTAAAACGTGCCTTGGGATGATGCTGAGCAAAATGCTCGTCCGTATCAGTCACAGCAGCGCCCACGGTAAAGTACGCGCTCGGGATCTCGCTCGAGATCAACGCGAAGTCCTCGCTCGCCATGGCGTGGAACAGCGGCAGGAAGGCGGACTTGGGCAGCACCGCGCCCACGTAGCCAAGCGACGCCTGCGTCATGCCGTCGTCGAGTACGAGCGGGGGAACATCCGAGAGTGTCTCGATAGTCGCCGGCGTACGATAGGTCGTGGCAACGCCTTTGACGACCTCCGCGATGCGGGTCTTGAGGCGCTCCATGAGCTCGACGTCGAAGCCACGCAGCGTTCCCTCGAGCACACAAGTGTCGGGGATGACATTTGCGGCCTGACCGCCGGCGAACTTGCCAACGGTAAGCGCGACCTCCTTGGCCGCCGGCACCTCGCGGGAGATGAGCTCCTGAAGCGCCAGATGCACATGGACGCCGGCCGTGATGGGGTCGATGCAGATCTCGGGGCTCGAGCCATGGCCGCCCTTGCCCTGAAGCGTGATGCGAAAACCGTACACGCCCGAGAGCGCCGGGCTGCCGTAGAGCACCAGGCCAAGCGGCGACTGGCTATTGACATGCATGGCAAAGGCGACCTGGGGGCGCGGGTTCTGCAGCAGACCGTCGGCGATGGCGGCGCGGGCACCCTCAAAGGTTTCCTCGCCCGGCTGGAACAGCAGCTTAACCGTGGCGTTGGCATCAACAAGCGCGGACTCGCGGGCCTTGAGCAGGCGCGCCGCTCCAAGCAACGCCGTTGCGTGCATATCGTGTCCGCATGCGTGCATGCAGCCGTTCGTAGAGGCGAAAGGCTCACCTGACTCTTCGGCAACGGGCAGGGCATCCATGTCGCCACGGAGCATGATGACCGTACCGGCCTGCTCGTCCGTGCAGACGCCATTGCCTTGGGCCGCGGCGGCACCGGCGCCGACAAGGCCCACAACGCAGGAACCATCAACGAGCGTGGCAAATGGGATGTCCATCTCAGTCAGGCGCGCTTGGATATACGCAGAGGTCTGTGGGAGGCTATTACCCAGCTCGGGCATCTGGTGGAGATCGTGTCGCCACGCAGCGAGCTCGTCTGCAAAAGCCTGAGCTTCTGCAACGAGACCGTCACCGATAGCGGTCTGCGCCGCTGCGGTGGCCTTGGGCGCTGATTGCGGTTGAAGATCGGACAAAGCTGGTGCCATAGATGCCCTCCAGTATCGTTTTTGCAGCAAGCACTTTGATAGCGTAAAGTGCAAGGTACTACTTTAAGGGCGAGGCATAAAAAATGCCGCCCCGGGAGGGCGGCGCAACAAGTTGTTTACAATTGCGGGCGCGGCTTTCGACGCAAAAAATCGAAGTGAGTCTCGCTCAAGATAATCGACAGGAAGATGAGCGCAAAGCCGGCGAGCAGGCGCGAGGTGAGCGCCTCCCCCATCAGCAGCACCGAGAACAGCACACCCGAAGGCGACTCCATCGAAAGGAGCAGCGAGCCCGTCGAGGCCGGGACATGCGCCAGGCCGACGTTTTGGATGAGCAGAGCCGCGCATGTGCAGCCCACCGAGAGAAACGCCATCGCACTGATAAAGCTCGGCGTCCACACGGACAGAGGCGCTTGGGTCTCGAATAGCAGCGACGTTGCCAGGCTCAGCACGCCGTTGCCCACAAACATCCAAAACGTGATGACGTTGATGTCCATTTTGCGACCGTACTTGGCAGTCACCGCCATCTGGATGGCGAAAAAGGCCGCACCCGCCAGCGTAATGACGTCACCAATGTTGAATTCAACGCTATCGAGTGCGACGAGGCCAATGCCCGCTAGGCACAGCAGCGCGGCACCCAAGTTGTAGCGCGTGAGCTTTTCGCCGCTCAGGAAATAGCTCGCGAACGGCACAAGGATGCAATACGTGCCCGTCAAAAAAGCATTCTTGCCCGCCGTAGTATGTGCCAGACCGACCGTCTGCAACGCATAGGCCGCCCACATGAGCACGCCCATACTCAGGCCAACGATCAGGTTGCGAGCGTTGAGGTGCGCGATGATGCGCTTGTGGAAGACGGCAAACATGACCAACGCTGCGGGCAGAAAACGTACATAGAGCAGCGCGAACACCGGAATGGTGCCGAGTGCGTCCTTCATAGTGGTAAAGGAGTAGCCCCAGATGACCGCCACCGAAAGGAGCAGAACCTTCCAGAACAGCGGAGAGCGTGCGCCGGCGCCCCGGGGAATACCGCCCGCGCCCAAATCCTCACGGGCTACTGGGCTATCGGGCAAGTTTTCGATTTCGTTGGCAGCGTATTGGGCCATGGAACATCCTCACACTCAATCTGGGCGTGGTGTCCGCACGCGTATGGCTGCGTGCCGCCTCATGGTCAAATAAAAACGGGACGCGCCGGACCCCCGGCACGCCCCGCTACTGTAGCAACAACCGGTGTTGCATCGCAATCCAGCATAATAAAGTATCAAACTGGAAGATCTCGATGTTCCGACGGCGTTTACCTGGCTGAACTAGATCAACTTAGTCGACTCCAGCTTTTCGATGATCCAGTCGTTGGCTTTGATGACCGGGCGGCGGAAGACGACGCCAAGGGCCAGCGACGGAATCAGGTAGCTCGCCAGAATGCCCAGCTCAATCCAGTACTCCATATGGTAGGCACCGGCC
>CAJMMX010000055.1 GCA_905214615.1 uncultured bacterium | reverse complement strand
CAAAGAAGGCCACTTAATGTGGCCTTCGTCTTGCATAGGACTGTAGAGCAGCAAACGTAACGCCCGCCCGCCTCCGACCGACGGTCGAGTGAAGTTACTTCGCGGCGCCGGGGATGCCGTGGGAGGTTTTGGCGGTTTTGGCTCCGTTTACGATGGCGGTCTGTAGGGCCCTTACGGCGAGCATGCCCAGCAGGTCTAGGGGAACGGCGGCGCTCGTCTGAGCGTCTAGCTTGCCGCTGGCGAGGGTGTAGATGGTGTCGCCGTCGTTGGTGGTGTGCGTGGGGCGGATGGCGTGCGCATAGGCGTCTGCGGCCATCTGGGAGACCTTGGTGGCCTGAGCCTTGGTGAGCTCAACGTTGGTGACGATGCAGCTGATGGTGGTGTTGGTGCGGTCGAGTGGCATTTGCATAGAGCCGGCGGCGGCAAAGGCTGCGAGCTCCATGTCGACGATCTGGTCGCTATCTGCTGCAGCGCGCATGCCAGCGACCCATTCGCCGGTGAAGGGGTCGACGACATTGCCGCAGGCGTTGACCGAGACCACGGCGCCTACCTTAACGGGACCGAGCGCCACGGCGGCAGCGCCAAGGCCGGCCTTCATGCAGGTGGCGGGGCCCATGAGCTTGCCTACGGTGGCACCGGTGCCGGCACCTACATTGCCCTGCTCGAGCGTGGTGGGGGTATTGTCAAGCGCCTCGCGCACGGCGGAGATGCCGGCCTCGATGTCGGGGCGTACGGTGGGGTCGCCAAAGGCGAGGTCGAAGATGCAGCTGGAGCACACGATGGGCACCTGCGTGGGGCCGACGGGAAGGCCGATGCTGCGGCTCTCGAGCTCGCGGGCGACGCCGCTTGCGGCCTCCAGACCAAAGGCCGATCCGCCCGAAAGGCAGACGGCGTGGACCTTGTCCACGGTGTTCTCGGGACGCAGCAGGTCGGTCTCGCGCGATGCCGGGGCACCGCCGCGAACGTCAACACCGCCGGTGGCGCCCTCGGGTGCAACGATTACGGTGCAACCGGTGCCGGCCTCCTCGTCCGTATAGTTGCCAAAGCAAAAGCCATCGACATCGCAAACGTCAATGGCCTCAAGCAGTGTATCCATGTTTTACTCCTATCGGTTTTCCGCCGGGCCTTATGCCCGGTCGGGATCCGTACGGTACGCCAAAATTGTAGGCGCTGGGGGATACCCAGCGCCAGATGCAATTACGATAGTTTTTGAATCGCGCGCGCGACGCGAGCGATGGGCAGGCCCACCACGTTGTAGAAGTCGCCCGAAATATCGTGCACGAGCATGCGCCCGCCGACGCCCTGGATGCCGTAGGCGCCGGCTTTGTCCATGGGCTCGCCCGAGGCGACGTAGCGCTCAATCTGCTCGTCGGTGAGCTCGTAGAACGTCACGTCGGTCACATCGACAAACGACAGGCTCTCGGCGGCGTGCGGGGCTGTGGCGTCTCCAGCTCTAACGATGCAGACGCCGGTTGCGACCTGATGCGTGCGCCCCGAGAGCTCGTGGAGCATGGTGCGGGCTTCGTCCTCGTTTGCCGGCTTACCCAAAATCTTGCCATCGAAGGTGACGATGGTGTCGGCCGCGATGGTCAGCTCACTGGGCTCGGCGTGCTCGGCGGCAACGGCGGCAGCCTTAGCGCGAGCTAAGCGCTCGACAAGCGTAAGCGGGGCCTCGTCATCAAAAGGAGTCTCGTCGATGTCAGCGGGAATGACGCGGATGTCGTAGCCCGCTTCGCGCATCAACTCGATGCGGCGCGGTGATTGCGAAGCCAAAATCATAGCTGAATGCCCTCGGCAACCTTCTCGACAGCCTTGTCGCCGGCGAGCGTACGCAGCAGCTCGAGCGCAAAGGGGAGCGACTGGGCCATGCCGCTAGCGGTGATGATGTTGCCGTCGTGCGTGACCTTGTCGCCGGTATAGGCGCCCTCGGGGAAGCTCTTCTCAAAGCCGGGGAAGCACGTGGCGCGGCGTCCCTCGAGCAGGTCAAGCTCGCCCAGGATAAACGGGGCGGCACAGATGGCGGCAACATGCTTGGTCGCGGCGAACTCGCAAACTACGTCACAGACGCGCTGGTCGGCGCGCAGGTTGGTGGCACCGGGCAGACCGCCGGGCAGCACGACGCAGTCATACTCGTCAAAGTTGATCTCGTCAAAGAGTGCATCGCAAGTTACGGGAATCTGCAGCGAGCTTACGACCTCACGCGTGGGCATGATCGAGACGAGCGTGGCACGCACGCCGCCGCGACGCATGACATCGACCATGGTCAAGCATTCAATAGTTTCAAAGCCATCGGCGGCGAGAACGGCAACGCTGGGCATGAGGGTTCCTTTCATAGGCGGCATACAATTAGCCGTCTTATACCCCGAAGACCTCCGCTTGCCACGCTCGATTTCCCAATGATTTTTCTGAGCAATGATTAAGTGACTAGTTGCGCCTAAGGTGGACGACGGTCTCGCAGTGGAAGGTTTGTGGGAACAGGTCGACTGGCGTGATCTTTACGGGGGAGAAGGTGCCTTCTTCGACAAAGCGTTTGAGATCGCGCGCCAGGGTGGCCGGGTCGCAGCTCACGTAGGCGACATCGCGAGCACTCGTGCTGGCGATAAGGTCGATCGCCTCGGGGGCGAGGCCTGCGCGCGGCGGGTCGACCACCAAGACGTCGGCATCCTGGTCGGGGAACTCGCGCACCGCGTCTCCGCCAATGACGTCGACGTTATCGAGCTTGTTGATCTCCAAGTTGCGGCGTAGATCGCGCACGGCGGGGCCGTAGGCCTCGACGGCGGCGACAAAGTCGCAGCGGCGGGCGAGCGGCAGGGTAAAGGTGCCGGCGCCGCAGTACAGGTCCACGGCAAGCTCGTCTTCCTGCGGGTCGAGCGCCTCCATAACGAGCTCAATCAAAATCTCGGCGCCCTTGGTATTGACCTGGAAAAACGACGGGGCAGATAAGCGCATCTGGCCTTCGGCGATATTCTCGGTCCACGAGCCCTCGCCGGCAAGCATCTCGACTTTGGAGACACGTCGGGCCTTCTTTTCGCCCTTGCTCATGACGCGCACTACGCTCGTAGGGTGCGCGGCGTCTGCCAGCACGCGCGAGACCTGCGAGCGCGGGAAGGAACCCGTGGGCGTCCAGAGTGCGACCTCGAGTGCCTTGGTGCGGCGCGATGCGCGAATGCCCACGCGTTCGAGCCCCAAGTTATGGCTGCCGCTTAGATAGTTGAGTGCGCCGACGACCGATTTGAGCGCCTTTGGGAAACGCTTATCGAACAGCGGACACGCATCGACGGTCACGATTTTGCTGGGGTCGACACCGTGCATGCCAAGGCGCACGCGACCGTTGACGACGGTCGGTTCGAGCTCGATTTTATTGCGGTAGCCCCAGTCGTCCTTGGTGTGGCGGATGGGCTGCACCAGCTCATCGACCTGCTCAGGAGCGAACTTGCCGATGCGCTCGAGCGTGGAGCGCAGGTTTTGCTCCTTGGCGGCGAGCTGTGCCGCGCGCGAGAGATTGCCCCACGAGCAGCCGCCGCAGATGCCCACGAAGGGGCAGGGAGGCTGAATGCGATCGGGGCTTGGCTCCAGAATCTCGGTGGTGCGGGCGCGCATGAACGACTTACCGTCCTGTACGACCTCGGCCTCGACGGTGTCGCCTGCCACGGCGCCCTGCACAAAGACGGCTTTACCGTTGTCGGCGTGCGCCAGACCGTCGGCGCCGTAGGTCATCGATTCTATAGTGAGCTTCATATCCCTGCCTGTCATTCGCGTTGTTGTTCGCACCATGGTAGCAGGGAAAAGCGCCCCGCATCCGAGGCTTTCCTCAAATGCGGGGCGCTTCTACAAACTGCTTCTACAAACGACTATTTCGTCTTGCCGGTAATGAGCGTCTTAAGACCCAGGCCAATCAGGCCCAGGCCCATGCGCACGCGGCCGGGGCGATGGCGCTCGATGGCCTTGGTCTTGCCGGCGGGCTTATCGCGACGGGCGCTCGTCTCGGGTGCGGGCTTGGTGACCTGCGGCTCGGGCTGAGGTGCAGGTGCAGGCTCGGGCTCAATGACGGTCGCCTGGACCTTCTGAACCTCGGGTGTGGCCGCTTGCGGTTCAGGAGCAGGGGCGGGCTTTGCCTCGGCGGCGGGCTCGGCGTTGCGATAGGCACGCTCCAGCAGGGCTTCCTGCGAGTTGAAAGGTTTCTCACCCTCTGCACGCTCCACGGGGACCCAGGTGCCGTCGCTCGTGAGGCTGCGGGCCTTCACGTTGTCGCGCAGCTGCATGCCCATGTACTCGTGCACCAGGGCGCGGCAGGTGGGGTCGAGCACGGGGAAAGCGATCTCCACGCGGTGCTCGGTGTTGCGCGTCATCATGTCGGCCGAGCTCAGATAGATCATGTCCGAGTCCACGCCAAAGGCGTAAACGCGCGCATGCTCCAAAAAGCGTCCGACGATAGAACGGACATGCACGTTCTCAGTCTTGCCCGGAACGCCCGGCTTGAGGCACGAGATGCCGCGGATAATCATGTCCACGCGGACTCCTGCGCACGATGCCTCGGCGATCTTGTCGATGACCTCGCGGTCGGTGAGCGAGTTGAGCTTAAAGAACACACGGGCGGGCTCGCCAGCGAGGGCGCGCTGGATCTCGCGATCCAGGCCGCGCATGATGAGCGGCTTGAGGCCGACCGGCGCCACGCCCAGGAAGCGGTAATCGCCGCGCAGGTTGCCCAGCGACAGGTTGCGGAAGAACAAGTTGGCGTCCTCGCCGATGCCGGGATGGGCGGTCATGAGCATAAAGTCGCTGTAGAGTTTGGCCGTCTTCTCGTTAAAGTTGCCGGTGCCCAACAGCGTCAGGCGTGTAAGCGCCATGCCCTCGCGATAGGTGAGCTGGCAGATCTTGGAGTGGCACTTAAAGCCTTCGGAGCCGTAGATGACGGTGCAGCCTGCCTCTTCCAGGCGCTCGGCCCACTCGATGTTGTTCTGCTCGTCGAAGCGGGCGCGGAGCTCCATGAGCACCGTAACTTCTTTGCCGTTCTCGGCGGCATCGATCAGCGACTCGCACAGACGGCTCTGCTTGGCCACGCGGTAGAGCGTGATGCGCAGTGAGATGCACTCGGGGTCGTAGGCGGCCTCGTGCACCAGATCCAGGAAGGGGTTCATGGCCTCGTAAGGGTAAAAGAGCAGCTTGTCGTGCTGCAGCACCTGCTCGCGGATGGAGCGGGTCATATCGATGGTGGGGTTGGGCTGCGGCTTAAACGGCGTAAAGAGCAGCTCGTTGCGCAGGTGCTCGGGAATCTTGCCCTCAATGCCAAAGACGTAGCCCAGGTCGAGCGGGATATCGCAGGTAAAGACCGAGCGGCGAGAAAGCTCGAGCGCCTTGCGGATGGTCTTGAGCGTCGCCTTCTCGAGCGACCCCGAGACCGCGAGCACTACCGGCTGCAGGCGCAGGCGCTTCTTGAGGATGCGCTTCATGTGCTGGCGGTAGTCCTCTTCCTCCTCGACGCCCTCGCCGTCCGGATCGATGTCGGCGTTGCGGGTGACGCGGATGAGCGCGCGGTCGAGCGGCTTATAGGAGCCAAAGCAGCTGTCCAGGCAGGCGAGGATGACGTCCTCGAGCAGAATGTAGGAGTAGGTGCCGGTGGGCGAGGGGATCTCGACCACGCGGTTCATCGAGGCGGGGATCTCGATAAGGCCCAGCAGGCTCTCCTCGTCGGTGACGCCGTCAAGGCCGCAGGCCAGGTAGAGTGCGCCGTTGCGCAGGTTGGGGAAGGGGTGGCGTGGGTCAATCACCAGCGGTGAGATGACCGGCGACACGTAGGCCTGGAAGTAGCGGGTTACAAAGGTGCGCTCCTCGGGCGTAAGCGAATCGACACGCGCGCGGTGAACGCCCAGGGCGTCGAGCTTGCCCTCGATGCTCTTAAAGATGGACTCCCATCGGGTAAGGAGCCCGGGCATTTCGGCCATGACAGCATCGACCTGTTCGGAGGCGGTCATATTGCTCTTGTTGTCGACAGGCTGTTTTTTGAGCTCTGCCAGATCGGATAGGCCGCCCACGCGCACCATGAGAAACTCGTCGAGGTTAGACTCGAAAATCGACACGAACTTTAGACGCTCGAACAGCGGAACGGTCTCGTCGAAGGCTTCGTCAAGCACACGGTTGTCAAAGCGCAGCCAGCTGAGCTCTCGGTTCTGCGTGTACGAGAAGTCGCGCGGCGGTTTGCGCAGCTTTGCGGCGGCTTGCTTTTTTTCGATTTTGCTCGGCATATGCATCTGTCCGTTCAGTCCCCGCAGGGGACGGTTGCCTAACACTATTCACTATTGTCTCAATTTAGTCGACCTATGGCACGGACGTATCGCGTGAACGGTATCTTTACCTACTTCTTACGCTGACAGGCCATAGAGCTGACGCCCGTCGCGTTGTGAAAAACGGTCTATATCCTCACTCAACTGGTGAGTATGTGTGAATAAGAATGATAGGTAGCTGAATATCATCGAATACAGACAGAAACACGAACAAGCGTCATTTATATACATAAAACCGTTTTAGATATGCAATTCTTAATCGTAAGATTGGAGTTGTAATTGCGAATGATTTTTAAGAAAAAAGAGCGTTTACCTTAGAAAAGTTACTTTAGAACGCCGAAGTACATCATGGGGGAATCACATGCGATATACCGTTCATCGCACTTTGTTGACCGTTCGGGGGCGAGGTGGAATTGCGGGTGATTTTTGGATATAACTAGAGCTGTCAGCAAGCAGCGTCCCATATGGAGGGGCGCTGATACATTCGGCCAGTAAGGCCCGAAAGAAAGGTAGGAGGCCATGACGAAAGGTCTGCACGTGCCTTCCGAGATCGGCAAGCTCAGGAAGGTCTGCCTGCACCGTCCCGGCGACGAGCTCCTCAACCTGCCGCCCGACGAGCTCGAGCGACTCCTGTTCGACGACGTCCCGTTCCTGGAGGTCGCACAGCAGGAGCACGACACCTTCGCCCAGATCCTGAGGGACCAGGGCGTGGAGGTGCTCTACCTCGAGAACCTCGTCGCCGAGGTGTTCGACCAGGTCCCCGGCGCCCGCGCCGAGTTCACCGACCAGTACATCGCCGAGGCCGGCATCCGCGGCCAGCACATGCCGCAGATCGTCCGCGAGAAGCTGGACTCCATCGAGGACAACCTCGAGTTCGTCAAGAAGACCATGGCCGGCATGACCAAGGCCGAGATCGACATGCCCCTCACGGCGTCCACGACCCTCGACTCCCTGGTCAACTCCGAGTCCGAGTCCGATCTGATCATCGACCCGATGCCCAACCTCTACTTCACCCGCGACCCGTTCGCGGTCGTCGGCGAGGGCGTCAACCTCAACCGCATGTACTCGGTCACCCGCAACCGCGAGACCCTGTACGGCAAGTACGTCTTCAAGTACCACCCCGACTACAAGGACGTCTCCCTGTACTTCCGCCGCGACTGCCAGTTCCACACCGAGGGCGGCGACGTGCTGAACATCAACGAGAAGACCCTCGCCGTCGGCATCTCCCAGCGCACCCAGGCGGCCGCCATCGACGTCATGGCCCAGAACATCTTCTGGAACTCCGACTCCAAGGTCGAGCGCATCCTGGCCTTCGACATCCCGGTCTCGCGCGCCTTCATGCACCTCGACACGGTCTTCACCCAGATCGACGTCGATAAGTTCACGATCCACCCCGCCATCATGGGCACCCTGCGCGTCTACGAGCTG
Source organism: uncultured bacterium (assembly GCA_905214615.1). Lineage (GTDB taxonomy): Bacteria > Actinomycetota > Coriobacteriia > Coriobacteriales > Coriobacteriaceae > Collinsella. Next base: position 8,608 of record CAJMMX010000055.1, on the reverse strand, counting down.
ACCGCCGGCAAGAACCCGGGCGACGTGAACATCCGCCTGATCGAGGACACCCTCGAGCACGTCCTGGAGGACGCCACCGGCGTCGACCAGGTCAAGCTGATCCCCTGCGGCGGCGGCGACCCGATCGCGGCCTCCCGCGAGCAGTGGAACGACGGCTCCAACACCCTGTGCGTCGAGCCCGGCAAGATCTGCGTCTACGCCCGCAACACCGTCACCAACGACGTGCTGTACAAGGAGGGCCTGGACCTTCTCGTCGTGCCCTCCGCCGAGCTCTCCCGCGGCCGCGGCGGCCCGCGCTGCATGAGCATGCCCTTCTGGCGCGAGGACCTCTAAGTCTTTCAGTTTCCGGTGCGGTCTCCCTACAACCGCACCGGTTTCGCCCGTCAAACGGGCGCTATTACGTAAGTAATTAAGGAATTCATTTCTTCGAAAGGAAACGAACCATGGGTGTTAACCTCTCCGGCCGTAGCTTCCTCAAGCTCCTCGACCTCACCACCGAGGAGATCGAGTACCTGCTCAAGCTCTCCAAGAACTTCAAGGATATGAAGCGCGCTGGCGTTCCTCACCGCTATCTCGAGGGCAAGAACATCGTTCTGCTCTTCCAGAAGACCTCCACTCGTACCCGCTGCGCCTTCGAGGTCGGCGGCATGGACCTGGGCATGGGTGTCACCTACCTCGATCCCGGTTCGTCGCAGATGGGCAAGAAGGAGTCCATCGAGGACACCGCCCGCGTTCTCGGCCGCATGTATGACGGCATCGAGTTCCGTGGCTTTGCCCAGGACGACGTCGAGGAGCTCGCCGCTAAGTCCGGCGTGCCCGTCTGGAACGGCCTGACCACCGAGTGGCACCCCACCCAGATGCTCGCCGACATCCTGACCGTCCAGGAGAACTTCAACTACGACATCAAGGGCAAGACTCTCGTCTTCATGGGCGATTGCAAGAACAACGTCGCTCGCTCCCTCATGGTTGTCTGCTCCAAGCTCGGCATGAACTTCGTGGCCTGCGGCCCAGAGGAGTGCATGCCCGCTGACGACGTCATCGAGGCCTGCAAGCCCATCGCCGAGGCCAACGGCTGCACCATCAAGCTGACCACCGACGTCAAGGACGGCGTCACCGGTGCCGACGTCATCTACACCGACGTTTGGGTCTCCATGGGCGAGCCCGACGAGGTCTGGGCCGAGCGCATCGCTCAGCTCACCCCGTATCGTGTCACCTCCGAGGTCATGGCTATGGCCAACCCGGGTGCCATCTTCCTGCACTGCCTGCCCAGCTTCCACGACACCAACACCACGATTGGCGCCGAGAAGTGCGAGCAGTTCGGCATCACCGAGCAGGAGGTCACCGACGAGGTCTTCGAGAGCCCCGCTTCCAAGGTCTTCGACGAGGCTGAGAACCGCATGCACACCATCAAGGCTGTCATGTACGCTACGCTCAAGTAAGAGCATCTAGCATCTCGCTCGGGGTGCATTGCTGCGCACCCCGAGCGCTTTTGTCTGGTAAAAATCTCGCACCGAGCGACATGCACGGCACGGAAGAGCCGCTTTGGGCGAGATCAGTAAATGATTTATGAAGGGGGGATGAGAACTATGACTGAGACCGCTAAGAAAAAGCGCGGTATGCCTTCATCGTTCACCATTCTTCTTGCTCTGCTGGCAATTGTCGCGGTTGTTACCGTTATCGTCTCCGGTACGTCCGGCGGCGCGGTTACCGCTGCCCGCCTGAGCGATTTCTGCACCGCCCCGGTCAAGGGCTTCGCTGACGCTCTGCCCGTTTGCCTCTTCGTTATGATTCTCGGCGGCTTCCTCGGCATGATGACCGAGACCGGCGCCCTGGACAACGGCATTGCCGTTCTGGTGCAGAAGCTTAAGGGCAATGAGATCATGCTCATTCCCGTGCTGATGCTCATCTTCTCCCTCGGTGGTACCACCTATGGTATGTGCGAGGAGACCGTTCCCTTCTACGCCCTGCTCGCCGCTACCATGATGGCTGCTAGCTTCGACCCCATGGTCGGTGCCGCTACCGTCCTGCTCGGCGCTGGCTGCGGCTGCCTCGGCTCCACGGTTAACCCGTTTGCCGTCGGTGCTGCCGTCGACGCTCTGACTGGCGTTGGCATTGAGGTCAACCAGTCCATCATCATCGGCCTCGGTGCCGTCCTGTGGATCGTTACCACTGCCATGTCCATCTTCTTCGTCATGAGCTATGCCAAGAAGGTCAAGGCTGACAAGGGTTCCACCATCCTTTCGATGCAGGAGCTCAAGGACGCCGAAGAGGCTCACGGCAAGGCTGCTTCCGAGGTTAACAAGGAGGTCAAGCTCACCGGTCGTCAGAAGGGTGTTCTGATCGCCTTTGCCTTCACCTTCGTCGTCATGATCGTCGGCTTCATCCCGCTGGCCGACCTCAACGAGGGCGTCGCCAACTTCTTCGATGCTGGCGCTGTCTATGACGCCGACGGTAACGCCGTCGTTCAGGGCTGGTCTGCCCTGATCACCGGCCTGCCCATTGGCCAGTGGTACTTCGACGAGGCTTCCACCTGGTTCTTCCTCATGGCTATCCTGATCGGTATCATCGGTGGCCTGTCCGAGAAGCAGATCGTCAACACCTTCATCACCGGCGCTGCCGACATGATGTCCGTTGTCCTCGTCATCGCTCTCGCCCGTGGTATCTCCGTCCTCATGGCTAGCACCGGCCTCGACGTCTACGTCCTCGACGCTGCCGCCAATGCTCTGGCTGGCCTGTCCGGCGTGATCTTCGCTCCCATGAGCTTCCTGGTCTACTTCGGCCTGTCCTTCCTGATCCCCTCGACCTCCGGTATGGCTACTGTCTCCATGCCCATCATGGGACCGCTGGCTGTTAAGCTCGGCTTCTCGCCCGAGGTCATGGTTATGATCTTCTCCGCCGCCATCGGCGTCGTGAACCTGTTCACCCCGACCTCTGGCGCCATCATGGGCGGTCTTGCCCTGGCCAAGATCGAGTGGACGACCTGGCTCAAGTTTGCCCTTAAGCTCATCGTCGCGCTCTCCGTCGTCTGCGCCGTCATCCTGACCGTCGCTTGCGTGATGCTCTAAGTACCCAACGGGTACCCCACGGAAACCTTGACGATCCTGTAGAGGATCATCTGGTCATCGTCTGTCCGGTGGGGTCAACCCACCGGTAGACTCCTACCTTTAGCCCCCTCCCGTTCCGTGCGCGGGAGGGGGCGCTCTTGTGTTCCGGCGTTTTACCAAACGCCGGAACCACTCGACGCTGCAAGCCCGCCAGAGCGGCAATCTGACGTTCAATCGTCGGGCATGGCCAAAAGGCCTATGCCCTCCTCTTTCACGTCACCTTGCTCGCTCTGGTGGGCTTTCGCTGACTTATGCTCAACCTGCGGCGCTGCCATTGTTGGCGCAGGGGGCGGCTTGCTCGCTCTGGTGTCTGTTCGCTGTCCGTTCTCTGCCCGCGACGTTTCTGCTGTTGGTGCAAAGGGGTCAGGTTACTTTGCGCCAAAAGGGGAAGTTGCGGTGGAATAGTTCCCGTTTGGCCGTCTTGAGGGGTTAAACAGGAGCTATTTCACCGCAACTTATCGATGGCGTGTTTGGTTGGTGCCTGTTGATGGCCTGGGCATCGGGGGAGGGCTTGCTCCGTTATAATCGCCTAGAACATTAAATGGAAACGGGACGGGAGCCATACATGCGCCAGGGTTTCGACAACGCGAAGTATATCGAGCTGCAGGCCGCTCATATTAAGGAGCGCATCTCGCAGTTTGGCGGCAAGCTGTATTTGGAGTTTGGCGGCAAGCTGTTTGACGACTATCACGCGAGTCGCGTGCTGCCGGGTTTTGAGCCGGACAGCAAGTTTCGCATGCTCAAGAGCATTGCCGACGACGTCGAGGTCATCATCGCCATTAACGCGAACCACATCGAGAAGAACAAGGCTCGCGGTGACCTGGGCATTACCTATGACGAGGACGTTTTGCGCCTGGTCGACTTGTTCCGCGGCAACGGTTTCGCTGTCGCGGCGGTGGTCATCACCCAGTACGCCGGCCAGCCCGCCGCCGATGTGTTCCGCAATCGCCTGAACGCGCTCGGCATTCCCGCCAAGCTGCACTATCCCATCGAGGGCTATCCGCACGACGTCGACCTGATCGTGTCCGACGACGGCTATGGCAAGAACGAGTTTGTCGAGACCACCCGTCCGCTCGTCGTGGTCACCGCTCCCGGCCCCGGCTCGGGCAAGCTCGCCACCTGCCTGTCTCAGCTCTATCACGAGCACAAGCACGGCACCGCCGCCGGCTACGCCAAGTTCGAGACGTTCCCGGTCTGGAATCTGCCCCTCACGCATCCGGTCAACATCGCCTATGAGGCCGCCACGGCCGACCTCGACGACGCCAATATCATCGACTCCTTCCACTTGGAGGCCTACAACAAGACCACGGTCAACTACAACCGTGACGTCGAGGCCTTCCCGGTGGTCCGTGCCCTAATGGAAAAGATCCTGGGCAAGAGCCCCTACCAGAGCCCCACCGACATGGGTGTAAATATGGTCGGCTTTGCCATCACCGATGACGATGCCTGTCGCGATGCCTCCAAGATGGAGATCGTCCGCCGCTACTTTGCTGCGGTCGAGGCCGTGCGCCGCACCGGTGTGGGCGATGAGCAGGTCGATCGTCTCAAGATCATTATGAAGAAGGCCGGTATCGACAAGAATTACTCGCCGGCACGCTCGGCCGCCCTTACCAGGGAGCAGCTGACGGGTGGCCCCGTAGGCGCCATGGTCATGCCCGACGGCTCCGTGGTGACCGGTAAGACTTCCACGCGCCTGGGCGCCGCGAGCTCGCTCATCATGAACGCGCTTAAGCATGTCTCGGGCGTTGATCTTGAGCTCGAGGTCATTAGCGATGAGGCGATTGAGCCTATCAGCAAGCTCAAGACGCATTTCCTGGGTAGCAAGAACCCGCGCCTGCACACCGACGAGACGCTTATGGCGCTCTCGATCACCTCGGCAACGAGCGAGACGGCGGCCCGCGTCCTTTCGGGCCTGGAGCAGCTGCGCGGCTGTGATGCCTTCTTTAGCGTGATCATCTCGCCGACGGACGAGACGGTGTTGCGCAAACTGGGCATCAACGTGTGCTGCGAGCCCAAGTTCGAGCGCCGTGGTTTCTTCCACCGCTAAGTTTGAAGCACCGCGGTAATTGCATTGCATTTTGGCCGTATCGGGTTAGCGCCCGGTACGGCTTTTTGATCAATAAAGCGCCTATTTCGGCGAAAAATAGCCGTTTACCTGCCTAGAAACAATTTGAGCGGTATACAATAACCATAACTGTTTCATCCTTAGCGGGATGCCGCATGATGGATATTACCTGACATCGTGAGGTGTGTCGGTCGCGCACGGCGCGTTAGATGCTCGTGCTCGGTTTGAGGAGGCTGCTATGGCGGGCAAGGGTCGTGCGAGTGTCAACGATATGAAGCGTGTCGAGGTGCTGGTGTTGATGGAGATCGCCCAGCAAACCGAAGACAATGGCGGGCCGTATGGTTTCTCGCGCAAAACGCTTGCCGAGCGCGTGGGGGTTTCGCCGTATCGTGCCCGCGCCGCAATCGATCGCTTGGATTCCGAAGGCATGATTGATGTCGTCTCGCGTTATAGCGACGACGGCGGTCAGCTTGCAAATGGCATTTGCCTCACCGAACGTGGCGAGTGGTATCTTGAGGGCGTCCGTACCGGCATGCTCGTTCAGGAAATGCTTGAGGACGAGGTTGCTGATCGATAGCAGCATGTAACCCTTGCCATAGCGACGCCGCCTGGGAAACCGGGCGGCGTTTTGTTTCAAGATTGAGAAATGCAATCGCACGCGAGAAAAATTGCGAACGGTCCGCGGCGCGAGTATTACAATGAAGACCCGTAAGATGTGTATGGACAACTTCTACGGGAAGCGCAGGTAACTCAATATGACCAAGCATGTGTTCGTAACCGGCGGCGTGGTTTCGTCCCTGGGCAAGGGTATCACCGCGGCCTCGCTGGGCCGTCTGCTCAAGTCGCGCGGCTACAAGGTAACGATGCAAAAGGCCGACCCGTATCTGAACGTCGACCCCGGCACCATGAGCCCGTTCCAGCATGGCGAGGTCTTTGTGACCGAGGACGGCTACGAGTCCGATCTGGACCTGGGCCACTACGAGCGCTTTATTGACGAGAATCTGACCCGCGATTCCAACTTTACGACTGGTGCCATCTATAAGAGCCTGATCGCCCGTGAACGTCGCGGTGACTTTTTGGGCGGCACCGTGCAGGTGATTCCGCACGTCACGAACGCCATTAAGGATAAGTTCCGTCGTATTGAGGAGCAGACCGGCTCCGACGTGGTCATCACTGAGTTGGGCGGCACTATCGGCGACATCGAGTCGCAGCCGTTTGTCGAGGCCATTCGTCAGTACCGCAAGGAGGCCGGCCCCGAGAACGTCTGCTACATCCACGTGTCGCTCGTTCCCTATATCGCCGCCGCCCATGAGGTCAAGACCAAGCCGACGCAACACTCCGTCAAGGAGCTCCGCAGCTTTGGTATCCAGCCCGATATTATCGTTCTGCGTTCCGACCACCATATCGACGATGCCATCCGCGGCAAGATCGCAAGCTTCTGCGACGTCGACACCGACTGTGTCTTTACCAACGAGGACTGCGCGAGCATCTACGATGTTCCGCAGCTACTCGCCGAGCAGGACTTTGACCTGCGCATTTGCGAGCGTCTGGGTCTCGATCCGCGTGAGCGCGACATGAGTGAGTGGAACGAGTTCCTGCGCAAGCAGAACCATGCCAACCAGCACGCCGACAAGGTGAAGATCGCCGTCGTGGGCAAGTATACGCAGCTGCCCGATGCCTACCTGTCGGTTATCGAGGCCCTGCACCACGCGGGCGTGTTCTACGATCGCCACGTTGACGTGCAGCTGGTCGATGGCGAGAGCCTCGACGAGCAGAACGTCTCCGAGGTTCTGGGCGACGCCTCGGGCATCCTGGTCCCCGGCGGCTTTGGCAAGCGCGCCCTGGAGGGCAAGATCCTCGCGGCCGAGTTTGCCCGTGAGCACAAGATTCCGTATCTGGGCATTTGCCTGGGTATGCAGGTGGCCGTGTGCGAATTTGCCCGCAACGTCGTCGGCCTTGCCGGCGCCAGCTCTTCCGAGTTCGATCCGGATGGCCCGTATAGTGTCATCGACCTGATGAGCTCGCAGGAGGACGTGACCGAGAAGGGCGGCACCATGCGTCTGGGTGCCTATCCGTGCAAGCTTGCTGCCGATTCCCTCGCGCGCGAGGCCTATGGCGAGGAGCTCGTCTACGAGCGTCACCGTCACCGTTTTGAGTTCAACAACGCCTTCCGTGACCAGCTCGAGGACGCCGGTCTGGTAATCTCGGGCCTTTCGCCCGACGAGCGTCTGGTCGAGATGGTCGAGCTGCCGCGCGATGTACATCCGTGGTATGTGGCCACCCAAGCTCATCCCGAGTTCAAGAGCCGTCCGACCAACCCGCAGCCGCTGTTCCGCGAGTTCGTGCGCGCCTCGATTGGCCAGCATGAGGGCGTCGATCGCGTGCAGGTGACGCCCAAGAACCTCGCTACGGACTAAGGGTGCCGGCCAACCAAGAACATACCGAAGCTACTCTCTCGTCGCTCGCTGTGGTGGCGGGGGAGTATCTCGATTACCTTGCGGTCGAGCGGGGTTTGGCGCGCAATACGATTGCGGCCTACCGTCGTGACCTGACGACGTACTGCGCCTATCTGGAGCGGGCGGGCATTGTGTCTTTTGAAGAGGTGACCCGTCAGGTCGTGGAGGACTTTGTTGCCGATCGCCGCGACGGAGGCTATTCCGACGCCTCGGTGGAGCGCGCGCTTGCTGCCGTGAAGGGCCTGCATGCCTTTTTGGTGCGCGATGGGGCCGTGGCCCAAAACCCGACGGCGGCGTTGCGCCTGCCCAAAAAGGCAGATCGCCTGCCGGAATACCTTTCGGTGGAGGATGTCTCGGCACTGCTCGATCAAGACTTTCCCGAGGGCGAGATGGGGCTGCGCGATCATGCCATCTTGGAAGTGCTCTACGGATGCGGTTTGCGTGTGAGTGAGCTGGTTGGGCTCGATGTGGGCGATATCCATATCGATGACGGGTTTGTCCTGGTGCGCGGTAAGGGCTCCAAGGAGCGTCTGGCCCCGTTGGTGGGAAGCGCGGCTCGCGCCTTGACACACTATGTAGGTGACGGGCGCACTCTCCTGGCCGCGCATGCTCACGGGACGGAGACCTCGGCGGTCTTTTTAAATAAGAACGGACGTCGCCTGTCGCGCCAGGCCGTGCATGCGATATGCGAGCGGTATGGGCGCCAGGTGGGGCTGGTTGGGCTCCATCCTCACACCCTGCGTCACTCCTTTGCCACCCACATGCTCGCGGGCGGTGCCGACCTGCGTGTGCTGCAGGAGATTTTGGGCCATGCCGATATTTCGACCACGCAGGTCTACACGCATGTCGACCGCACGCAACTGACCGAGGTCTATCTGGCGGCGCATCCGCTAGCACATCGCTAGCACCTCGCTGACCTGCATATTTATAAATATTAAATGGGACGGGCCCCAGATTGCCGAGACGCACTTTTGCGCACATGG
>CAJMMX010000054.1 GCA_905214615.1 uncultured bacterium | reverse complement strand
TGGGCACTCATTTAAGTCTGTCCCCAATGAGTGCCCTTCAGCTGCCATCAAAAAAGGGGCGCGACCGCAATGGTCACGCCCCCTCAACATCAACTATATGCCGCTCGGTCCCTACGCGAGTTTGGCTCCAACGATCTTTGCTGCTGCCGGCTTATCGAAGTTGCCGCCAGTGGCCTTACCCAGAGCGCCCATGACCTGGCCCATCTGCTTCTTGGACGTGGCGCCCAGCTCGGCGATGACCTGCTCGATCAGAGCCTCGAGCTCCTCGCCCGAAACCTGCGCGGGCAGCAGGCTCTCCAGAATCTTGACCTGCTCGGTCAGGTTGTCGGTACGCTCCTGGTCGGTGCCGGCCTTGATGGACATCTCCAGCGTCTCGCTCGTCTGCTTGATCAGACGCTTGATCATGCTGTTGACGTCTTCCTCGGTCACATCGCGGCGCTCGTTGACCTCGATATTCTTCACCTCGGCCTTAACCTGGCGAATGATGGACAGGCGAACCTTGTCCTTGGCCTTCATGGCCGCGATCATTTCTTTCTGCAGCTCTTCGTTGGTCATCTGCTAATCCTCTCTAATAGCGTGGGCGGTACTCGCGCGAGTACCGCCCCATGATTACTCAGTCGTCGACGAATCGTCGGTCGAGCTCTTGGTGACGCCCTTCAGGCTCACGTTGTAGGGCACATCCTTGGGCATGGGGTTGACGGTAATGTCGGCGTCTTTCTTGTACTGCTCCAGCCACTCGCTGTATGCAGTACTGGCCGCCTGCGTCTTCACCACGTTGGAAACGTACTTCTTGATGTCCTTGGGCACCTGCTTGATGTCATCGACCTGGCTATCGACATGGAAGTAGTCGGTGCACTTGATGATGTGGTAGCCATAGGTCGACTCGACGACTTCGCTCACGTCGCCCTTGTTGAGCCCCTCGAGCGCCGTCTGGTAGCTGTCGACAAAGGTGGTGAGCTTATCCCAGCCCACATCGCCCTTCTTCTCCTTGGAACCGGTGTCCTCGGAGTACTGTTCAACGGCATCCTCAAAGCTCAGCTCACCGGAGTTGATCTTGTCCAGGCACTCCTGCGCCTCGGCCTTGGCGGCAGCCTTGTCCTCGTCGGAAGCGTCGGAATCAACCTTGATCAGGATGTTCGACGAGCGACGGGCATCGTTGTAGTTGGACAGGTTCTCGTTGATGTAATCGACGATCTCGCTGTCCTTGGGCTTGCTGGTGGGCGCCACAGCATCCTTAAGCTTTTGCTGCGCCAGGCTCTCCTTGAGCGAGTCCTTGTAGGTGTCCTCGGTGTAGCCGTAGGTCTTAAGGGTCTTCTTAAAGGCCTTGGCACCGCCCGCGCGCTTGCACGCGTCCTTCCAAGCCTTCTCGACCTCCTCGTCCGACACCGTCACGCCGTTCTCCTTCTGTGCCTGTTGAAGCAGAATCTGCTGCGTGTAGGAGTCGATGAGTTGCTTGCGGTACTTCTTGGGCGTGAGGTCGTTGTCGACCAGATACTGTGCCCAGTCCTTGTCCTTGGTGTAGCCGTAGGACGTGCGCATGCTCATGATCTGCTTGGTCACGGTGTCCTCGGTGAGGTTGGTGCCGTTGATAGTGGCAGCTACACCGCCGGTAAGCTTGTAGCCCGAGGTATCCTCTGCCTGCGACATCAGGCCGGAGCACGCCATGGCCGAGACGGAAAGCAGCATTGCCAGCACGCCGATGACCACCAGAACGATCTTGACGGTCTTGGACACGCGGGTCTTGCGCTGCTTCTTGCGAGAGCTGGAGGCGGCGCGAGCCTGCTGCTCGGGCGTCGGCTCGGGTGCGGAGTTCTTTTTCTTATTTGCCATAGTTGGCCTTTCGCATAACGAATCGAACAAACGCCATTGTGTCACAACGCAGCCCCCGCGGCACGCTTGGTGCATTGGGGACAGGTTAATCTGCACCATTTTGGTGCAAAGGGGACAGGTCTGGCAGTTGGCAGCTAGGGACGTTCCTTTTCTGCCGGCAGTTAGAGACAGTCCCCAAGTGCCGGCACATAAGGAACGTCCCTAGGTGCCGGTTTAGCCCCACCTTAGAAGTGACGGCGGATGGCGTCGACCATGCCCTGGGGCGTGGTCTGGCCGAGCACGTCGGCTGCGGCATCGGCGTCCATAAAGATATTCATGAGCGCCTGCAGGGCCTCGACCTGGCCGCCCGGCTCGGCAATGCCCAGGTTGATGACGATCTGCGCCGGCACCGGAGCGCCCATGCCAGCCATAGCGTTAAATATCACGGGCGCGGCGGGCTTCACCACCGCGATATAGGGCTTGGCCACAAACCCCGGATCGGTATGCGGAATGGCAATGTTTACCGCCGGCATGGCAAGACCCGTGGGATAGGCATCCTCGCGCGTGCGAACGGCGTCGAGCCAACCGTCGGCAATGTAGCCGCGCGGAGCAAGCTCACTCTCGAGTTGCGCAAACACCTCACCCGGCGTCGCACACCCCCAATCAAAAAACACCAGCTCAGGCGTAAACAGCGCTTCGTTATCCGCCATGCGCTCACCTCTCTCACCTAGTCATTCAGGAACGTCCCCGATGACCACCCAAAACAAAAGGTGGCCACGCGCGCCTTGGCGCCAATGACCACCCTGACCACTCAACTAAATTGTACTGTGCGCCGCTAGCCGCGGGGCGCATCAATTGCGACCTTGCCGCTCTCCAGCACGTGGACGCGGCCGTCGGCGAGCATCTGCACGACCTCGGGATACAGCACGTGCTCAATCGCGTGGATATGCTCCTCGAGCGTGTCGACGTCCCAGCCTTCCTCGACAGCCAGCGCACGCTGGGCGATGATGGGGCCGTTGTCGTAAATCTCGTTGGCAAAGTGCACGGTCACGCCGGTCACCTTGACGCCACGCGCAAACGCATCGTCAATCGCATGGGCACCGGTAAAGCTCGGCAGCAGCGCCGGATGCAGGTTGACCACGCGATTGGGGAACGCCGCCAGCAGCGGCGTGTGCACCATGCGCATATAGCCGGCCATCACCACGTACTCGCAGCCACGTTCGAGCAGCTCATGCGCGATGATCTCGTCAGCCGCGATGGGGTCGGCATAGACATCCTTGGACAGCGTGAGCGTCTGGATGCCCGCACGCTCGGCGCGCTGTAGGCCCTTGGCCGAAGGACGGCTCGACACCACGAGCTCAATCGAGGCGTTGAGCTTGCCGGCGGCGATTAGGTCGATCAGCGCCTGCAGGTTGGTACCCGAGCCGCTGATAAGCACGCCAATCTTAAGCGGCTCGGCCGTATCGGTGCCGGTCGGACGGGTGTAGGGCACAAAGCCCAGGCCCTCGGCAGCAACCATCTGCTCGTTAGCGCTCATCGGAGTACACGACCTTACCGGAACCCTCGACGCACTCGCCCACGCGGAACGGCTTCTCGCCCAGCGCGACCAGTGCCTCGGTCACGGCGGCCTCGTCCTCGGGGGCGACGATCAGGCACAGGCCGACGCCCATGTTGAAGGTCTTGCATGCCTCGTTGGGCGCGAGCTCGGCCTGACGCGACACGTAAGTAATAACGGGCGGAACGTCCCAACCCATCTCGGCGCCGTTGCGGGTGACCACGGCGTCAACGTCGTCGGCGAGCGCGCGGTTGAGGTTCTCGGTAATACCGCCGCCGGTGATGTGGGCGATAGCATGCACGTTGGCGCCGCCGCGCAGCAGCTCAAGAATCGGCTTCACATAAATGCGCGTGGGAGCCAGCAGGGCGTCAGCCAGCGAAGCGCCGCCGAGCTCCTCGAGCGGACGGCTCAGCTCCTCGGCCTTAGCGGCGGCCTCGGGCGTGCCCGGCTTGATGCCGTCGACGCCGATGACCTTGCGCACGAGCGAGTAGCCGTTGGAGTGCACGCCGGTGGAAGGCAGGCCCAGGATCACATCGCCCGGGCGGACGTTTGCGGGGTCGAGCATCTTGGGACGGTCGACGACGCCCACGGTAAATCCGGCAAGGTCGTAGTCGGCAGGAGCCATGACGCCCGGGTGCTCGGCCATCTCACCGCCCACGAGCGCGCAGCCCGCAAGCTTGCAGCCGTCGGCCACACCCTTGATAATCTTTGCCATGTGCTCGGCCTCGATGTGACCGATGGCAACGTAGTCCAGGAAGAACAGCGGCTCGGCGCCCGAAGCCAGAATATCGTTGACGCACATAGCGACCAGGTCCTGGCCAACCGTCTCGTGACGGTCCATGATCTGGGCGAGCACGAGCTTGGTGCCCACGCCGTCGGTACCGCTAATCAGGATCGGGTCTTCCATATCCTTGAGCGCGGCGGCCGAGAACAGGCCGCCAAAGCCGCCGATGCCACCGATAACCTCGGAACGATTAGTGTCCTTGACCATCTGCTTAATCGCGTCGACGGCGCGGCCGCCCTCGGCGGTGTCGACGCCGGCGTCCTCGTACGTCACATGCTTGCTGTCGCTCATCTGAGCCTTCCTCTCCCACTACCGTGGCGCCGCACGGGCGCCAAACGGTGCTCATAGTTGCGTTCATTTCGGCGCGCGCCATAACAGCACGCGCCGTCATATCAACAAAACAGCAGGTAAAACCTACCAAAATAAACCTGTCCCCATATGGCAGGTTTTATGCCTCGCCGTGCTCCTCTTCCCAGCTGCGGTCGTCGTATTTCTCGATCACGGCGTCGTCGTCAAAGTGCAGCGGCTTGTCCAGGTTGCGGGGCTTAAAGCCCTCCATAAACTTGTCGCGGCCAAAGCTCTCGGGAATCGCCACGGGGTAGCGGCCGGTAAAGCACGCATCGCAGTAACCGCCCTTGGGCATGACCTTCAGCAGGCCCTCGACCGAAAGGAAGGCCAGCGAATCGGCGCCGATATACTCGCAAATCTCGTCGACCGTCTTGTTGGCGCTGATAAGCTGCGACTGCACGTCGGTATCGATACCGTAGAAGCACGGCCAGATGACCTCGGGCGAGTTGATGCGGATATGAATCTCCTTGGCGCCGGCGTTGCGCAGCATCTTGACGAGCTGCACCATGGTGGTGCCGCGCACGATGGAGTCGTCGATGACGACCAGGCGCTTGCCCTCGATGTTGTCGCGCAGCGGGTTGAGTTTCATACGCACGCCCATGGCGCGCAACTCCTGCGTAGGCTCGATAAACGTACGGCCCACGTAGCGGTTCTTGATAAGGCCCTCGCCAAAGGGAATACCGCTCTCGTGCGAATACCCCTCCGCAGGCGGCAGGCCGGAGTCGGGCACGCCGATGACCAGGTCGGCCTCGACAGGCTCCTCATGTGCCAGCTGACGACCCATGTCGTAACGGCAGGCATAGACGCTCTTGCCGTTCATGATGGAGTCGGGGCGGGCAAAGTAGACCTGCTCAAAGATGCAGTTGGCGGGCTCTTCGGCTGCAGGCACGCCCTGCTCGGATACCAGGCCCTCGGCGCTGATGCGCAAGATCTCGCCGGGACGGACGTCACGGACGTACTCGGCACCCACGATGTCGAGTGCGCAGGTCTCGGAAGCAACGACCCAGCCGCCGGCGCGCGTGACACGGACGGCGGAGTCGACCGTCGCGGCGCCGTCCTGCGACGGCAGCTGCGAAACGGCTGCGGCATCGGCCTGGTCCAGACCCTCGTCCACCAGCTTGCCCAGCACGAGCGGGCGAATGCCGTGTGGATCGCGGAATGCGTAGAGCGCCTGCTCGTTGATGAGCGTCATGGCGTAGCCGCCGCGCACGAGCTCCATGGTCTTGCGAATACCCTCGCGTAGGTGGCCCGTACGCTGGGTAAAGTAGCCGATAAGCTTGGTCGCGACCTCGGAATCCGAATTGGAGAGGAACGGCACGCCCAGCTCGATCAGCTGACGGCGCAGCTCGTCGGTGTTGACGAGGGTGCCGTTGTGCGCGAGCGCGATAATGACGCTATTGATGGTAGAGAGGTGCGGCTGAGAGGCTTCCCAGCTCTTGGCGCCGGCAGTGCCGTAGCGCACATGACCCACGGCCAGCTGGCCGGAGAGCGTCGACAGGTCGGCGTTGGAGAACACGCGGTCGAGCAGGCCCAGATCTTTGCGGACCATAACCGTGCCGCCGTCACCCACGGCGATTCCAGCCGATTCCTGGCCACGGTGCTGCAGCGCACGCAGGCCAAAGTACGTCAGTCGAGCCACGTCGCGATCGGGTGCCCATACGCCGAAAATGCCACATTCCTCATGCAGCTGGTCGGAGTCCGGATCATACGTCGACATGGTGTTCACCTGTCCCGCGGCACGCTCGGCCGCGCGGATGGTTTCTTGAGACATGGTATCCCCTCAGAGCCTCGTATTTTTGGCGTTACCCGCCTTATTATACGCACGGCAAGACAAGCACTCCCGCGCGTGAACAGCGCTTTTTAAAAGCCCACCGAGCTAATAATCAGTTTTGTTGCCAAACATTTTATCGGTCTGTCCAGTGTAAGTGCCCGCGCCCCCAGATGGCCGCCGCGTCCGCCGTTGGGGATTACAAAGTTGCAATTGGGACGTTCGTCCTGTCTTTTGGCAGGTCGGCGGCGTATCCTTATAACCTACAACAAAGCGAGAAAGGTTCTGTATGGATCGAAACGAACTCGACCCCAGCGTCCCCAGCGCCACGGAGGTCAAGAAGATCCCCCTCATCATTAAGGTGTACGCCGTCCTGTGCATCCTTTCCGGCGTGGGCACGCTCCCGTCAGTCGCTGCCTTTATGTGGCAGGTCATCACGGCACTTGTTAACGGCAACGCCACCGAAAAGCTCGGCGATAACACGCTCGTCGCAGTCGGCCTTATCGTCGCCGGCATCATGCTCTCTGCGGCAAGTGCCGTCATCCTAATCATCTTTGGCCTGGACCTTATCAAAAACCAGCGCCGTAACGCCGCCCGCCTGTCCTACATCCTTATTGCATTCACCGTCGTCGAGCTTTTGGTCGACGTGATGCTCCAGGGCATCGGGCCCTTCCTACTGCGTCCCGCGATCCAGCTCGGCATCCTTGTTGCACTTTCGGCAACCGTCGACCCCACGCTGCGTCAGGAGCGCGAACTGCAGCGCCGCCTGCAGGAGATGCTCGACCGCGACGCCGCCGCCGAGGGCATGCTCGGCCGCGATGAAACCGGCGAGGGCTACATCAAGCTCAACTACTTCAACCTGTTCTGGGTGTTCTTTGTCTGCTGCATACTCGGCCTGATCGCCGAGGACATCTGGCACATGACGGTCGACGACCCGGGCGTCTATCAGAACCGCGCCGGCATGCTGTTTGGCCCCTTCAGCCCCATCTACGGATTTGGCGCCGTGCTCATGACCATGGTGCTTAACCGCTTCTACAAAAAGAACCCCATCATCATTTTCCTGGTGAGCGCCCTGCTCGGCGCCAGCTTTGAGGTGTTCGTGGGCTGGTTTATGCAGACCGCGTTTGGCGTGGTCTCGTGGAGCTACTCGCACATAACGCTGTTCGGTTTGCCCGATCCGCTCGTGGTCCTCACGGGCGGACGCACCTGCACGGGCTTCGCCTGCCTGTGGGGCCTGGGCGGCCTCATCTGGATCAAGCTGCTGCTGCCGAGGCTGCTTAAGCTTATCAACAAGATCCCCTGGAAGAGCCGCTACTCGGCCACCGTCATCTTTACCGTTATCATGCTGGTCGACGGCGTCATGACGCTGCAGTCGCTCGACTACTGGTACCAGCGCGTTAACGGCACGGAGCCGGACATTCCCGTCGCACAGTTCTACGGAGAGCACTTCGATAACGAGTACATGGAAAACCGCTTCCAGAGCATGACCATGAGCCCCAAGGATGCGACGCGCGTGTAGCGCCCACCGCGCCCAAAACGCAAAATGCCCGCCGGTATCACACGTACCGGTGGGCATTTTTATAAACGATCCTTCTATCGACGCAAGCCTCTACGCCTCGCGCTCGACCTCACTCACGCATTCGTTCTTAATGGTGCCAACGAGCGCCTGCAGCGCATCGACCACGTGCGGGCGAATGTCCCCGCCGATGAGCACGAGCATGATGTCGTCACCTACGGCAAGCTCGCCGCTTGCCAGCCACACACGCACATAGCCGATACCCGGCATCGCACGCGTCGCCTCGATAGCAGCCTGCACCTTCTGAGCATCGAAGCCAAACACCATGCCGCCCACCTTATGCCCAGGCGCCACGCCATCGGTCTCGACTCCGCGCACCTCAGCCTTGGGCGTCGCGCGCACCACACCGTTATGCGTCAGATACATCCCACAGCCTGCCGCCGAAGCATCGGCCTTGGCCTCGCGCAGCCAAGCATCAATCGAAGGCATCAATTTGCCACTCTCGAGCATCATTTCTCCCTTACCGTCGTCGAGTAGCCAATTTGGGACGGGGCCTTTTTAGCTACTCTCGAACAACTTATTCCTCGACCGGCGTGAGTACCATGACGGCGCGCGTATTGCTAAATGACAGTGAACGACAGGTCACAAGTGTTACGACCTTGGTTGCCGAAGCGGCACGGTCGGTGGCATCGCTCGCCACGGCAGAGGCACCGTCGAGCATCTCGGACAGGTAATTCTTCAGTCCGTCATCGCCCTCAAAGTTGGGCGTGCGCGCCTTGGCATACGTGTCCTCGACCACCTTGGTCGCCAGCGGGCGCAACTTATACGTCGCATCGCGCGTGATGTAGTACACGTATTCCATGCTGTCGAACGTCGCCTGATCGGTCGTGTTCGAAATCACGTTGAACATCGAGCCGTCATTCATGTGATGGCCGTAAATCGTGGTCTGCTGATCCACCATGCCCGGCGCGGTGTCGTCGCTATCCAAGAAGATGGCGCCCGACGCATTGGCGGTGCCGTCGAACAGCGTGTTGAGGTACTTGGAGTTGTTGTTGGTCTGCACCACGGGGTAGTTGATGTTGGTGCCGGGCGCGTAAATCCAACCCACAACCTCGGGATTCGTCTGGGCAAGCGCATTGAAGTCGATAATCGGCACGCCACCGGTGTCCTTGTCGCTCACATATTGCTTTTCGATCTTTTGATACGACTCGCTCGCCTGCTTATAGCCAATCTGGGCATTGATAAAGATGGCGGCAGCAGCAACGATCAGGCCAATGCCCACGATGATGAGCAGAATAGGAATGATGGAGCGGCGCTTTTTACGCGGCGACTCGGTGTAATCCGACGGCGTGGCATGCGATGAAGACCGGGGCGGCTTCTTAGCGGTGCTATAAGATGAAGGTCGATATGCGGCCGGCGCGTCCTGTCGACGATGCGTCGCCGGTGTCACGGGGCGCGGCGCGCGCGGCTGCTGAGGAGAGGATGTCCGACCCTGCTGCGGCACGCGGGCTGCTCCCGACTTGGCTGGATCGGGAATCCGAGAAGCCGAAAAACGCTTTCCCTGATAGTCGGACATGGCTCTCCTTATACTGCAAATGGATTGGCAGAGCGCTTAGGCGTCAGCCATCTCCTGCTTCATCTTCTCGATAACCTTGCGGTACTCGGGGTCGCATGCGCCCAGAATCTGCGTGGCGTAAATGGCGGCGTTCTTGGCACCGTTGATGGCCACACAGGCAACGGGCACGCCCGAAGGCATCTGCACCATCGACAGCAGCGAGTCCATACCACCCAGATCGCCCGTCTTCATAGGCACGCCGATGACCGGCAGCGGCGTAAAGGCCGCCACGACACCGCCCAGGTGAGCAGCCTTGCCGGCAGCAGCGATAATCACCTTGATGCCGCGGTCAGCAGCAGTCGAGGCCCACTCATGGACCTTCGCCGGCGTACGGTGCGCGCTTGCAATCACGAGCTCATAGGGCACGCCTAGCGCCTCGAGCTCGGCGGTGCAACCTTCCATAACGCCCAGATCGGACTTGGAGCCCATGATGATCCCGACAACCGGCTTCTGATCTGCCATAAACAAAGACCTCCTGTTGAGAGCGGTGACGCGGCAAATCCGCGACCCTTAACTGCAAATAATTCAAGTATAGCCGCCGATGCCGATGTGTTCGGCGGGAGACGGAACGCTTTGCGAGATTAAGGCCGAAGGGTCGGAGCTTTCCGCCTACATTCAAAAAGCGTGCCCACCGTCCTTGGGTGGGACGGCGGGCACGCTTGCTTAGCTGTTGCTGGGGCTACTTAGCCTTGCTGCGACGATGGAAGAAAGCGCCGATCGCGGCGATGATGGCGCCAAGACCACCGACGGTCGCGACGGTCGCCGCCGTCTGGTCTCCGGTATTGGGAATCGCCGAACCGTTCTTCTTGCTGCCCTGGGCCTTGTCGCCTGCGGGCTTGCCCGCCTGGTTGCCGCCGTTCGAGCCATTGCCGGAACCCTGGTTGCCCGAGCCGCCCTGGTTGCCGGAATCGGCATCCTTGAGGCTCTCAATGGCCAGCTTGAGCTGGTCATAGGCCGCCTGGAGCTGGGTGTCGGAAGCATTCTCATCACCCAAGACGTCCTCGGCGTAGGTAATGGCATCCGTCAGGGCCTTGACAGACTCGGCCGTCTTGCCCCTGGTGTCAGTCTCCTTCGCCTGCTTGACCAGGGCCTTGAGCTGCTTCTTAGTCGGATTCTCGACCGGGGCCACCGGGGTCTTCTCGAGCGCGCCGCGGGCGCTCTCGAGCGCCCTGAGCGCCTGGTCGACCTCGTCCTGCGTGGCGTTCTTGTCGCTCAAGATGGCGCGGGCGCTCGCCAGGGCGTTCTCGAGCGCCGTCCAGGAGGCCTCGGTGTAGTCACCGGCCTTGAGGTCGCCGGCAGCAACCTCGGCATCAACCTTTTCGATCGCGGTAGCGAGATCATCCTTCGCCACCGGATCGGGGACGGCCGTACCGTAGAACTTGAGCTCCGCCATGCTGCAGTAGGCATCAACGTTGCCACCGCCGGCGTGAATCACCTTGACGGTCACGTAGCGACCGCGCGCGGCGCCAAAGCTCATCTGTTTCCAGTCGCCACGGTCGGTGAGTACGTGACCGTCGTTGTCGAAGGCAAACGTACCCATCGACACGGCGGTGCCCATCTCATAGCCGTCGGCAGTGTCGGAGACCAGTATCTCGGCCTCGAAGATATCGCCGTTGGTGCCGCCGTCCTGGCGCGGCAGGAACGTGACATCGGTGAGATCGTAGTCGCGGCCCAGGTCGACACTCAGATACTGGGGCATACCGGTCTCATAGGCCCAGTCGCTGTGCCATAGCGTCCGCTCGTCGCCGTCGAGAGCGTTGACAGCGTTGCTGCCCTCGTAGTCGGCTTCGCTCGAGAAGCCGACCACCGTGACGTTCTTGCGGTTCTCGGGCGTGTTGATGAGGATCTTCTCATCGACAGGGCGCATCTTGAGGCCGTCGATTGCCTTCTCGATCTTGGCTGTGGCGTCTGCGACATCCTTCTTGCTATAGCTGCCTTGGCCGCCGTCGAGGAGCTTCTGAGCCGCCTCGACCGCAGCGGTGAGAGCTGCATAGGAATCCTTAGTGTAGACGGACTCGCTGTAGCCCGCGGCCTTGGAAAGCGCTGCCACGAGCGCAGAGGTATCGACACCAGCCTTGACCTCGACCTCATAGGATGCGGTCTTGGAGGGGTCGAGTACCGACGCCACCGTGATCTTTGCCTTGCCGGCCTTGTTGGCACGCAGGTAGTAGCTCACGCTATCGCCAGCCTGAACAGCGGAGACGCTTACCACAGAGGGGTCGGAGCTCTCGACCGTCACATAGGGGTAGCCGGCGCTCTCAGGCGTGGCCTTGGCGTCGACGAGCGTAACGTCGCCTTCAAAGAACTCGGTCTGGTTCTTGCCTAGCTCGACACCCTCGATGGCCTCGACACCCTGCGTGTAGTTGAAGTTAACCTCACGCAGTGTGAGCATCCGGCCACCCGATGCCTCAAGCGGCGTGACCTCGACCTTGGTCGCCTTCTTGCCCTTGTTCTCGGCAGAGAGGCCAAAGGCGTAGCGAGCCCGGAAGGAATCGTACTCCCCGCCCGCGAACTCTTGGGTCGAGCCATCCTCGAACGTCACGACAGCCTTGATCTTCTGCACGGTTCCGTTGCCACCGTTGCGGTTAACGACCTCGACACTATCGAGTTTCGACGGCGTCTTAAATGCGAATGTCATCGTGGTGGGAAGCTTCACGTAACTCGGAAGCTTACCCTCGCTGTCCCAGTTGCTCTCCCAGTCCCATAGGAACTCAAAGCCGTTGTCGCCCTCGTTATTATCGAACAGCGCGTTATAGCTCTTCTGCTGGATAAGTTTCTCGACGTTGGTCCCGTCGTCGGTCGTGAGCTCATCGTTGGTCATCGTGATGTTGAAGGCATCCTGACCGTACTCGGCGACCGTTGGCTGAGGAACATCCGGCATCGTCACCGTGCCGTCGCTCGCAAACTCAAGTGCGTCGCATGCCGGACCGATGAGCCAAGATGTCGAGGGCAGTTCGACCTTGCCGGCGGTCTTGGCCTTGAGCTTGAAACTCGCCACCGCGCCGGTACCGTTGTAGAGCTTGCCATCGCCGCGGTTGGCAAAGGCGAGATTGATAGTCTGCGTTCTGTCCGCGAACTGGACCTTCTCGCGAGACAGGTTCTCCATGCCGGCAGTCGAGCCGTCCTGCGCGATGCTCTCGGACACAAACTCGAACTGGTCGCTCTTGAAGTTGACGAGAGCGCCCAGGGCGTTGACGTTCTTGGCGTCGGCCGCATAGACATCAACGGTGATCTCATCACCGGCCTCGACCTCGGTCTTGCTCGGAATCACCGCGAGCGAACCTGCGACCTTGCCCTTTTGTTTAGTGCCGCCGTCAAGACCCGCCATGGTGAACGAGTAATCGTAGACGTCGTAAACGCCGTTATCGTTGAGGTCGGCGAAGTGGTCGCGGATCTGCGAACCGAACGTCGGGGTATCGGGCTCGCGATTCTCGAGGCCCAGATAGTTCTTCATGTTGGAGTAGTCTCCGTCGGAGATCGTGGCCTTGTTGAGGTTGGAGCCCACGGCGAAGCCATCCGTGCCGTCGGTCTTGTAGATGGCAATCTCGGACGCGGAGAAGAAATTGCCGACCGAGGCGAGCGGTGTCATGCGCACATAACGGGCGGCCACGGTGCCATCAAACGCTACCGTCTTACAATCAGCGGAACGTGCCCAATCGACCTCCTGGCTCGCCCAGTGGACGCCATCGAGACTCGTCTCAACACGCATCTTGGTCACAGTGCCGTTGCCGGCGTCATCGCGCGGATAGTACTCGAGCTTATCGAGCTTGTAAGCGCGTCCATAGTCAACGGTAAGCGCCTTGCCCAGATCGTTGCCACCGGAGTGGAAACCGCCGTCGCCCGACTGGAACTCATGGTCGAAGGCGAGCTCGGCCTTATGGCTGCCGTAAAGTGAGCCCTCCCAGGTGATTTGCTCGGCGTCGGGGACGTTCCGCCACGGATCGAGTGCGGAGTTCGCCTCGAGCACATCGCTCCAGGCGGAGTAACCCTCGGCGTTGCGCGAACGAATCTGGTAGGTGTGCTTGCTATTGTAGGCGAGGTCGGTGTGCGTGAACTCGGCCGCATCACCCACGGCAAACACAGTGCCGTCGACCTTAAGGTCGTAAGAGGTAGCACCATCGACCTTTCCCCAGGTGAGCTTGATGCTCGTTGGGGTCGTGACGTCCTCGGGGGCAGCAAGGTTCGTGGGTGCGGAGAGGTTCTCGTTGAGGCGATCGGCTGTGAGCGTGGCGTCGGCGTTCACGAAACCGCCCAGCTCGAGCGTCTGCGCCGCCGCAGCAACATCGGTCTTCGCGAACTTGACGTAGACCTTGGGGTTCGTGGTGATCTTGGTGTTGTTGAAGCTCTCGCCCTGCTCGGCCTCGGTGCCGTCCGCATCGCTGCCGTAGTGGTTGAGGTTAGGGGCCTCGCTGTAGAAGTAGACCGCCTGGCCGGCCTCGGGGGTCGCGGTGTCAAAGGCCTCCTGCGAGTCGACCTCAACCACGTTGAGCGCGGATCCGCCGTTCTTGGCGACGATGCTCGTGGGCTCGGCGGACACGTTGGCCACGAAGGTCGTGGTGCGGTTGGAGTCGTAGCCGTTGTAGCCACCCTGCGAGGCCTCGGCGGTAAAGGTCGCGGTGCCGCCTGCGGCCTTGGAGCTGTAGACGGTGCTCACATGCTTACCGTAGGAGATATTGTCGATCGTACCGTAGGAATCGTCCTCAGTCGTGTTGTTCTCGATGGAGGAGCCGTCGTCCTCGTACTGTGTAAAGGTGCCGTCGCCCTCGGTGGCGAAGAACTCGACGATACGCTGGCTGCGGTCGGTACCCTTGGTGTTGGTGTCGCTCACGGCCTCGGGGTTGTTGTTCTCGGCGTACATCGGCACGATAGCGTTGGCCTTCACAAACAGCGGCAGCTTCCAAAGCGGAGCCTCGTAGTTGTTGAGAACCTGGCCGCCGCGATACTGCTTACCCGAGAAGTAATCGATCCAGATGGTGGGATTCTCGTCGGTGCCGTAGTTGGGGAGGTAAATCCCATTGCGAATGTCGTTGCCGTTCTCGTCTGCCTGGGTATCCTGATACACCGGTGCCACTAGGAAGTTCTCACCGAACATATACTGGTACTGCGTCGAGGTGCTTGCGGCGTACTCGGAGTTATCGGAAAGCAGCATGGCGCGGATCATGGGCAGGCCGGCATCGCCGTTACCCGTGTCGATGTTGGCCGCCGAGGCCGCACTCGTGTAGATATAGGGCATGAGCTGCGCCTTGAGCTTGAGGTAGAAGCGCGAGATGCCTGTGTAGGGATCGCCGTGCGTCATGGGCGATTTACGGTAGGTGCCCCAACCGTCCATGTCGAGCATAGAGGGCGTGAACGTCTTCCACTGGTAGTCACGCGCAGAGATGATGGGGTCGCCGCCAAAAATGCCATCCATGTCGGAGCCGATGTTGGGGTTGCCCGAAAGACTCTGACCGATATACGTGGGGATATGGAAGCGAATGTACTCCCAGTTACCGCCATACTGGTCGCCGGTCCAAATGCCACCAAAGCGCTGCGTGCCGGCCCAACCATCGAGCGTGATGATGTTGGGGCGCTTGTTAGCGCCGGTCGTCACCGTGTCATAAGCTGTCTTGATGCCATTAAGACCAAAGGAGTAGCCAGATCCAACCCAGGCAACGTCGGTCTTAAGGGTAGTGATGCCTCCCGTCTTGACCTCGGCGTCGAAGTCGCGAAGCAGATGCCACGGGGTCTCAGGGTTGCTGTCGGGCTCAAGGTTGGACTGGGTCCACAAGCCCGTGCTCACACCCTTTGAGTTGGCATACTCGGTGAACTTCTTAAGGTTGTCGACGTTGGCACGCACAGCGTTAAGACGGTCGGCCGAGCTCGCTCCGTCGGAGTTGACGCCGCCGGTCTTGTAGTAACCGTTCTGGCCATAGCCGGCGCCGTAGCCGTCGTTCGGCAGGAACCAGCCGAGCGGCATGTCGCTGTCCTCGTAGTCATCGATAACCTGCCGAGCAGAGAACTGGCGGTCGAAATCGGTCGCTTTCATGTTCTCGGTATCAACCGTAGGGCCCTCACCGTTGAGCGTCTCGGCCGCAAGTGTGCCGTCGAGCTTGTAGCCCGTCGACATGCCAGACTCGTACTTAACGTCGCCCTTCTCACTCGAGGACTTGCTGCCCTTGGTCTCCCACTTCTTTTGACCCGAGGTCGTTGACCAGCCATCACGGTTATAGGCATTAAGATGACCAAGGTAGAACCCGTACTCGGGCAGCAGTACCGGGTTACCGGTCACCTTGTAGTAGTCCTGCAGCATCTCAGTTGCCACGTTCGAAGCTCCCTCGTTGGTCGCCACGAAGTAGTAGGCATCAAACTCATTCTCGCTGTGCAAAGTCGTGACCGTCGATGAGTCCGTGGAACCGAAGTCGTAGGAACCCTCTGCAAACGTGTTTCGGAGCACGCCGTAGCCGTCACTCGTCCAATAAAACGGGTTGGGCGAGGCAACGCCGCCATCGGTCCAGTTGTTCGTGTTGGAGATGGCGATGGTCTGGTTGGTGTGCAGGAAGCGTCCGTTCTGGGTGCCGCCGCCAAAGAAGTTCTCGGACTTCTCCTTGGCGAGCGTCTGGACGGTACCCTTCTTATCAAGGTCGAGGGACGCGGACTCGGAAACCACGACACGGTCGCCTGACTTGATACTCATCTTGCCAGTCGCCTTGTCCAGGATCACGGTCGCCTTTCCGCCGGTGATCTCGATAGTGTCGCCCTTGTCGGCAACCGTCGCACTCGGCTTGCTGTAGGTGTCCGAGGTATCGGGCTGAGCCTGGATCTTAGCCGTGTGGGACTTACTGCGCGGCGTGGCGTACTCGGAAAACTCACCCTTGGGGTCGACGTTATAACGGAAAATACCGTCCTCGAGGAACGTAATACGGCCCTTGATGCCGTCAGCGAAATCGATGTCGACGACATTCGAGGCAGACTGGGACACGGTCGCCGAGTCGACGCCCTTGAGTGGCGTGGCAATCGCCTGCTGGGGATTGGCAAACACGAGCGTCGCTGCAGTGGCAACGAGGACCGCGCTTCCCTTCACCCACCGTTTCGTAAAAATGGAATTCCTGCGCACCTGGTCTCCTTTCTTCCGAGATGCTGAGGTGCCGAGGACGCCCCCCGGCAGCATGGGAAAACGTATCAAACGGGGATGTTCGGTACATTCCGCACAATGGGGCCACCCGTTACCAAGGGGCCAACTGGTAGTAACCAGATAGCCACCTACTAGGTCATATCAATATATGGGAGCACTTGCGCAACCAAGTTCGGAAGTCCACCAGCGGCAGTAAAATGAGCGTCAGCGGCAAGGTGGGCTTAATAAGCCATACCAATTGGTTCTTCAGTCAAATACCAATCTAGCAAAAATGTACTGTTTATCTGGTATTACACAGACCATACCTTTCCCTCGGGAACTGGGCTTCGCGAAGTTTCCCGAGAGAAAAGCTCGACCGCCGCCCTGCGACCTACCGAAGATTGCTATGACGTACGTTGGCTGATTTGGTTTGGAATGAGAGGTTGACGGAGGATGGTGGACAGTTAGTTCAGATTTGTATTTTTTGGCCGGGTCCTTACGTGCAAACGTATCGTTTTGAAGCCGTTTTAGACCCAATAACGCCCTTTTCTCATTCCTGACTGCGCATCCTTGTCGCATCAGACCGCCAAGAACGACTCATTTGAGCTCAAATCGGCCTTTTCCACCCTCACAAAAATACAAATCTGAACTAACTGTCCAGCGGCACTCTCAGCCAGCCACAAAAAGGTCCTCCGGTGAATGCAATTCACCGGAGGACCCCATACAAAACGTGGGCTCTGCCCACACTCACTTTTTATTCAGCCCTAGTCATCGCGCAAAGCCCCTTCGGCAGCACACGGTGCAACCGAGTCACCGTAGGCCGGGGCGGAGGGGGCTGAGTTTCCCCCTTCGCTCCGGCTGCAAGCAGAGTCGCTCAGTGAGAAACTCAGCCCC
>CAJMMX010000053.1 GCA_905214615.1 uncultured bacterium | reverse complement strand
GGGGGTCAGCCCCAGGTACACGGTCTCTGCCTGGCCGGTCTTGGAGTCCAGGGGGTAGTTGCCGTCTGCGATGAGGACCTTGTCCCCGTGGCCGCACAGGGCCAGGGCGGCCGCGACCGCGAGGACGGCGGCGGCCCCGGAAACTCGTTTCATGGAGCGTTTCATGGAAAATCCCCCTAATCTAGCAACGGTTTAGAGTCTACTAGATTGGGGGGACGAGAGCCAAAGCATGATGCACCAAACGATTCAACGCATCGTTTGGAAAACCTACAAGGCGCCAAACTCGCTCTCGAAGGATAGGTTCGGCCCGAGCCACGGATCGCCCGTCAAGAAGAACTCAGGCCAGCGCTGCATGAACAGTGCTTGCTCGCGCTTCCAGCGGCGCAGCTTTTCCTCGTTGGCCTCTTCCCTGCCGCGCGAGGTGAACTCGTAGTGATACAGCTCGGCATAAGGCGTATAGATGGTGCGGTAGCCCGCCTCCCATACGCGCAGGCAAAAGTCTGCGTCGTTAAAGCCAACGGCGAATTCCTCGTTGTAGCCGCCGACGCGCTCAAATACGTCGCGTCGCACCATCTGGCAGGCACCCGTTACGGCGCTAAAGTTGCCCGGGCGCACAGCGCGGGCAAGATAGCCCTCGCGCTTTGCCGAGAAGTCCTGGTTGGCATGGGCAAGTGCTCCACGCACGCCAACCAAAATGCCGGCATGCTGCACCAGATGATCGGCAAAGTAGAGTTTGGCACCCACCACGCCCGCATCGGGACGCTGCAGATAGCCCATCATCTCTTCGATAAAGTCGGGGCTTATGACCTCGGTATCGTTGTTGAGCAGCAGCAGGTAGTCGCCCTTGGCATGCTCCACGCCAAAGTTAATGATCTGGGAGTAATTGAACTCACCCGGCCAGTACACAACGCGCACGATACCCTTGCCTTCGGATGCCGCAGCCACGCGCTCTGGCAGGGTTTCGTAATACGCAAACGTCTCCGGGGCTTCGCTGTTGTTCTCCACCAAGACGATCTCGTAATTGGCATACGTTGCCTTCTGAGCGATCGACATCACGCAGGCATCGAGCGTCTCAATGTGATCCTTGGTGGGAATCACAATGCTCACCAGCGGCGCAGGCTCCGGCAGCGCATAGCGCATGCGGTAGACAAACGGCGTCTCGGTCTCCTCGACCGTTCCGCAAATGCCCAGCGTGTTAAAGTGGCGCTGAAGCGCAAGGCGCCCGGCTTCAATAGCATACGGCTTGCTATCGGCAGAGCCATCGGCGGTCGATCCCGGATGAACGCGCCAGTGATACAGCACGTGCGCAACATGCTCAAAGCGCGCGCCCGCTGCAAGACAGCGAAGCGTCAGGTCGTAGTCCTGGGCACCCGCAACGTCTTCTGGGGACATGCCAATGTAATCGATGAGCGCCTTCTCCACCATCAGGAAATGCGTCACACAGTTATGGCTATAGAGCAGGTCGGCGTTGAGCTTGGTCTTAAAGACCGGCTGACCCCACTCCCCCGTTTTCTGAAACATGTCCTCGTCGCAGAACAGGACCTGGGGGCGCTCGCCCTCGGCCGCCTTATTCAGCGCGGAAACATACTGGAATAACGCGTCCGGTTCCAGAATGTCGTCATGGTCCAAGAACGCGACGTAGTCGCCTGTCGCTCGCTCGATACCTGCGTTGGTGTTGAGCACAATGCCGCCGTTGCCGGGAAGCTCGATGCGACGGATGCGCTCGTCGTTGGCGCCTGCCGCAAGGGCGGCCACCGCATCCCATTCAGGCGAGGCATCCATAAGGAGCAGTTCCCAGTTGTCATAACTCTGGGCTAGCACCGAGTCCAGCAGCTCGCGCAGGTATTCCCGATCAGTCTTGTAGCACGGCACCACAATACTCACGAGTGGTCTATAGGCAAAAGCCACCGAAGCGACACGCTGGCACGCCAGATCGCCCGGCTTTGCGCGATGTTGCTCAAACCAACATCGATAAGCTGCGTCGTCAGCGCGTGCATCCTTCATGCGGTTCCAGCTGTCGTCGACCATGCCGTTGTACAGGCGACCATCCATGGCGCAAAAACCGCTCTGGATTAGGCCCGTGGGATCAGCCGCAATCGCGACAAAATCACGTATATCCTGGGGCATCTCAACGCTCAAATACGTTTTATTGACGCGGCAACCGTTGCGCTGCGGCACATCGACCTGCGATTCAAACACATGCACGGTAGCATCGATGGCATTCATATGCGTATCGAAGATCTGGAGCTCAGGCGCGCACTGGGGGTCTCCCGCCCAGGTAACCTCATAACGCCACACCGCGCCGGCGTCTGCCGGCAAATAGCGAATGGCATCGATCTCGTAGCGACCGCAGCATTCGCCACGCTGCGCATCGCGGATAAGCGCACACAGCGCAGGCTTTGCTTTGTAGTTAATCTTGGATTCCAGCTTGGCCACGCGGCTATCGAGGCGAATAGAGCCCAACCTTTGGCCACCGAATGCAAAAACGGCATCCATCGACGAGCCATCCAAAAACGGAAGGACCAAGACGGCGAGCTCGCGTTCGTAATCGGAAACGGAAGGGCAAAGCGCCAGCACACGGCCATGATCGACCGGGAGTACCAGCGACGGCACACAAGAGCCGCTCGTCGTCGCATGGGCAAACGCTTGAGAACCCTCCCGCTCAATAAGCGCGGCGACATCCTGACCGGCAAAACGAAGCAGCACAAACAGACGGCCCTGGCTGCGGCAAAGCGCCAAACGCTTGATACTCATCTACACTTCTCGCTTTCCCAGAGCGTTCGCTGCCATGCGTTTGCAGGCACCCAGGCGCCCAAACCTCAAGACGTCGTAATCGAACATGAGCTTTTTGCACTCACGGGCATTGGGGGCCTTGCTGGTAAGCGCCGCACGCACCATAGCAGCAACAGAAGGAGCGCATTGTGTGAGCGCAGCATCCCTGCCCACGGCAGAACCGGCAAGCGCCGTGGCAACGGCAGCAAACACCTTGCCGCAGTCCGAACCCAGTAACCTGAGCGCATCGTACAGCACCAGATCGCACAGGAAATATGCAAGGTCATCGGCATGCTGGGCATCGAGACCGTCGCGCCGCCAGTCAGCCAGCACCGCGGAGTAAATCTTCACGTGCTCCAGCAGACGCGTCTCGTCGTCGTAGCGCATGGTGTCCATGAGCGAACCCTTGCGCGCCACGCGGTAGTCATACAGCTTGTTCGAGATAAGCGCGGTCTTATGCGAACGACCGTACACGGCAAAATCGAAGACCTGGTCCTCGCCATACTTAACGGTTTCGTCGAACACGATCCCGTTGCCCAGCAAAAACTCACGCTTGCAGGCGGTGCGCCATGCAAAGGGGCGAGATGCCTCCTTAAACAGCAGGTCGGTGCTATAGCCCGCAAATGACACATCGCGTGGGCTCAGCACATAGTTAAGCCACGGATACCCCGCCTCCAGCGGATACGGGTTCGCGCCAAAGGTCAAAACGTCGCAGTCCTCGCACTCAAAGGCATCGACGATCACGCGGCATGCATCGGGCGTAAACCGGTCGTCGGAATCCAAAAACGTGACGATAGGCGCCGTGGACGCAGCGATGCCTGCATTACGTGCACTCGACAGGCCACCGTTCTCCTTATCGACCAGCGTAAAGCGCGCATCCTTTTCGCAATAAGCGGCCGCAATATCGCGCGAGCCATCCGGTGAGCCATCGTTGACCAGCACGCCCTCCCAATCGAGCATATCCTGCGCAAGCAGGGAGTCCAGGCACCAGGCCAGGCACTCCTCCACTTTATAGATGGGAACGACAACGGAAATCTTGGGGGTAACCATAATCACTCGCTCCTACAGTGCGGCCGGAACGTCATCAGGGTGCGGGTTGTCGCCGTAGGTGCGCTGATACGTCAGCACGCGCCAGACCAGCGGCAGGCCGCCAATCTTAAAGTAGTGCTTAAACGTATTGAGCTTGCCGGGCTTCTTAAAGTCAAAGCGCGAATCGATATAGGCGCGGGGCGACTTGACCATCAGGCGCAAGTCGGTCTCGCCACGCGGATCAAACAGCGACAGGTCAAAGCGACCGGCATCCCAATCGGCCTTCAGCTCGGGTGAAGCCTTCTCCCAAAACTGCTCGCGTAGCTCATCGACCAGACGCTCATCATTCCAACGGTACGTATCGACCTTCATGCGCATTAAAATGCCCTGAAGCTGAGCCTTAAGCTCGGGGCGCTCGTCCAAAAAACGTTGCATCTCGGCATATTCGTCGCATACGCAAAACACCTTGTTGGGCGAATTAACGGAGCTCTTCTCGTTATCCTGGCGATAGCACAAAATGGGGTCCGCAATAAACGCGGCACGCTCGGCGCAAGCCCAAACCTTAAAGTTAAAGCCTGCGTCCTGATACGAGGCACCCGGCGTGGGAAGGAACCGAATCTGATTGTCGTTGAGGAACTGGCGCCGATAGATAGCCGACCAAATGGAAGGTTTGCGGTAGAAGATGCCCGGGCGATCGACGGGGCGATACGCGGCGCCCGTCATATGCTCGTCGATAATCCCAAACAGCTCACGGCGCTCGCTGGGCGTGGACCAATACAGGTAAAAGTCGCCCTTCACCACATCGGCATGCTCAGCATCGGCCTTGGCGACCAGCTTTTGGAGCGAATCCTCAAACATAAAGTCGTCGGACTCAAGGATGCCCACGTACTCGCCGCGCGCCATCTCCAGGCCGCGGTTCATCGAGTCACCGTAGCCGCTGTTGGCCTTGTCGATCATCTTCACACGGGGGTCGCGCTCCATGTACTCGCGGATGATATCCGGCGAGCTATCGGTAGAGCCGTCGTTGATGCAAATAATCTCGATGTCCTCGAGCGTCTGCGCCACGGCGGAATCGAGGCACTCGCGCAAGTAGCGCTCCACATTGCAAATGGGGACAAGCAGCGAAACTTTAGGGGTATCAGAGTTCTGCAAGAGAACCTCCTGTTGAATAGCGTGTAACAGGGTTATTTTAACAGCCGAGTTGCGGCGGGCGGCAGCGCTTGGAATTAGATAAAGCGCTCCAAGCAGGCTTTGAGACCGCGAGTCGAAAGATAGAACAGCGTGGCGTCTGCCATCGAAACGCCCGAGGTCGCCGCAACGAGCTTGTGGGCAACACGACGAACGGCACCCTTAGCAGGCATATCCGCCCACTCCGTTCCCAAAAACGTCGTGAGGTCCATGTTGACGCGAGCCGCCACGAGATAGAAGTCATCGGCATCCAAGCGCGCCAGGTCGAACACAATGAGGTCCAAAAACCAAGTTATCAGCTCGCCGGGGCACAGGTCTAAAAGACCGTAGGCCGCCCAGTCCTCCAAGACCTCCTCGAGCATCCTCATGTGGGCGTCAAGCTTTTTGGCGCGAGCCTCGGCACTGTTGAACTCGTGCGTCGCCGATTCACTCTCCATCACGTAGTGGTAGAACTTGTCCGGCATGACGACGGTCTTGCGGGCAAGCGCATAAGCCGCAAATTGGAAGACGACGTCCTCGCCCAAAGCCAAACCGGGGGCGAAGCGAATGCCTTCGCGATTGAGCAGCTCGCGCGAAAAAGCCGCGCGGCAGGCATAGGGCTGCGCATTCGAATGGAACAGCAGTTGGGGATCACGGGCGCCGACGGTACCAGCTTTGGGGCTCATGAGTTGCTGGACGCGTTTGGGGGCAGCATCGGCAGGTTCACAGACGCCGCCAAAAACGGCGGCCTCGGCATCTGCAGACTCCATGGCATGCAGCACGCGCTCGACCATCTGAGCATCGATGTAATCGTCGGCGTCCACAAAAAAGACGGTCTCGCCCTCGGCGGCATCGATACCGGCATTCCGAGCACACGAGACGCCCGCGTTTTCCTGGTCAATCACCAGTACGCGATCGTCGGCCTGCGCAATCTGGCGCAACACGTTCAACGAATCATCGGTCGAACCGTCGTTGACGCAGACAACCTGAATCGAGCGCTCGGACTGGGCCAACAGCGAATCGACGCATCGCTGAATGGAGCGCGACGAATTGTAGACGGGAACGACAATGGTCGCTTTGGGGGTCAAAGTCTCTCCCATGTCGACCTACCCCCTCAGTGATTCGATGAGGAAGGCAGCAACCACACCTGGGCCTCCAACCGAGGCGTAATACTTAGCACGCCCCAAGGCACCATCCGTCGCAAAACTCGGATGCTCGTCAACCCAGCCCTCAGGATCTTTGAGGATGGCAGCGAGATTTGCGCGCTTCCACGGCTTGAGATCGTCAAGCGAAAACTCCCCCGCGTCCAAGGCCGCTTGGAACTCCTTGGCCATCTGAACCAGGAACTCCTTATAGAACTTAGGCGCTAGGCGCACGTAGTTCCACATGTACGAATCGTACTTAATGAGCTGATTGAACTTGAGCATGCGCGCGACGTCATCACTTGCGTGGTCGCGGGCATAATCCTCTCGAATCCAACGCTCAATCTCGGCATACTCGGTATTGACGCAAAAGACCTTAGCCGAAGAATTGACCGAGGAATTCTCGTTGTCCTGGCGATAAGACAACACGGCATCATGAAGGTAAACAGCCTTATCGGCGCACGCGATCACCTTAAAGGCGAATGACGTGTCCTGAAAGGATGCCCCCGGAGTCGGCAGGAACTTAATGCCGTTGCGGTCAAGAAAATCGCGACGGTACACGGCCGACCAAATCGACGGCTTTTGCTTAAAGAACTGCGTCGTATCGCTCGGGTGCACTGGCTTGCCGCAGTCCTTGGCTTTAAACATCTCGTGCAGCGAACGGCGCTCCTCGGGCTTAGACCAGTAGAAATCAAAGTTCGCCTTCGCAAAGTCGGCATTATTGCTATCGGCGGCCGAAACAAGCTTTTCGAGTGCGTCGGACGCCATAAAGTCATCGGACTCCAAGATGCCAACGTACTTGCCACGCGCCATCTCCAGACCGTGGTTCATCGAGTCGCCGTAGCCGCTGTTGGCCTTGTCGATCATCTTGACGCGCCCATCGCGCTCCATATACTCGCGGATAATCGCCGGCGAGTTGTCGGTCGACCCGTCGTTAATGCAGATGATCTCAATATCCTTGAGCGTCTGCGCCAGGGCGGAATCGAGACACTCGCGCAGGTAGCGCTGAACATTGTAAATGGGAATAAGCAGCGACAGAACGGGGCTGCCAGAGGCGTTAGTAGACAAATGTGCTCCTTAGGAAATACCTGTCGTTTCATGGTATCAAAGGGTCAGCGCGCCAGCGGACGTTTATATAATCTATGGAGCCTCTTGCGGGCAAAGTAGCCGCACGTCATGCGGCGGGCCCGTGGCAGGTTCCTGCGTTTTATTCAAAGCTTGCCGTCAAGGTGCGCCGAGCCTTTACAATAGGACAGTCCCAAGGACGTATTCGATAGCTTCCGCGCAGCGCTCGCGCGCCGCGCGTGAAAGGATATATTGCCCCATGCCTTCAACCCTTCCCGCCCCCATCGATAAGCTCGCCATCGTTGTCGTCACGTACAAGCGCCAGGAACTCCTGGCCAACTTGTTCGACTCCATGACCGAGCTCACGGCAACGCCCTGGCGCATCGTGATTGTCGATAACGAGAATTCGCGCGAGACCGAGGCCATGTGCACCGCATTTAACGAGCGCCTCGCCAACCTGTGGGGCATCGACACCGACCAGCCCGATTCACAGGGTGGCACCGACCGCGTTATATACGCGCCGCAGCTTGAAAACGGTGGCGGCGCGGGTGGCTTCTCCGCCGGCACCAAATGCGCCTACGACCTGGGCGCCCAGTGGTTCTGGGTGATGGACGACGACGTGCTCGTCATCCCCGAAGGCATCGAGCGCTTGGCCAAGTGGACCGACTGTTACGACGTCATTCAGGGTTCGCGCCTGGACTTTGACGGCGGCGCCTTCTTTTGGCAGTACCAGCTCATCCTTTCGCTCGGCATCCCTAACCCCATCGCCAAGTGGGATTTGGGACCCGAGGGCTACCGCACCATGAACCAACTGTGCTTTGAGGGCGGCATGTTCTCGCGCCGCGTGGTCGACAAGATTGGCCTGCCCGACGCGCGCTTCTTTATCTACGGCGACGATGCCTGCTACGGCTACGTGGCCAGCCAGCACTTCCCCGCCGCCGTGGTTGCCGACGTGGTGCTCAAGCGCGCCCGCGCCGTCTCTAACTGGGATATCGCCGGCAAGCGCCAGCTCAACTCCACGAGCGACACCAACCGCTACTACATCATGCGCAACCGCGGTTATCTGGCACGCTACATGCAGATCTACGGCGACTACCACCCCGTGCTGTTCCGTCTGGGCAATGCCGCGACCTTCTGCAAGGAGTTCATTCGTCTGGCAGCAGTCGACAAATGCTTTAAGACCGGTATTCCGGCGCTGCGCCGTGGCATGAAGGACGCCCGCAAGATCGTTAAGGATCCCAACTGGAAGCCCATGCCGCCCCTGAAGGACGCCGAGTAGTAAAGGGCTTTCGCCCGCCGCTACAGTCGTTGACACACCACGGACACACGCTGACCGTCAAAACCAAAGCCCCAACGCATGCGCCCGACGGCGGGGCGCGGCACGCGGATATCATCGATGCCGTCGCGCTCTATGTCGAGCAGCGCCTGAACCGCCAACAGTTCCAGGCCCAGGGCATCGACGCCAGGGTCGTACATCATGTTGATCGTAATGAGCGGTCGCTCATCGAGCATGCCGAGCGTGTCGGCCACGTCAAACACCCGACCGGTGGGAATCACCTGGATATCCCAGCGATCCGAGACGCCGCTTCGCTTGGAGCTGGGATTGCAATAGCCGGGCAAGCCAAAGCAGAGCCCCTGCAGCGCCAGATGATAGGATGTCGGCATATCTGATTGGCCCACATCGATGCCTAGATCGCCGATAGCACAGCTCAAAGCCTGCTTTACAGCGTCCTCGTCTCCTCGACATAGCCCGTCATGGAACGAGTCGATAGCTCCAACGTCCTCAACGGAGCACTCAAACCATTCCAGAATTACAAGACGGAGTACCTGACGCACTTCGTTGTTAGGCAGACGCAGGGAACGAAGGCACGCGCCGTCCTCCGAATGCCCCGTCATGTCCGTCGTAAGGAATCCAGACAGATACAGCGCAGTCCAGATATCTTCGGGCTTGGCGGCATCGGCCTCCTCGGCATGCACATGTATTGGCGCCTCAATAAACCCATGCGGCTCAAGCAAATCGAACAATGTGGACAAGCGTATGAGGTTCCAGTCACCGATGCATGCGCTCAGACGGTCGGCGTAACCATACAGATCTGCCCGAACAGGAGCGACGCAACCGCGATGTGCGTAGTCCACCACACGCTCCGGGCTCGAGCAATAAAAACCACCAAACAGATAGCCCTCAAGCCACTCACGCGCGTCATCCAGACAGCCGTTGCGCCCGATGCGATCTAACAGCACCCGGACTTCGTCGTCCGAAAAACCGAACCATCGATCACACCAACTCGACAGCGGCGTCGCCGACCGATAGGAAACCCCACGCTGGGACAACGCAAGCGCGGCAGGACCGGGGCGCTCGCCCATAAGACACGTCAATCGCAACGAGTCGCCGGCGTCGGCAATGGTGTCGAACAACATTCGGATGAGCGGCTCTGGGGAATCCACGCCACCGTCGTCCTGAGCGTCCAAACGCTTTGGACATACCGCGTCGTAGTCGTCTATCAGGAAAACAACCTGCTCATCGAAAGCTGTCCGGAGCAGCTTAATAAGCACGCCAAGCGCCGCATCGATCTCCTTATCGCTGGCCACCCCACGTGCCGTCCTCTCGATAAGACGAACCTCACGTCTTGACAGATCAGGCGCGGCAAGCAGCGGAAGCAATCGGGCGCACTCGTGCACGACAGCGCTGCGAATAGCCGCAGCAGCATCAGCGCCGCGCCTCGAAGCGGCAGCTGTAAAGTCGAGCATGATGACCGGATAACACGCGTACTCATCACGATAGCGACCGCCACCCGCCTGCCAAATCTGAGTGCCGACGAACGGGCTTCGATCCGGCCGCCGGTGATCAGGTCGTTCCAAATAGCATTTGAGCATCGATAGATTCATGCTCTTGCCAAAACCCTTGGGCCGACAGCAAAGCGCAACAGGTGCTTCGCTGTCCAATATATCGGCAATAAACATAGTCTTATCGACGAGTAAACACCGATTGATTGCATCGGAAAAATCGTGTGCATCAACCGGTAGAGCTGCGCTATCCGCATGATTGAGCAACCGTGCACCAAACGCATGAGTAAAACCACAATTCACCTGTTCAGACACCGTAAACTCCCCTTCTAACGCAGCACGATGCCCATTGTAGCGAGCGGGTAGAGCGCAATAATATCGACATGCAAACGTTTCGGGCAACGGTATCAACAGACCCCCGAGGGGGCATAACAAATCGTTGCACAACAAAAAAGGGGCCCGATGCCGCCGCACCGGACCCCGTCCCAAACTCTTATAGAAAACGATCTGGAAGATTACTCCTCCAAGCCGTCCTCCCCAGAAGCCTTCTTCTGCTGATCGAGCTTATGCTTACCACTTACGATAGACGTAGCGCCCAGTGTGGCCAAGCTTGCACTGGCAAGGCTCGCCATCACAATCAAGTCGCCCGTCTTGGGCATGTTACCGCCCGAGGACTTAGTCGTTGTAGTCGTCGTGGTCGTGGTGGTCGCCGTTTTGGAGTCATTTTGCCCCTGGACCTGATTGACAGCACCGCTCTTGTCGTCGTCTTCGGACTGTTTCTTTTCGCCCTCGGCCTTGCTCTTGT
Organism: uncultured bacterium; assembly: GCA_905214615.1. GTDB lineage: Bacteria > Actinomycetota > Coriobacteriia > Coriobacteriales > Coriobacteriaceae > Collinsella. Next base: position 6,843 of record CAJMMX010000053.1, on the reverse strand, counting down.
CCTTCTCCTCAGATTCAGACTTCTTATCCTCGTCCTTCTTCTGTTCGGACTTGTCGCTCTTCTCCTCAGAGCTAGAATCCTTATCGGATTCGGTCTTCTCGGGAGCCTCGTCCTTGGAATCGCCCTTTGCGGCTTCGGTCTTTTCCGTGGAAACCTGATCAGAGCTGTCCTTGTTCTGGGTCGAGCCGTTATTGACGCCAGCCATCAGCGAAGAGCCCAGCGTAGAACCAAGCTGCACGGAGAAAGAAGGCTTCTTGTCCGGCGAAGCAACGGGAGCGTCCGGCACCTTATTCGAGTCGTCCTTGGAAGCATCGGAACCAGGGGTTGCGTCAGAGCCGGAGCCATTGTTAGAGCCGTTGTCAACGGACGAATCGCTCGAGCCGGTGGATGAGTTAGAAGTGTCAGCGTCGGTCGAACCAGAAGCGGCGCCATCCGTATTGCCGGCAGAGCTTGAAGACGAATCGCCCGCAGCAGAGCCGTTCGAATCGGAGCCGTTCGAGGTGGAACCGTCGTTGGCAATGCCACCAGCAGAGCCATCACCGTCAGCATCGGTCGAGGGCGCATCCATCCTGTCATCATTGGCATCGTCGCTCGAGCCGTCATTCGAATCAGGCGTCGGCGAGGGCGTAGGCTCAGGCTGCACGGGCGACGCAGCGGCAGCGGCCTCGTCCTCGGCGATATAAACCAAACAGTCCTTCAGCTCGTTGCGGTAGCGGTTCTTCCAGCCCTCATGATACTGGGGCTGGCTCGAATACTTGGTCGCCACGTTATTAACCACGCTGTTGGAGAGCGCCGTCACAAACTCGCGGTCGGTCATACTGTTAGAAAGGTTTGCCCAGCGGAAGAAGTCCCTGCAACCACCGGTGCCGCACATGTTGGTGATACTCCACACCATGCCCTTAACGCAATCGGCGCGGCCCGAAACATCAATGCCCAAGCCACTCTTGAGCCACGCCTCGGTCACCGCATAGTACGAGTTGTACGCATAGGCATCTTGAAGTGCTGAGAACTCAACAGGATCGGTGTTGTACGCACCTTGGAAGGCATCTTGCGCGATATGGCCCAGCTCGGTGAGCTGGCCGTTCTCGTACATGGCATTGCTCGCGTTGGAGATCTCGCTGCCGCGATCAATCGCATCCTTGAGCATGCTGTATTTTTCGGGGTTGTAGTTGTAGGCCTGCTTCATAAACGGAATGAGCGACCATCGACGGTCGAACTGGTAATAGCCCAGCGCGTTATAGCCGTCGCCATACGAAAAGCCCTGGTTATAGTTGCCATGGCTCTCGTACTTGGTAAAGTACTTCATCTCGGTGGTCACGTTAACAAACGAAACGCCCTGGACCGACCTCAGCACGCCCGAGAAGGACTGCTGGGTATAGAGACCCTTATCGATATCGGTCGCATTCGAGGCAACGCCCGGCGTGGGCTCCTCGGCAGCGGCGGGTGCCGGCACGGAAACGGCGCCAAACGAAAGCGCCAGCGTCAGGCCCGCGACAATAGCAGAATGCTTGGGCTGCATAAGATCCTCCCTGCATTGGTGTAGTTAAAGTGCAGTTTGCAAAGATAAGAGTAAGTATTGCAGCTCGCCCGTTGTTGCACAACAACCCCTCGGTAAACGGCAACAACCCTCCGCGAAATCCGCGAAATCTAAAGGAATTAAACAAACTGGTCGTCGGGCACCAGAAGAAGATCGCCGTAGCGTCCCATCAGCCCGTCTCTCAACTGACAGAAAGCGGGGATATAGACGTTCAGGATACGCTGAATCAAATCTTGAGCGAGCTTGTTGTCATAGATATGGACGTTCGTATTGCGGTCTCTGAGCATGTCTAGCCAGGCTGCCTCATCAATAAAGTCGTAGAATCGGTACGACTCCTTCAAGATGGCACGAGGAGACCCCGACGCGGCAAGCGTGGCGCCCTCATACTCGAGCAGACGCTTAAGGAGCTTCCAGCTCAGTTCAAATTGAAGATTGAACTTATTAATTAATCCACTCTGAACAAAATCATTGTTGAGATCCTGATTGGGCGCATCCTCAAGATTCGCCAAGGCGCTAACAAAGTTCTCATATTTTTTCATACAGAATCACACCATCCCTGGCAATCTCATCGAGCAATTGCTGCGATAGGGACTCGTCGAGATTGACGACATCTACATCTAAAAGAGTATCAAGATGTTCCTCGATCAAATATGAGAAACGGCCGAAATCCCGGCAACCTGCTACGGCGATGTCAATATCGCTCTTGGGCAAGTTGTCGCCTCGAGCACGAGAACCAAACAATACGACCTTCTCGGCGTCACATTCCCGAGCAAAAACTTCGATTTGCTTGTACACCTTGTCGAGAGATGCCATTTGCACCCCTACAGCTTAATGTCAAAGTTGATTTCGGGGACGGCGGCCAGGTCGGCCAACGTCACGCCGTCGACGTACTTTTCGATCACGTCGTCCAGGCCGCGCCAGAACTTGACGGTCGAGCACAAATCGCTGCGGGTGCAGCTGTTGTCGATGCCGTCGCACGCCACGGGCGCCGTGCTGCCCTCGACAGCGCGCAGGATGTCGCCAGCACGCACCTCGGCGGGGTCCTTGGCCATCATGTAGCCACCGCCTTTGCCGCGCACGCTCTTAAGCAGGCCCGCCTTCATAAGCGGACGAACCAGCTGCTCCAAATACTTTTGCGAGATATGTTCACGGTCGGCAACCTCGCGCAAAGCAATCTTGCCCTCGGCGTCACCCAGCGCCGCGATATAGATCATTAACCGGAGGGCATAGCGGCCCTTAGAAGAAATGAGCATACCTACCCTCCCATCGCATCTTGGACAACATAACCAGGTTTGTTTGTCCCAAATCTTAAGTAAGTGGGACAAACACAACAGGTTATTTTGTCCCACATCTAGAAAAGTCGAGTGGATTAGTCGGGTTTTCCCTTGACTAACGCAGAACCCATAGTAACTTTATTCCGAGAAGATTCCTAGGGTTTAGTACACCTATGAGTACACCATATACAGAGAGGGACAGCATGAGCGCAAATCCGCTGCTTTCCATCGAAGGTCTGACCGCCTCCGTGGACGAGAAGACCATCCTCCACAACGTCAACCTTAACGTCGCCGCCGGCGAGACCCACGTGCTGATGGGGCCCAACGGCGCCGGCAAGTCCACCCTCGGCCACCTGGTCATGGGCGACCCCGTCTATACCGTCAATGACGGCCGCATCGTCTTTGACGGCCAGGACATCACCGAGCTCACCACCGACAAGCGCTCCCGCGCAGGCCTGTTCTTGAGCTTCCAGGCTCCGGTCGAAATCCCCGGCGTGCCGCTGTCGAGCTTCCTGCGCGCCAGCATTGCCGGCCGCCCCGGCCTGGAGATGAAAGGCAAGGAGTTCCGCCGTCGCGTCAAGGAGCTCGCGGCCGAGCTCAACATGGATACCGCCTACCTCAACCGCGAGCTGGGCGTAGGCTTCTCGGGCGGCGAGAAGAAGAAGGTCGAGATGCTCCAGCTTCTGCTGCTGCAGCCCAAGCTCGCCATCCTGGACGAAACCGACTCCGGCCTGGACGTCGACGCTCTGTCCACCGTCAGCCACGGCATGGACGCCTACCGCAAGAGCTGCGACGGCTCCATGCTCATCATCACGCACAACACGCGCATCTTGGAGCACCTGGATGTCGACCGCGTCCACGTTATGGTCAAGGGCCACATCGTGCGCGAGGACGACGCCTCGCTCATCCCCTGGATCGACAAGAACGGCTTTGAGACCTTCGAGCGCGAGGCCGCCGAGCAGCGCGCCCAGGCCGAGGCCGCCGCTGCCGAGCAGCAGGCGTAAAGGGGCGACGTAATGACCAAGAACCGCACCGAGGTCGCGGACATCGACCGCAGCCTCTACGACTTCACCTATGGCGAGGAGGGATTCGAGCGCCTCGACGCCGGCATCACGCCCGACATCGTGCGCGAGATCAGCGCCAAGAAGGACGAGCCGCAGTGGATGCTCGACCTGCGCTTAAAGTCCCTCGAGATCTTCAACCGTTTTCCCGACCCGACGTGGGGCCCCTCCATCGAGGGCCTGGACATGGACAACATCGTCACCTACGTCAAGCCCAACACCGACCAAAAGCACGACTGGGAGTCGGTGCCCGACGACATCAAGAGCACCTTTGAGCGTCTGGGCATCCCCGAAGCCGAGCGCAGCTACCTGGCGGGCGTCGGCGCGCAGTATGACTCCGAACTCGTCTACCACAACATGCAGGACACGGCGTCCAAGATGGGCATCGTCTACTCCGGCATCGAGGAGGCCCTGCACGATCCGCAGTGGGAGCCGCTCATCCACGAGAAGTTTATGACGCTCATCCCGCCCACCGACCACAAGTTTGCGGCCCTGCACGGCGCCGTATGGTCGGGCGGCTCGTTTGTCTACGTGCCCAAGGGCACCAAGCTCGACTTCCCGCTGCAGAGCTACTTCCGCCTCAACGCCAAGGGTGCCGGCCAGTTTGAGCACACGCTTATCATCGTCGAGGACGATGCCGACCTGCACTTTATCGAGGGCTGCTCCGCGCCCAAGTACAACGTGGCCAACCTCCACGCCGGCGCCGTGGAGCTCTTTGTGGGCAAGCGTGCGCACCTGCGCTACTCGACCATCGAGAACTGGTCCAAGAACATGTACAACCTCAACACCAAGCGTGCGCGCGTGGACGAGGACGGCGACATCGAGTGGATCAGCGGCTCCTTCGGCAGCCACGTGGGCTACCTCTACCCCATGAGCGTGCTCAACGGCCGCCGCGCCCGCTCGAGCTTTACCGGCATCACCTTTGCCGGCGCCGGCCAGAACCTCGACACCGGCTGCAAGGTCGTGCTCAACGCGCCCGAGACCTCGGCAACCGTTGAGACCAAGGGCATCTCCAAGAGTGGCGGCATTCAGACCTTCCGCAGCTCTATTGTGGCGACACCCAAGGCCGAGGGCTCCAAGGCAACCGTGAGCTGCCAGTCGCTGATGCTCGACGACCAGAGCCGCTCCGACACTATTCCGGCCATGGACATCCGCGCCAAGAACGTCGATATCGGCCACGAGGCCACCATCGGCCGCATCGGCGACGACAAGGTGTTCTACCTGATGAGCCGCGGTATCTCGGAGGAAGAGGCCCGCACCATGATCGTCAACGGCTTTGCCAACCCGGTCTCCAAGGAGCTGCCGCTGGAGTACGCCGTCGAGATGAACAACCTGATCAAGCTCGAGATGGAAGGAGCGATCGGATAATGAAACAGACCACGAACACCGCTGCCACCACGCTCGAGCAGGTCAATGCGATGCCTGCTGCAACTTGGGGCTGGCTCAAGATGAACCAGACTAAGCTCGAGCTTTCGGCCGAACTTGCCGCCGCACCCGCCGAGGCCGTTGAGGTCGAGGGCTTGGACGAGCAGCTTGCCGGCTCGGCCGACGCCTTCGACGCCGCCATGGACGCCATGGCCGAGCGCTTCCCCGAGCGCCGCGCCTCCGCCCCCGGCGACGCTGCCGACCGTGCCCGCATCACGCCCGAGACCGAGCTCGACGTGCCCGCCACCTCTGTCTACCAGGCCGGCGCCATCAAGCTCGAGGAGGAGCTCTCCCCTGCCGAGGCCTTCGAGACCGGCATGGGCGAGGCTGCCTATGCGTATCTGACCGAGCACGCCACCAAGCGCATCGTCATCGATGTTCCCGCCTACCAGCACGCCGCCGTTACCGTGCGCGTGAGTGGCGTCGACGCAGCGGCTGCGATTGCCGCCATCGACGTCGTCGCCCGCCCGCAGGCAACGCTCGACCTGCAGATCGCCCTGGACTCCCCCGTTGCTGGCGAGGGTGTCGTGGGCTCCGTGCTGCGCGTCTGCGCCCACGAGTACGCCACCGTCAACGTGACCTGCACGCAGACGCTCGACGATAGCTGGATCGCGCTCGACGACACCGGTCTGTTCCTGGACGAGGGCGCGCGCGTCAACGTGCAACACACCGTCCTGGGTGCCGGCGCCAGCGCCACCGGCCTTGCCGGCGACCTGCTGGGCGATACCGCCAAGGTCACCATCGATACTGACTACCTGGGCGCCCGCGAGCAGGTACGCGACTTTAACTACGAGCTGCGCCACCGCGGTCGCAAGACCGAGTGCGAAATCGACGCCAACGGCGTGCTGACCGGCACGTCCAAGAAGGTCTACCGCGGCACCATCGACCTCGTGCACGGCTGCAAGGGTGCAACCGGCACCGAGCGCGAGACGGTGCTTTTGGCCAACAAGGGCGTCGACAACAAGACCGTTCCCGTCATCCTCTGCGACGAGGACGACGTCGCCGGCAACCACGGCGCCACCATCGGTCACGTCCGCGACGAGCAGCTGTTCTACCTCGCCTGCCGCGGCCTTGACCAAAACGCCGCCGAGGACCTGTTCATCCGCGCCAAGCTGGAGGACGCCGCGCTTTCCGCCACCGACGAGCGCACCCGCGCCGCCGTCGTCCGCCTGGGCAACAACCTGATCGACAACTTTGAAGAGGAGCTCGCATGATCGACACCGAGCACGTTAAATGCGACACCTGCACCGCCCCCGAGCCCATGGAGCTCGACGCCAGCGACGAGGCTTCGCGCGGCTGGCCCACCGTAGATATCGAGACCAACCCCTACAAGGGCCAGTTCCCGCTGTTCCAGCAGCACCCCGAGATCGCCTTCCTCGATAGCGCCGCCACCGCGCAGCGCCCTGCCTGTGTGCTCGACGCCGAACGCGACTTCTACCAGCGCATGAACGCCAACCCCCTGCGCGGCCTGTACTCGCTGTCCGTCGAGGCCACCGACGCCATCGCGAAGGTCCGCCAACAGATCGCCGACCTCATCGGCGCCCCC
>CAJMMX010000052.1 GCA_905214615.1 uncultured bacterium | reverse complement strand
GACTTGCAGCGACGGACCTCGGGACGCTCTTACACCACGTCTGCGCGCGCCACCTGATACTCTTTTAGTAGCAGTAATTTTGACCACATTTAAGGTGATTTGACGTGTCGATCGAGCAGATAAGCTGCCGTATCTCCTCAAGTGTTCATTAAAGGAAGACCTTGATGCGAATAAATCTCATTAAGATCTTCTTTTATTAACGAAAATAATGTAGCTACAACGGTAATAGTACTCATATTTGCCGTTTTTTGGCCACAGTCCTTCGGAGGGTCCTCGAAAATAGTCCCGAGCCGGCACTTGGGGACGTTCCTATAATGTCGGCACTTAGGAGCGTCCCCAAGTGCCGACACCGCGTCTGCCTGCGGCGGCCGCGCCCCGCTGCGTCGCTTCGCTCCTTGCGTGCTGCGCTGGAAAACGCTTCGCGTTTCCTCAGCTCCGCACCCTTGCGGGTTCGAATCCCTCCGCTTGCCCACAAGAAAGCGCCCTGGGCCGTTATGGGCTTAGGGCGCTCAGTTTTAATGGCTGGGACGGAGGGATTCGAACCCCCAACAGCCGGCACCAAAAACCGGAGTTCTACCGTTGAACTACGTCCCAATGTTTGGCGTTGCCCAAAAGCAACTCGTCTAGTTTACCTAATCTGCGAGGGCATCGCAAACGCCGTCGAGTAGGCGTACGGCGAGGGTCTGCGCGTCGCTGGCCGTAAAGGTGCCGTTGTAACGCGTCATGCCGGTGAGCTCGATGCGAATTCGTGCCGGCTTTTGCTGTGCGGCGACATTGGCGGTACGGATGCGCTGGGCCAGGTTGTGGCACTCGGCGAGGGCGATCGTGGCGCGCGGGGCGGCGTCTGCAGGCAACTCGTCGCTTGCGATCTCGAGCACCAGGTCGACATCGGTCGGAACCTCGGAATCGCAAAGCATCATGCCGCTGCTGTCGGTCGTCGCCGTGGCGATGTTCCACATGCGCGATGCTACGCTGCGCGCGATAGGGTCCTCGCCGATGACGGCAATCTGGAAACGCTCGAGCACGTTGGCGGCGCGCGCAAAACCGATGCGAGACTCGGCTTCGGTGACCGAGGGCTTGCCCTCCCACACATGGTGCAGGCGGTTGATGTAGGCGTAGGTGTCCTGGAAGGCCATGCCGTCGGCAAACAGGCCGACATTTTCCTGGAACTGCTGCAGGGCGGCCTCGGTATGCGGACCAAAGTAGCCGTCGTCTTCGCCACAGGCAAAGCCCAAAACGTTGAGAGCGCGCTGCAGGGCCTGCACATCGGCGCCATGGAAATTGGGCATGCGCAGATACAGGGTGCGGTCGCCCAGCTTATACGAGGCGTCGACCAGGGCGCTCCAACAGGGGATATCGACGGCATGACCGGCAGCAAGGCCGCTGTCGAGCCTGAAGGTGCTGACGGCCTGCTCGGTGGTGGTGCCAAAGCGCTTGTCGACAACCTCGGCGTCATCGATTGTATAGCCGAGCTGCAGAAGGCGGGACTGGACGTCCTCGACGGCTGCTCCCTGCATGCCCGTGGTAATAGGTTCCATGAACGAACCCCTTTCGGCGTACCATTCGTACTATTTTGAGCGTGTGTCGGATAGACAACGCGAGACAATTTATAAACATGCACTCAATAGTGTAGCAACTTGTACCCAAACTCGCTGCCCACAGGTTTTATGACCCCCGCTAGTTAAGACGCTCCACAAAGAAATCTGCCATTGAGAGGAAGAGCTCGCGCGCATGCGGGTCGAGCTCGACGCCTTCGATAGCGGCCTTGGCCTTAGCGGTCAGGTCGAGCGCATAGGTGTGGGCGTAATCGATGGAGCCGGTCTCCTGGAAGATCTCCACGGCGCGTGCGAGCTGCGCAGGGTCCTCGGTGCCCGAGGAAAGGATTGCCTCGATCTCGTCGTGATAGCGCTCGTCTGACAGGGCATGCACGGCAACGAGGGTGCGCTTGCCCTCGGTGATATCGGTGCGGAAGTCCTTGTTGGCGGCCTCCTTGGTGCCGATCAAGTTGAGCAGGTCGTCTTGAATCTGGAAGGCAAGGCCCGTGTGCAGCCCAAAGGCGCGCAGTGCCTCAATCTGCTCTTCGCTGCCGCCGCCGATAATGGCTCCGGCGGCAAGCGGCGTCGCTCCGCTGTAGTACGCGGTCTTGTGCGTCGCCATGTCCAGATAATCGTCGACCGAAATGTCAAAGCGCTCGTCGCGGACCCAGCCCAGGTCGAGCGCTTGGCCCTCGATGGTACGGACGATCATCTCGGTAAGCTCGTGGAGCACGTGAAGCTTCACGTCTGCGTTGAGTGTGGGGTCGTCGAGAACCGTCTTGGTGACCATGGTGAGCGCCAGGTCACCGCAGTTGATGGCAAGACCGGTGCCCTCGGTAAGGTGCATGCAGGGCTTGCCGCGACGAATCTGCCCGTTGTCGGCGATGTCGTCGTGGATGAGTGCGCCCGACTGAAAGTGCTCGATGGCCGCCGCTGCGCTGCGGGCGCTCTCAAAGCTGCCGCCTACCGCAGTGGCGGCGAGCATGCAGATGAGCGGGCGGTGGCGCTTGCCAGCGTTTGCCGTAAATGCCGAGAGCGGGGTATACAGGTAGCGCTCGATATCGGCGGAAGTCGCCTGTCCGTCAAAGAACGTGGCCAGATAGTCGTTAATCTGGTCAAAGTGCTGGGCTAAAAAGCTGGTAAACGGACTGGACACGGGTTCTCGCATTCTTTGATAGGTTGCATCGTTGCATTATGCAGACAACATATTGCCACATTAGGGCGTCGAGCGCGGCGGTTGAAGACGATTGGTCCATGCGGCCGCAAGTGCGGTAGGGGCTTGGCTAGATAAGCCCAAAGTGTTCGAGCGCGGTGACGACGCCGTCGTGGTCGATGCTGTCGGTGACATAGTCGGCCTTTTCCTTGAGGAAGTCCGGCGCATTGCCCATGGCGATACCGACATCGACGGCGTTCATCAGCGAGACGTCATTGCTGGCGTCGCCGATGCCGTATACGGTTCCGTGGTGGGGATCGAGGGCGTCGAGTACGGACTGGATACCCTCGCGCTTGGTGCATTCGCGAGGCGAAATCTCGGTCACTTCGAGCTCGAGCTCGTTAAAGCAGAGCAGCGGCTCAAACGCTTGATCCTGAGCGATGCGGTTGGCAAGCGACGTGGACATTAAGATCTTGTAGGCGCTGTAATGTTGCAGCTGCGTAATTGCATCGCCCACGGTGCGGGCGTATCCCGGAGCGTCGGGCGCATCGGCACTCATGCGAACGACGCCATTGAGTCCCTCAAAACGAATCACTTCGTCCGATTGCTCAAGAATGGGAGCAAGGCGCTGCAGCATGCCGGGCGTCATCGCCAAATCGCGAATCACGTGTCCCTCAAGTTCGACATAGCCACCCGCGAGGCAGACGATGCCGGTCCAGGGCAGCTCGAGCAGCTTTGGATGGATGCAGCTCAGCGTGCGCCCTGTGCAGATAAACGCCATATTGCCCTTGGCGACAAAATCACGGATGGCTTGCGAGACCGCTTCATTGGGATAGGGGGAGAGGTCTCGCTCGCTCTCGGGAAGCTCTTGTGCCACTCGAGGGTCTTGCCAGGCGAGTGTTCCGTCGATATCGAAGAAGCAGATATCGCCGCGCTTATGGGCTGCGCTGGCGGCAGGGGAGGCCGAGGTGGTGGGCACAAATCCCGGCTCGAGGCCCATGATCTGGTCAAAATGCTCTTTAACGCGGGGAACGGAGATGCCAATAATCACCTGGGCGGTCTTGCCCGTAATGATGAGGCCCTTGGCGCCCACCGCGACAAACGACGCATTATCTGCAACGATGGAAGGGTCTGCGACCTCGACGCGCAGGCGCGTGGCGCAGTTGGTTGCGCCCACGATATTGCCAACGCCACCTAAAAGCTGAATTACCCGCTCAGCGAGGACGTGATCTTGATCGGATTGAATACTGACCTCGCCATTGGGAGATTGCTCTTTGGCAAAGCCGCTTCCCGTTAAACGATCGATTGCCGCGCGATTGGAGACATGATCCTCGCGGCCCGGCGTCTTAAGGTCATAGACCAAGATGAGTGCTCGAAAACTAACAAAAAAGATGAGGCTAAAGGCAAGACCGATACCGAGCGCCAAAAGGTAGGAGCCGGCATGCATTCGCATGAGTGGGATGAAGTTGAAGGCCGTCATTTCCATGAGACCGCCCGAGAAGATGCCGACGATGCCAAAGAAGTTCATGGTCATGGCAAGGCAGGAGGACAGGACGGCGTAGAGCAAAAAGAGTCCGGGATAGGTGAACATAAAGAGAAACTCGAGCGGCTCGGTGACGCCGCAGACCACCGAGGCGACGATGGCGGGCAAAAGGATGACCTTAAGGCCGGCGCGGCGTTCGGGTTTGGCGGTGAAATAGAATGCTGCCGCGATGGCGGGAAGGCCAAAGAGCTTGCCCCAGCCGGTGGCGGTAAAACCTGCCCAGGGCGCAAGTTCATTTAAAGGGCGCGTGCTATGGGAGAGAATGGGGAGCAGGTTGGTCCACGTGGCGTAAATACCGTCGTGAATGACCAGATTGTCGTAATAGATGGGCATATAGAGCAGATGGTGCAGCCCCATGGGCTCGAGCGCTCGCTCCAAAAACACAAAGATGCCCACGCCGAAGGGGCCGACGCCCGCAAGTGCGTGGCGCAGCGTTTCGGTCACAGCGTATGCGAAGGGCACGATGGCGGCCGAGATGGCGGCAAGGGCAAACACGGCAAAAAAGCTGATGAGGTAGACGAGCGAGGAACCCGAGAACGTGCCGAGCCAATCGGGAACCTTGGCATCGTAGAAGCGGTCATGGATGGCAACGACGGTTGCCGACACCGCCAGCGGGCCGATAATGCCGGTGTCGAGCGTCTTGATGCCGTCGATGACGGTGATGCCGCTGGCGGGGGTTAAAGACGACGGGTACTTAAGTCCAAGGTTGTCGCCGCTCAGCTTAATGATCTCGCTCAAAAAGAAACAGTAGGCAAAATAGGCTACGAGCGCCTCGAGGCAGCAGCGTGCCGGTTGCTTTTGGGCAAGGCCGATGGGCAGCGCTACGGCAAAAAGGAGTGGAAGGCGCTTAAAGACCGTCCACGAGCCGCGCTGAATGATAGTCCAGAAAACGTACCAGGGGGTTCCGTATACGGCGAGGTCGCCGACGATATCCACGGTCGTTGCGAGGGCGGAGATGCCGACCATGAGGCCTGATATAGAAAACAGCATGGCGGGCGCGAACATGGCTCCGCCAAAACGTTGGATTTTCTGCAGCATAATATGCCTTTCGGATGCAACATGCTGTGCGAGCAAGAACGTTTAAACAATGAACTCATTGTAGAGGACTGGCTGCTTGCCGCATTGACGGTTTTGATTCGGTCCGATTTGGGTTTCGGGGGAACCGTCGACGGTAAATAATCCGTGCTTTACCGATAATCGGTTTAAACAACTTTAAGAAATGCTATCGTGCCTAGCCATACATATTCATTAGAGGTGAAATCATGCCAAAAGCGATTTACGAAGGAATCTACCGCGAGATCCGTTCGCGCATCATCAACGGGACCTATGCGTTTCAGGAGATGCTGCCAGCCGAAGCCGAGCTGACCGCGGAGTTTGGCTGCACGCGCAATACCGTTCGACGCGCCTTGAGCATGCTGGCCGACCAGATGTTTGTGCAGCCTATACACGGCAAGGGCGTGCGCGTTATTTGGCTTAAGGGCGAAACCGATATGCTGGGCGCACTCGAAGAGGTTGAGTCGTTTGGCGAGTTCGCAAAACGCAACAATGCCGTCGCATCGACCGAGGTCAAGTCTTTTGAACATTTGATTTGCACTGAGCAACTCTCTCGTCGCCTGGGCTTTAAGGTGGGCGAGGAGCTGATTCGCGTCGTGCGTGTCCGAAGCCTCAACGGCAGCGCGCGCCAAGTGGACCACGGCTACTTTTTGGCGTCGATCGCCAAGGGCCTGACCCCCGAGATCGCGGCGGATTCTATCTACGGCTATCTGGAGCACAAGCGCGGCATCAAAGTGATGGCGAGCCGCCGTATGGTGAGTGTCGAGCTCGCCAACGATGAGGACTGCAGCTATCTGGACCTTGGCAAGTACAACTGCGTCGCCGTTATGGAGAGCCAGTCGTACACCTCGGACGGCATCTTGTTCGAGGTCACGCATGCCCGCACACACCCCGAGATCTTCCATTACCGCGTCAATTCCAAGCGATAGCCGGCTAGCTCGCAGCCTGACGAGACTCATGCCCTCAAAGCGAAAACGCCCGGTCAAACCGACGATGCATCGGCTTGATCGGGCGTTTTCTCTGCATTCGATAACAAATAATTGTTTATACAAAACTTGTCAAGTATCAAGTCGAAATTACCGTTCACCGAAGTTTTTCTACCGCTCTAGTAATACTTGTTCAAACAACTAGCCAAATAGCGTATTGTACAAGTCAGCAAAAGGGGCAAAGTCCCCGAGCCAATCTCCGAAGGCGGCGGCAAAGGGTGCCGCCACGGTGTGAAAGGGTGGATTGTAATGAAGAACGAAATGAGCAGAAGGCAGTTCCTGGGCTTTGCTGGTTCCGCGGCTGCGGTTCTTGGTCTGGGCCTCGTGGGCTGCGGTGGTTCTGCCGGCTCTGGCTCCTCTGCTTCTGGTGACGCTGCCGAGGTCTACTTCCTCCAGTTCAAGCCCGAGGTCGACAAGGAGTGGAAGGAGATCGCCAAGGCGTACAAGAAGGAGAAGGGCGTCGAGGTCAAGATCGTGACCGCCGCCTCCAACACCTACGAGGAGAAGCTCAAGTCCGAGATGTCCAAGAGCTCCGCTCCGACGCTGTTCCAGGTCAACGGCCCCACCGGCCTTAAGAACTGGAAGGACTACTGCGCCGATCTTTCCGACACCAAGCTCCGCGGCGAGCTCATCGACGACTCCCTGGCGCTGCAGTCCGACGGCAAGGATCTGGGTATCGACTGGGTTCAGGAGAGCTACGGCATCATCTACAACAAGGAGCTCCTCGAGAAGGCCGGCTACAAGGCCGAGGACATCAACTCCTTCGACAAGCTGAAGGCTTGCGCCGATGACATCCAGGCCCGCAAGGACGAGCTCGGCGTTGACGGTGCCTTCACTTCCGCCGGCATGGATGACTCCTCCAGCTGGCGCTACACCACCCACCTCGCCAACCTCCCGCTCTACTACGAGTTCGAGAAGGAGCACAACCAGGAGGACGACGAGATCAAGGGCGAGTATCTCGACAACTTTAAGCAGATCTTCGACCTGTATATCACCGACTCCACCTGCGATCCTTCGCAGCTTGCCTCCAAGACCGGTGACGACGCCACCAACGAGTTCGCAACCGGTAAGGCCGTTTTCTACCAGAACGGCTCTTGGGCCTACGCCGACCTCACCAAGGCCGGTATGACCGACGACCAGCTCGGCATGCTGCCGATCTACATCGGCGTCGACGGCGAGGAGAACCAGGGCCTGTGCTCCGGCGGCGAGAACTACTGGTGCGTCAGCTCCCAGGCTTCCGAGGATGCCCAGAAGGCCACCGAGGACTTCATGTATTGGTGCGTCACTTCTGACACCGCCACCAGCATCATCGCTGACAAGATGGGTCTGACCGCCCCGTTCAAGAGCGCTAAGGAGACCACCAACGTCTTCTCGCAGCAGGCCGTTGCTATGGCCAAGGACGGCAAGAAGACCGTTGCTTGGGACTTCGTTTACATCCCCTCTGAGGAGTGGAAGAAGAACCTCAAGCAGGCTCTCATCGCTTATGCTGCCGACAACACCAAGTGGGACGGCGTCAAGAACGCCTTCGTCGATGGCTGGAAGACCGAGAAGGCTGCTTCCGAGTAAGCAGTTGCTGCCCAAGCTATCTGATTAGCGACAGGGGGCGGGCAGACGTAGGTTTGCCCGCCCCCTGCATATTGAAAGGACCCTTCTATGGGCAAAGCACTCAAACGCTGGTGGCCGCTCTTTATGCTGCCCACGTGCCTGGCGTTTATGATCGGGTTCGTGATTCCCTTTATCCAGGGTTTCTATCTCTCGTTCTGCCAGTTTATTACCATCAATAACGCGCACTTTGTCGGTATCGAGAACTACGTGCGCGCACTGACCGACCCGCAGTTCTCCACATCGTTCTTCTTTACCGTGGCGTTTGCCTTCCTGTCGACGGTGCTCATCAACGTGATCGCGCTGGCCATTGCGCAGGCGCTCACTCGCAAGGCGCTCAAGGGCACCAACATCTTCCGTACGATTTTCTTTATGCCTAACCTGATTGGCGGCATTGTACTGGGTTACATTTGGCAGATTCTGATCAACTGCCTGCTCTCCAACGTGGGTGCCCAGCTTATCGCCCTCAACTCCGCCGCTGGCTTCTGGGGCCTTATCATCCTGACCCTGTGGCAACAGGTCGGCTACATGATGATCATCTACATCGCCGGTCTGCAGTCCATTCCGTCTGATTACATCGAGGCCGCCAAGGTCGACGGCGCTACGGCATGGCAGACGTTTTGGAAGGTTAAGATCCCCAACCTGATGCCGACCATCACCATCTGCCTGTTCCTGTCCATCACCAACGGCTTTAAGCTGTTCGACCAGAACCTCGCCCTTACCGGTGGTGCCCCGGCGCACTCCACCGAGATGCTCGCCCTGAACATCTACAACACGTTCTATTCGCGTGCTGGCATCGCATGGCAGGGCATCGGTCAGGCCAAGGCAGTTATCTTCTGCATCCTGGTTGTCGCTATTTCTATGATCCAGCTTAAGGCCACGAGGTCCAAGGAGGTGCAGCAGTAATGAAACGCGATAAGGCTATTAACCGCGCGCTCTCGATCTTCTTTACGATTCTGTCGCTCGCGTGGATCTACCCCGTGTTCATGATTGCGCTCAATTCCTTTAAGAAGGGGACCGCAATCAGCACCACCACGGCGTTCGATCTGCTCACGCCCGAGACGTTCAACGGCCTCGCAAACTACGTGCACGCTCTTAACGAGCAGGGCTTTGCCTCGGCGTTTATGTACTCGCTCATCATCACAGTCACGTCGGTCGTGCTGATTCTGGTGTGCTGCTCCATGTGCGCTTGGTACGTGGTTCGTGTCAACAACAAGATCTCGAACTTCTTCTATTACCTGTTCGTGTTCTCGATGGTCGTACCGTTCCAGATGCTGATGTTCACGCTGTCCAATTTGGCGGACCGCATCGGCTTTAATACGCCGTTCAACATCTGCTTTATCTATCTGGGCTTTGGCGCGGGCCTGGCGGTCTTTATGTTCGCCGGCTTTGTAAAGAACATCCCGCTCGAGATCGAGGAGGCGGCCATGATTGACGGCTGCAACCCGGTTCAGGTGTTCTTTAAGATCGTTCTCCCCATCATGAAGCCCACCTATCTTTCGGTCGGCATCCTCGAGACCATGTGGGTCTGGAACGACTACCTGCTGCCCTACCTTACGCTCGACTCCACCAAGTACAAGACCATTCCTATTTTGATCCAGTACTTCCGCGGCGGCTATGGCCACGTCGAGCTCGGCCCCATGATGGCCTGCATCATGATGGTCGTTGTCCCCATCGTCATCATGTACATCTTCTGCCAGAAGTACATCATCGACGGTGTGGTGGCAGGTGCCGTCAAGGGCTGATGCCGTAACTGTTTTGCAAGTTTTGGCGGCGCCCCTCAGCGCGGCGCCGCGTATCGAAAGGTAGAGACATGGCCGAGATCGTTCTCAAACATGTTCAGAAGGTGTATCCCAACAACGAGTCAAAAAAGAAGGGCTTCTTTGGCAAAAAGAAGAAGACCGAGGAGAAGAAGCACAACCTCAAGGTTACCGAGGACGGTGTGCTCGCTGTAGAGGACTTCAACCTCACCGTTCACGACCAGGAGTTCATCGTCCTCGTTGGCCCCTCTGGCTGCGGTAAGTCCACGACGATGCGCATGGTCGCCGGCCTAGAGGACATCACCTCCGGCGACGTGCTCATCGACGGCAAGCGCGTCAACGACGTGGCGCCCAAGGACCGCGACATCGCCATGGTGTTCCAGAGCTACGCTCTGTACCCCAATATGACGGTGTACGAGAACATGGCATTTACGCTCGAGCTCAAGAAGGTCCCCAAGGACGAGATCGACCGCAAGGTTCGCTCTGCTGCCGAGATCCTGGGCATTACCGAGTATCTCGACCGTAAGCCTAAGGCGCTTTCGGGTGGCCAGCGCCAGCGCGTCGCCATCGGCCGCGCCATCGTGCGAGACCCCAAGGTCTTCCTGATGGACGAGCCGCTGTCCAACCTGGACGCCAAGCTTCGTAACCAGATGCGTGCCGAGCTCATTAAGCTGCGCCACGAGATCAAGGGCACGTTCATTTATGTTACTCACGACCAGACCGAGGCTATGACCCTCGGTGACCGTATCGTGGTCATGAAGGACGGCGTCGTCCAGCAGATCGCCACCCCGCAGGAGGTCTTCAACCATCCCGCGAACATCTTCGTCGCCGGCTTTATCGGCGTGCCGCAGATGAACTTCTTCGATGCCCAGCTGGTGCGCTCGGGCAACGGCTTTACCGTCAAGACCGAGGATATGAACGTGGCGCTCGCCCCCGAGACCTGCGCTCAGCTTGCTCTCAACTGGGACGGCGGCGACGTGAAGGAGATCACGGCCGGCGTGCGTCCCGAGCAGATTCTGCTTGCCGACAAGGACGAGGAGGGCGCGCTCCAGGGTACCGTCGAGGTGACCGAGCTCATGGGTTCGACCGAGCATGTCCACGTGACCGCTCCCGATGGCCAGTTCGTCCTGATCATTCCCGTTGTCGACCTTGAGGCCAAGGGTGCGCTCAAGGCGGGCGACCCCATCTGGTTCAAGTTCGAGAAGAACGCGACCCACCTCTTCGATAAGGTATCTGGCAAGAACCTTATCTAGGCCCGGTTCATCCAGGCCCTCCCTTTGGGCGACTGCGGTATTGCCATCCTTTTGCCGTGGTCACATATAAGGCTCCCCTCCCGTCCACTGGGCGAGAGGGGAGCCTTTCTTTGTGTTGGGACTGTCTGACCGGTCGTTTGTCTCGATCTGTAGCGGATAGGGCCGATTTCGGACGTTAGATGTTACAGATCGAGACGGTTCCGCTGAGCTAACCATTTCATCTAAATCTGTAACACCAAAGGCGAATTTCACCTGCTAGATGTTACAGATTGAGATAAACCCAAGGGGAGGGGCCGGTATGTCTCAATCTGTAACAGCTGGGACCGTTTTGGTTGAGTAGCTGTTATGGATCGAGATTGTTTGGCCGAGTCGGATCACAGGGTAACGTGCGGGCACAAAAAAACGGAGCCGCGTTGCCGTGGCTCCGTTTTCAAGAGGATGGGCGATGAAACCGAATTAGCTCAGGTGCCAGATCTCGTCGTTGTACTGGGAGATCGTACGGTCGGACGAGAAGGTGCCGGCGTTGGCGATATTGATGAGCGCCTTGCGCATCCAGGCGTCCTGGTCCTCGTAGTCGGCCAGCACGCGCTCCTTGGTCTGGATGTACTCCTCAATGTCGAGCAGGGCCATAAACCAGTCCTTGCCCTTAATGTCGTCGTGCAGGCGCTGCAGGCGCTCGGCGTTGCCGGTTGCCATAAAGGCCGGGTTGGTGATGAAGTCCACCAGCAGTTTAATGCCGGGCTTGCGGTAGAGCGCACCGGCGTTGTAGGTGCCGTCGGCGTAGAGCTGTTCGACCTGTTTGGACGAGGCACCAAAGGTATAGATGTTCTCGTCGCCCACAAGCTCGGCAATCTCCACGTTGGCACCGTCGAGCGTGCACAGGGTTAGGGCGCCGTTGAGCATGAACTTCATGTTGGAGGTGCCGCTCGCCTCCTTGGAGGCCAGGCTGATCTGCTCAGAGATGTCAGCGGCGGGGATCACGCGCTCGGCGGCGGTGACGTTGTAGTTCTCGATCATGACAACCTGCAGGTAAGGAGCCACGTCGGGGTCGTTTGCAATCCACTGCGACAGCGTCAGGATCAGATGGATGATGTCCTGCGCGATAGTGTAGGCAGGCGCCGCCTTGCCGCCAAAGATGATGGTGACAGGGTGCTTAGGCCTGTTGCCGTTCTTGATATCGAAGTACTTCCAGATGATGTAGAGCGCGAGCATCTGCTGACGCTTGTACTCGTGGATGCGCTTGACCTGGACGTCGATGATGGCGTTGGAGGGAATGGTCACGCCCTGCTCGAGCGCCATGAACTGGCGCATGATGGCCTTGGCCTCGACCTTGGTGGCGGCCAGGCGCTCAAGAACGTCCTTGTCGTCGGCGAACTTGGCGAGTTTGCTCAGATCGCCGGTGCTGCGCCAGTCGGTGCCGATTACATCGTCGAGCAGGCTGGCGAGCGCGGGGTTGGCTCCATGGATCCAGCGGCGGAAGGTGATGCCGTTGGTCTTGTTGGAGAACTTCTCGGGATAGATCTCGTAGAACGGATGAAGCTCGGTGTCCTCCAGGATCTTGGTGTGGAGGGCGGCTACGCCATTGATGGAGAAGCCAAAGTGGATGTCCATGTGGGCCATGTGGACGGTGTCGTATTCGTCGATGACGGCGACGCGCGGGTCATCGTGCTCGGCCTTCGCGATCTCATCGAGCTTGACGATAATGTCGGCGATGGCAGGGGAGACCTTCTGCAGGCTGACGAGCGGCCACTTCTCGAGCGCCTCGGCAAGAATCGTGTGGTTAGTGTAGGCGACCATGGAGCGTACGATGGTCACGGCCTCGTCAAACTCGATGCCATGCTCGGTGGTGAGCAAGCGAATGAGCTCGGGGATGACCATGGTGGGGTGCGTGTCGTTAATTTGGACCACGGCGTAGTCGGCCAGATCGTGCAGGTTGCTGCCGCGCTCGATGGCCTCGTCGATCAGAAGCTGGGCGGCGTTGCTCACCATGAAGTATTCCTGGTAGATGCGAAGCAGGCGGCCCTGCTCGTCGGAATCGTCGGGGTAGAGGAACAAGGTGAGGTTTTTGGCGATCTCGGTCTTGTCGAAGTCGATGGAGCTGCCGGGGACCAGGCCGTCGTCGACGCTCGCCAGGTCGAACAGGCGCAGACGGTTCTTGGTGGGCTGGCCGTAACCGGGCACGTCGATGTTGACGAGCTTGGAGGTAACGGCAAAATCGCCGAACTCGACGGTGTAGGAGCGGTCGTCGTCGACTAGGATGTCCTGCTCACCGAGCCACTCGTCGGGGACGGCCTTCTGCTGGTTGTCGACAAAGCGCTGACGGAACAGGCCGTAGTGATAGTTGAGGCCCACGCCATCGCCGGTCAAGCCCAGCGTGGCGATGGAATCCAGGAAGCATGCGGCCAGGCGGCCCAGGCCGCCGTTGCCGAGCGACGGCTCGACCTCGAACTCCTCGATCTTGTTGGGGTCGTGGCCTGCGGCGGTGAGCTGGTCCTTAACCTCGTCGTAGATGCCGAGGTCGATCATGTTGTTGATGAGCAGCTTGCCGATCAAAAATTCGGCGGAAATGTAATAGAGCTTTTTCTTGCCGTTGTTGAGCGGGCAGGCGGCGGAGCGCTCCTGCACGAGTTTGACCAGCAGCTTGTAAATGCGACGGTCGTCGAGCTGCTCGAGCGAGGTGCCAAAAGACTGCTCGGCGAGTTCCATGAGGTTAATTTGGGGCATGTTTCCTCCTGTAATGGGTTGATTACATGTCTGCAATTCATAAGAATCCCGCGCGAGGGGATTGGGGTGGCCTCGCGCGGGTAAGCAAGCGCGTCCGCACGGTGGGGAGGGGTCGGGCGCGGTAGCTCCTATTGAGGAAGCTCGATTTCGGCTTCCGACGGGATGCGGAAGTAGGTCTCGGTCCAGTCGGTGAGTTTGTGCTCGAGCTCGCGGGTGATGGCGCCGTCGAGCATGCGCCAGGTCCAGTTGCCGCCCAGCGTGGCAGGGGTGTTGATGCGCGCCTCGTTGCCCAAGTTGAGCAGGTCCTGCATGGTGTAGATGCACGTGTCGCTCACGCTGGCTGCGATGGTTCGGTTGAGCGCGTCGGCGATGGGTTCGCCGGCCTGCTGATGGGTGTACAGGGCTGTCTGCTCGCGCTGACGCGGGGTAGCCGTTCCTTCAAACCAGCCGCGTGCCGTCTCGTTGTCGTGAGTGCCCACGTAGGCGACGGTGTTGGCAATGTAGTTGTGCGGCAGGTAGTACGAGTTGGTGCCCTCAAAGGCAAACTGCAGGATCTTCATGCCGGGGAAGCCCGAGTTGTCGCGCATATCGATGACGCCGGGGGTGAGGAAGCCCAGGTCCTCGGCGATGATGGGCAGCGTGCCGAGCTTTTCCTCGAGTGTCTTGAAGAGCTTGAGGCCGGGACCCTGCGTCCACGAACCGTAGGACGAATCAGGCGAGGAGAACGGCACCTCCCAATAGGCCTCGAAGCCGCGGAAGTGATCCAGGCGGATGACGTCGTACATGTCGAGGGCGGCGCGAATGCGGCCCTCCCACCAGGAGAAGCCGTCGGCCTCCATGGCGTCCCAGTCGTAGATGGGGTTGCCCCAGTACTGGCCGGTGGCCGAGAACTGGTCGGGCGGCGTGCCGGCGACGCTCACGGGATTGCCGGCGGCGTCGATCTTAAAGAGCTCAGGTGTCGCCCACATCTCGACGGAGTCACGCGAGACATAGATGGGCAGGTCGCCGATGATGAGAATGTCGCGCTCGTTGGCATAGGCCTTGAGGCGGCTCCACTGGCGATCGAAGAAGTACTGCGTCATCTGGTGGTAGAGCATACGCGCCGGATGGTCGGCGCAGACCTTGGCAGAAGCCTCGCCGCGGGTGCGGAGCTCCGCGGGCCACTCCCAAAACGCCTTGAGACCGCACTCCTCTTTGACGGTCATGAACTCACAGTAGGGGATGAGCCAGTCCTCGTTGGCCTGGATAAAGTCATCGAAATCGGCCGGCTTGTCGGCAGCAAAGCGCTCGGCGGCGCGGTCGAGAATCTGACGGCGGCCGCCAAAGATAGCACCGTAGTCGACATTGCTGGGGTCGGATCCCAGATACACGCCATCGATATCGCGCTGCTCCAGATACCCTGCCTCGATAAGCTCGGCAAAGTCGATAAAGTTGGGGTTGCCTGCGCGGGCCGAGAACGACTGATAAGGCGAATCGCCATAGCTGGTCGTCGTAAGGGGCAGAATCTGCCAGTAATGTTGTTTGCACGAGGCGAGAAAATCGACGAAGTCGTAGGCATTCCAGCCAAAGCCGCCGATTCCGTATGGTCCGGGCAGAGATGAGACGGGCATGAGGACGCCGCTTGCACGCTCCATGAATGCGCTCACCAACCTTCTTGTTGTGGGGTCGGCCTGCCGATGGGTGTGCAGTCCGCCTCCGATGTTCTGATTCGATACGCCTATTGTAAAACATGTTGTTTAAACATGTACAGGCAAGATAAAAAAGTTGGTCGATTTTCGGCGAATGGCTACATGCCATGAAAAAGCCCCGACCTCACAACGTGAGATCGGGGCAAGAACGGTATGTAGGTTTTTGCTACTCGGCGTCGGCGAAGCCGTTGGGGTTGTGGCTCTGCCAGTTCCAGCTATCGCGGCACATGTCCGCGATGTCGTACTGGGCCTTCCAGCCCATCATGCGCTCGGCCTTGGAGGCATCGCACCAGTTGGCAGCGATGTCGCCGGCGCGGCGCTCGCGGATCACGTAGGGCAGCTCCTTGCCACAAGCCTTGGAGAAGGCGGCGACGACCTCGAGTACCGAGGTGCCGGTACCGGTGCCCAGGTTAAAGATCTCGACGCCGGTCTTGCCGTTCATCCAGTTAAGGGCGGCAACGTGACCAGAGGCCAGATCGCACACGTGGATGTAGTCGCGCACGCCGGTGCCGTCGGGGGTGGGGTAGTCGTTGCCAAAGACCTGAACGGCCTCGAGCTTGCCCACGGCGACCTGGGCGACATAGGGCACCAGGTTGTTGGGGATGCCCTTGGGGTCCTCGCCGATCAGGCCCGACGGATGAGCGCCGATGGGGTTGAAGTAACGGAGCAGCACGACGTCCCACTCGGGGTCGGCGGTGTGGACGTCCATAAGGATCTGCTCGATCATCCACTTGGTCCAGCCATAGGGGTTGGTTGCGGGCTTCTTGGGGTCTTCCTCGGTGACGGGCGGGTTGTCCGGGTCGCCGTAGACGGTCGAGGAGCTCGAGAAGATGATGGACTTGCAGCCATGGTTGCGCATGACGTCGATGAGCACCAGGGTGTTCTCGATGTTGTTGTGGTAGTACTCGACGGGCTTGCTCACCGACTCGCCGACGGCCTTAAAGCCGGCAAAGTGGATGACACGGTCGATCTGATGGGTATCGAAGATCTTGTTCATCGCATCGCGGTCGAGCACGTTGGCCTTGTAGAAGGTGAGGTTCTTGGCGGCTTCGTCGCCCACGATGGTCTTGACGCGGTCGACGGCGACGGCGCTGGAGTTGGAGAGATCATCGACGATGACGACCTGGTAGCCACCCTCGAGCAGCTGAACGACGGTGTGCGAGCCGATAAAGCCGGCGCCACCGGTAACGAGGACGCAGGTGTCTTTGGGGTCGAGTGCTTTGGACATGTAGTCTCCTATCGAATCAGGAACACTTCTAGAGGGGAGTATAGCGCAGGCGGGGACGCCCAAATGGTGCACTGTAGGAAAAGCAGAGGATTATGTTAACGTACTCATATAAGAGCTTGCTCAATTGTTACCTCAAATTTGACAATTGCTTACGAGCCGCCGACCTTGTAGTTTCCTGCCGTTCGTGGAAATCGTTGGGACGCGCCATATGTACGCTAATATGTATGAGTTGAGCGACATATAAATAAGCATGTAACGGAGTACATATGTCACCAAACAGCGATTCCATCCTTTCCCAGGAGCTCTCGCGCCGCACTGCCCTTAAGGCCCTGTTCGGCGCCGCTTCTGCGGCAGTTCTTTTTGGCCTGCCCACTCGCGCCCATGCGGCGGAGGCTTCCAAAGAAACCACCGATAAATTGAATGCCGCCCAGGCCCAACTCGACGAGGTTCAGGCCCAGCTCGACAGCATCGCAAATGAGTATGCGGCGCTGGCCAACAAGAATGCCCAGACCCTCAACGACATCGAGAATGTCCAGGGCAAGATTGACGACACGCAGGCCCAGATCGATGAAAAGAAGGCCGAGCTCAAGAAGAAGCGCAACGACCTTTCCGATCGCGTGGCCGCCAGCTACAAGTCCGGCGGTACGAACATCCTGTCGCTGCTGCTGGCCTCTGGCTCGTTTGAGGAACTCGTCGCCAACGCGCATTACGTTGAGAAGATCAACAAGAGCGACCGCGATGCCATCGAGGATATCCAGACGATTCAGGCTGAGCTCGACGCGCAGAAGACCGAGCTCGAAGCACAAAAGGCCAACCTGGAGAAACTCAAGGACCAGCAGACGGCTCAGATGCAGGATATGCAGGCCAAGCAGCAAGAAGTCCAGACCGTGCTGAACGGTCTTTCCGACGACGTCAAGGAGCTCATGGCTCAGCGCGATTCCGAGATTCTCGCTGCCGCCCAGGCCGAGGAGGCCGCTAGGAAGGCCGCCGCTGCCGCGGCCGCCGCGAACAAGAACAATTCCTACTCGGGTGGTTCGAGCTCGGGCGGTGGATCGTATGCGCCCGGAACTCCGCAGCAGAATGCCGGCTCGGGCAAGCAGCAGGCCGTCGTCAACGCGTGCTACTCCACGCCTTCGCCGGGTCAGAACTGGTGCGCGGCGTGGGTTACCAATGTCTTCCGTAACGCCGGCGTTGGCTACTTTGGCGGCAACGCGTGCGACATGTTTAACGCCTGGTGCTACAGCTCCGATCGTTCGGCGCTGCAGGTGGGCATGATCGTGGCCGACTCGTCGCACAGTGGTACCGGTACGCCGGGCCTGCTGTACGGACACGTGGGCATCTATGTTGGTGGCGGCATCGTTATGAGCAACGAGGGCTCCATTACGTCTAAGTCACTTGATGCGTTTATTCGGTTCTACGGTACTGGCTCTGGCGTGCGCTGGGGCTGGCTCGGCGGTATTGCGCTGTCGTAACGCAAGTTGGGCCGCGTGCCCGCCCGCAATATACTTGATTGCCTGCTCGGGCAGTCCTGCGCAAGACGAAGGCCACATTAAGTGGCCTTCTTTGCGTGCGGAACTC
>CAJMMX010000051.1 GCA_905214615.1 uncultured bacterium | reverse complement strand
CGTTGCGATTTCGAAAGGTTGGGTTCACGAGCCATGCCAAGTGCTCAGGAGCTACAACAGCAATTTGGTGGGTATCGGGGCGCCATGCCCCGTCCATCAGATTTCGATCTCTTTTGGAAGGATCGCATGGCCGAGGCCGACGCGGTCGGGCTTGACTATGCGATCGAGACGGCATCGGTCACAGATGCCGTGACCTGCCAGCTTTTCGACCTCTGGTATACCGGCATGTGTGGCGCTCGCCTGCATGCCAAGTACCTTAAACCCGTCTCGGACGAGCCCGTGCCATTGGTACTTCAGTTCCATGGATATCCGGGTGCAAGCCGCAGCTGGTTTGAGCAGGCGTCGTTTGCGGGCATGGGCATGGCACTCATCGCCCTCGACTGCCCCGGTCAAGGAGGTCCCTCCGAGGACATTGGTGGATTTGAGGGCACAACGGTCGCGGGCCATATCGTCGCCGGTATCGACGGCGACCCGGCCAACCTCTACTATGTCCGCTTGCACCAAGATATTCGCATCCTGTGTCGCATCGTTCGCGAGCTCGAGGGCATCAATCTTGCCCGTGTGTTTGTGAACGGCGCGTCGCAGGGCGGCGGTTTGGGCATTGCGACCTGTGCACTTAACAGCGAGCTTATCAATCGCGCCGCCATCCTCTATCCCTTCCTGTCGGATTTCCGCCTGGTCTGGGACTTGGATGCCGACGACATTGCCTACGAGGGCCTGCGCTATTGGTCTCGCTGGTTTGACGAGGACTCGACTCGTATCGACGAAGCCTATGCCAAGCTGGCGTACTTCGATTCCAAGAACTTTGCCCCTATGGTCAAATGCCCCGTGCTGTTTGGCACCGGCACAGCCGATACCGTCTGTCCGCCAGCGACGCAGTTTGCGGTCTATAACAACCTGACCTGTGAAAAGCGTCATGAGTTCTTTGAAGGCTTTGGCCACGAGGAGATTCAGGATTTTGACGATCTGATCATTCCGTTTTTCTGCAAGGGAGGGGAGGCTCATGTCTAAGTGCGAGAGCAATGTCGGCGAGCTGATTGTCCCCGACCTTGTGGGGATTCCCGGGACGGTTTCGTCAAGGCTCTCTGAATATCGGGACTGGCACGGTGATGTTCAGGCAGATGTTTCTGATTTGGAGACATGTGCTATGAATCTTGAGATTCAAGGCCTGGCCATTACGGCGATCGATTTCGCCAATCCGTATGCCCGCTACTCCGAGGTTTCCTTTGAGCTTGGTGGCGATGTGGTCCACGCACGTTTGATCGAGCCTGCCGGTCGCGCCCGAGCATCCGAGCTTGTGCCGCTATGTCTGATGTTTCACGACATCGACCGACCCGTGCGGGGATGGCATCACATGACGAGGTTTGCGGCCATGGGATATGCCGTGCTTGCGCTGGACGATGAGGCGATTGAACCCAGCGATCTGCGGCAGGGGATTACCTCGCCTGCTTTTGTCAGGCGCGTCCGTTGGGGCTGCGCGTTGGCGGAGGTCGCGCGCAATCTTGATGGCGTGGACCCCGACCGCATCTTTGCATGGGGCGAGGGTCTTGGCGGCGGAGTCGCGCTGGCGGTTTCTGCTCTGGACGAGCGGGGCCTCGCCCGCACGGCGGTTGCCAATCCGCTTCCTGGCGGCCTCGAGGTGCTGTCGTCTCGGGTGCGCGGATCGGTGCTCATGGGCACATCGCTTATGGATACCGTGAGCGATCCCAAGGATCAGTTTGCCGTATTCAACGGTCTTGAGTGTGACCGGAGGCATATCATCTATGCAAAATACGCTCACGAGCGCATCAATGCGTTCGAAAACGAAGTCGTAGACTTTTTTAACCAAACGTTCCACTCGTGTTCTTTGGCCTAGACGGCCTGGACACTGCCAACAAGAGTGGGTGGCATAGGGCCGCCCGCCAGACAACTAAGGAGATTCTTGTGGCAACTCAGAAATTCACCGGCGTTATCCCTCCCGTCGTTGTTCCCGATACCGAAGATCACCAGCTCGATGTTGCCTCCTTTGAGCGCAGCATCAACCGCATGATCGATGCCGGCGTCGATGGCCTGTTCTTCTTGGGCTCTTCGGGTGAGGTCGTTTTCTCCACCGACGAGCGTCGTCGCCAGATCATCGCCGAGGCCGTCCGCATCGTCGACCACCGCGTGCCTGTTCTGGTCGGCATCATCGATACCGAGACCGAGCGCATGATTGAGCACGGCAAGGTCGCTCAGGAGCTGGGCTCCGATGCCCTCGTCGCCACCTGCCCGTTCTATGCCCTGCAGGGCATGACCGAGGTCGAGGAGCACTTCCGCATCCTGCACGAGGAGCTTGACCTGCCCATCTTTGCCTATGATATCCCCGTCTGCGTTCACACCAAGCTCCCCTGGAAGCTCCTTGCCAAGCTCGGCGCCGAGGGCGTCCTTGCTGGCGTCAAGGATTCCTCGGGTGATGACATCTCGTTCCGCTACCTCGTTCAGGAGAACGAGAAGAACGGCCATCCGATGAGCATCCTCACCGGCCACGAGGTTGTTGTCGACGGCGCTTACCTCGGTGGCGCCGACGGCTCTGTCCCGGGTCTCGCCAACGTTGAGCCCGAGGGCTACGTTCGTCAGTGGAAGGCCGCTCAGGCTGGTGACTGGGCTACCGTCAAGGCCGAGCAGGATCGCCTCAATGAGATTTCGCACATCTGGGATGTCACCTCGGGCGTCCAGGGCTATGCCGGTGGCGTCGGCGCCTTCAAGACCGCTATGAACCTCATGGGTATCTTCGACAGCCCGACCATGCCGCGCCCGGTGAAGGCCATGACCGGCGAGAACGTCGAGGCTATTAGGAAGGTCCTCCAGGACAACGGCCTCCTGTAAAGCTTTCCCAGGTACCTGACCTCGCCGTTCAACCGTGTGGCCATGACTATTAGGTCAATGGCCACACGGTTTCTCGGCGATCTCGGACACCTGGAAAACCTTTACTGCGCTGTGACGGCTAGCCTGACGGCGCATTTCCTGTAGATGTTTTTATCTCCGAAGGAGAGCGACATGGAGAACAAGTATGTCTGCTCTGTCGATATCGGCGGAACTAAAATTGCGACTGCCATCATGGAGTACCCGGCTGACGGTAGTGTGCCCCATCCCGTTTTTGAGGCCGAGGTTCCTACCGAGGCCCAGGAGGGCGGCGAGGCCGTCTTCCAGCGTATCGAGGCGTCTATCAAGGCCGCTCTTGAGGCGAATCCCGATGTCGAGGTTCTCGGTGTCGGTATCGGTGCCGCAGGCGTCGTCGATCCCAAGACGGGCGCCATTGCTTATGCCAACGAGATTATGCCCGGCTGGTCTGGCGTTCAGTTGGGGCCGCGTCTGCGCGAGGACCTTGGTCTTCCCGTTGCCGTTGTGGGCGACGTGCAGGCTCATGCTCTGGGCGAGGCCCACTGGGGCGTCGGCAAGGGCAAGTTCTCCGTCTTGTGCCTGGGAATCGGTACGGGCATCGGTGGCGCATATGTCGAGAACGGCCGCGTGATGCAGGGCTTCCATGGTGCTGCCGGTCATATGGGCCACATCGAGTGCTCGGCTGCCGCCGGCATTCCCTGCGCCTGCGGGCGTTCCGGCCATCTTGAGTCTGTTGCTTCGGGCACCTCGATTGGCCGTATGTACGACGAACGCTTCGGTCGAGTTGACCCCAGCCGTCCTTCGGTCGGTCGCGACGTGAACGACCTGTGTCGTGCTGGCGACGCAAAGGCGACCGAGGTCATCCATGACGCCGGCTTTGCGCTGGGCGCCAGCTTGGGCTCGCTTGCCAATATTCTGGATCCAGAGGTCATCGTGCTTTCGGGCGGCGTAATTCATCAGGGTCCCGATTGGCGTTCGCAGACGTGGAAGGATTCGGTGCACGAGGGCTATGCCAGCCAGGCGCTCGATCCGCTCCAGGACACGCCGATTCTCATCGGGTCTCTGGAGGGCGATGCTCCGCTCATCGGTGCCGCCGAGCATCTTCTTGCTTCGTTAAAGTAAACGTATCTGCTGTAGGAGCCTCCCGAGACAACACGCCTCGGGAGGCTGTTCTGAGAAAGGTTGCAGCCTTATGACCGTCGATCC
Source organism: uncultured bacterium (assembly GCA_905214615.1). GTDB lineage: Bacteria > Actinomycetota > Coriobacteriia > Coriobacteriales > Coriobacteriaceae > Collinsella. The sequence goes on along the minus strand of CAJMMX010000051.1, from coordinate 14,047 downwards.
TTTGATTCAATCCCTGAAGGGTAAGCTCGTCGTGAGCGTTCAGGCGTATATGGGCGAGCCGCTTCGTACGCCCGAGACCATGGCTCAAATGTCTCGCGCTTGCGAGCTCGGCGGCGCTGCCGCCATTCGCTGCCAGGGCCTTGCCGACATTGCCGCCATTAAGGGTCGCTGTGAGGTTCCCGTCATCGGCCTGTGGAAGGATGGACACGAGGGCGTTTACATCACGCCGACGCTGCGTCACGCTCGCGCCTGCGTTGCTGCGGGTGCCGATATCGTGGCGATCGACGCCACCGATCGTCCGCGTCCCGATGGCAAGACCGTCGAGGACACCTTCCGTCCGCTGCACGAGGAGGGTGTGCTCCTGATGGCGGATTGTGCCACCATCGAGGACATTCGCCGTGCGGTTGATATGGGCTTCGACCTTGTATCCACCACGCTTTCTCATGGTGTCGCCGCCATCGACTGCACCATGGCCGATGGCCCCGATCTGCCGCTCCTGCGTCAGGCGACCGAGGAATTTCCCGGTCTTCCCATCATCTGCGAGGGCCGCGTTCACACGCCCGAGGAGGCTCGCGCCGCGATCGATGCGGGCGCCTGGGCCGTTGTCGTCGGCACCGCCATCACGCACCCCACGAGTATTACGAGTTGGTTCAAGGCTGCGCTTGAGGCGTAAGACAGGCCTCGTATCCGCTCGGGGCGGTATACTCAATATAGGCAATTGACCGCGCGGGATCCGGGTTGCTGGGTCCCGCGCTTGTTTTTAGGAGGCAGCACATGCAAAAGGGAGATGCCATGGATGCGGCGGAGCGCTCGGAGCGCATCCCCGATATCGTCATCATCACCGGAATGTCCGGATCGGGCCGAACGCAGGCCATGCATGTGTTCGAGGACATGGGCTACTTTTGCATCGACAACTTGCCTCCGCGTCTGATCGCCCAGCTTGCCGAACTCGTCGGCATCAATACGGGCGTGGGCAGGCATCTTGCCGTCACCTGCGACCTGCGCAGCCAGGGCTTGTTCGATGAGCTGCTCGATGCCGTTGCCGCACTCGAGGAGCGCGAGATGAGCTGTGATATCGTGTTTCTCGAGGCTTCTGACGAGGTGCTGATCCGTCGTTATAGCGAAAACCGCCGCCGTCATCCCATTGCCAAACCGGGGGAGACTACGGCCGATGCCATTCAGCGCGAGCGCCTTCAGCTGCAGGGCGTGCGCGATCGAGCCGATATGATTATCGACACGAGCCGTCTGCGCACCTCTGCGCTGCGCAACAAGCTACGTATGGCATTTTCCGAACTGTCCGACCAACAGCTCATGGACGTCCATGTGTTCTCGTTTGGCTTTAAGCACGGCATGCCCGTCGAGGCGGACATTATGATCGACGTCCGCTTCCTGCCTAATCCGTTCTACGATCCCGAGATGCGCACGATGACCGGTCTCGATAAAAAGGTCTCGGATTTTGTTCTGGACCATCCCAAGACGCAGGAGTTTTGGAAGGCTTGGACACAGCTACTCGATACGGTGATGCCGGGCTATATCGCGGAGGGTAAACCGCAGCTTTCTATCGCCATCGGCTGCACGGGCGGACAGCACCGTAGCGTCGCCATTGCCGAGGCCACGGCCCGTTACCTGGAAGGCGCCCAGTATCACGTGAGCATCTCCCACCGCGATCTGTCGCGCGCCAACACGAAGGCATAGGCCTGCATGTCGTTTACCGCTGAGGTGCGCGACGAGCTTGCGCGCTGCGAACCCGAATGTGAATACTGCGACTTGTCGACACTTGCCGCCCTCACGCGCGTGAGTGGTACGCTCTCGCTTACCGGCTCTGGGCGGTATCGTTTGACGGTTGCGACTGAGACGGGAGCCGTCGCGCGCACGATGATCACGCTGACACATCGCATCCTTAAGCTCAAAACGGAATTCACCGTTCGTAAATCGGTCTTGCATAAGGTCCGTAACTATCTCATTACCCTGCCCGATCAACCCGACCTGGACAAGGCTCTGGTGCTGCTGGGCATTCTAGACCGCAGGGGAGGGCTCGTCGCTGGTGTTCCCCGACACATCGTTGCCCGTCCCTGCTGCAGGCTTGCCTACATCCGCGGCGCGCTCATCGCGGGCGGCTTCGTGGCCGATCCACGCGGCGATTTTCATTTGGAGATCGCGGTGCAGGGCGAGCAATATGCTAAGGGGCTTTGCGACCTGTTGGGGCAGATTGGGGTCCATGCTCGTGTTAATGCACGGCGGGGGTCATATGCCGTGTACATTAAGAGCGCCGAGGAAATCGAGCATTTGTTAAAGCTGATTGGTGCCAAGCGCAGCGTTGCCGAGATTGAGGAGGCGCGCGCGGTCAAGTTGGTTAAGAACGATGTGAACCGTCGCGTGAACGCCGAGCTCGCCAACCAGACCAGAAGCGCCGGTGCTGCCCAGCATCAGCTTGCGCTTATCGATGAGCTCGAGCAGCGCGGCCTTCGCGATGCGCTTCCGGATGCCTTGGCGGTCTTTTGCGACCTGCGCGAGCGCTATCCCGATCTGTCGCTGCGTGATTTAGGGGAGATGGCTGACCCTCCCTTGTCGAAGTCGGCCCTCTACCATCGAGTTTTGAGGCTTGAAAAGCTCATTGAAGCAAACAGGTAGTTTATAGTATCGACTTATATACGGATTTAGCTGCTATTTTATTCTTTAAAACGTTTTAACGTAAATTTGATTTTCAATTTCGACTATTCTCGTGAAATTCAAGTCAAAAAAAAGGTATATTAGGCGAGTGGTTAGTTTGTGGGCCTCAACGGCGGGCGCTGTAGCTTGCGGGGGCCTTACGAAAGGAGACACAATGGCAGTAAAGGTTGCTATTAACGGCTTCGGTCGCATCGGTCGTCTGGCTTTCCGTCAGATGTTCGGTCATGAGGGCTCCGAGATCGTCGCTATCAACGACCTCACCTCTCCCGATATGCTCGCTTACCTGCTGAAGTACGACTCCACGCAGGGCAACTACGCTCGCGATCACGAGGTCGTTGCTGGCGAGGATTCCATCACCGTTGACGGCAAGGAGATCAAGATCTACAAGGAGGCCGACGCCAACAACCTGCCTTGGGGCGACCTCGACGTCGACGTCGTTCTCGAGTGCACCGGCTTCTACACCAGCAAGGCTAAGGCTGAGGCTCATATCCAGGCTGGCGCCCGCAAGGTCGTTATCTCTGCTCCCGCCGGCAACGACCTGAAGACCATCGTCTACTCCGTCAACGAGAAGACCCTGACCGCTGAGGATCAGGTCATCTCCGCTGCTTCCTGCACCACCAACTGCCTCGCCCCGATGGCCAAGGGTCTGAACGACTTCGCTCCCATCGTGTCCGGCATCATGACCACCATTCACGCCTGGACCGGCGACCAGATGCCGCTCGACGGCCCGCAGCGCAAGGGCAACAAGCGTCGTAGCCGCGCCTGCGCCGTCAACATCGTCCCCAACACCACCGGTGCTGCCAAGGCTATCGGCCTGGTTCTCCCCGAGCTCAACGGTAAGCTCATCGGTGCCGCCCAGCGCGTCCCGACGCCGACCGGCTCCATCACCAACCTCTACGCTGTCGTTGACAAGAAGGTCACCGTCGACGAGGTCAACGCCGCTATGAAGGCCTACGCTTCCACCATCTCCGAGACCTTCGGTTACAACGAGGACGACATCGTCTCCACCGACATCATCGGCGAGACCCACGGCTCCATCTTCGACGCCACTCAGACCATGTGCTCTGACCTCGGCAACGGCCAGACCCTCGTTCAGGTCACCTCTTGGTACGACAACGAGAACTCCTACACCTCTCAGATGGTCCGCACCATCAAGTACTTCGAGAAGTTCGTTGCTTAATTTAGCTTTTAGCGAATAGCTCGTTGAGCGTCTAAAGAAGGGCGCGGCCTCATAGGGCTTACACCCTAGGGTCGCGCCCTTTTTATAGGAAATCGTCTGCCGTAATGGGAGGCAGACACGTACGAAAGGTAGAAGCAAACATGGCCTTTACCAAGAAGACCGTCCGCGACATCGATGTCGACGGCAAGCGCGTTCTCGTCCGCGTTGACTTCAACGTGCCTATCAAGGATGGCGTCGTTGGCGACACCACCCGCATCAAGGCTGCCCTGCCCACCATCAACTACCTCGTTGAGCACAACGCTCGCGTCATCCTCATGAGCCACCTCGGCCGTCCCGATGGCACCGGCTTCCAGCCCGAGCTCTCCCTCGAGCCCGTCGCCAAGAAGCTCGCTGAGCTCTCTGGTCTCGATGTTGCCTTTGTCGCCGACACCTACGGCGAGAAGGCCGCCGAGGCTGTTGCCGCCGTCGAGCCGGGCAAGGTCCTCGTTCTCGAGAACGTCCGTTTTGACAAGCGTGAGAAGAAGAACGATCCCGAGATCGCCAAGAAGCTCGCTTCCTATGGTGACGTCTTCGTTCTCGATGCTTTCGGTACCGCTCACCGCGCCCAGGGTTCCGTCGTGGGTCCTGCCGCTTACCTGCCTGCCGTCGCCGGCTTCCTGCTCGAGAAGGAGGTCGACACGCTGACCGGCATCTTCGCCGAGCCCGAGCGCCCCTTCGTCGCTATCGTCGGCGGTTCCAAGGTTTCCTCCAAGATCGGCGTTCTCGATCACCTCATCGACTCCGCTGATACCCTGATCATCGGTGGCGGCATGGCCTACACCTTCTTCCTGGCTCAGGGCCTGACCGTCGGTCAGTCCCTCAAGGAAGAGGACTGGGTCGAGCGCGCCGGCGAGATGCTCAAGAAGGCCGAGGAGAAGGGCGTCAAGATCCTGCTCCCCATCGACAACCGCGTTGCCGATCACTTTGGCGAGGACGCTGTCCCCGAGGTTGTCGCTTCCGACGCTATCCCCGACGACCGCGAGGGCATGGACATCGGCCCCAAGACCGAGGAGCTCTACGCCGAGGCTGTCAAGGGCGCCAAGACCGTGTTCTGGAATGGCCCCATGGGCGTCTTCGAGTTCGATAACTTCGCTCACGGTACCCAGGCTATCGCCGAGGCTGTTGCCGAGGCCGACTGCACCTCGATCATCGGCGGCGGCGACTCTGTCGCAGCTGTCAACAAGTTCAACCTGGCCGACAAGATGAGCTGGATCTCCACCGGTGGTGGCGCTTCCATGGAGCTCGTCGAGGGTAAGGCCCTGCCCGGAGTGGAGGCGCTTCTCGATGCCTAATCGCACTCTTCTTATCGCTGGTAACTGGAAGATGAACAACGACGTCGCTGAGGCCGCCAAGCTCGCCGACGAGCTGGCTCAGGCTCTGCCCGAGGTTCCGGCTGGCGTCGAGGTGCTCGTCTGCCCTCCGACCATTGACATCACCACGGTTCATGACCGCATTCAGGCTGCCCCCATCGCCCTCGGTGCACAGAACGTGTACTGGGAGGCCAAGGGTGCCTTCACCGGTGAGTCCTCTTGCGACATGCTCAAGTCCGCTGACTGCACCTACTGCATCATCGGCCACTCCGAGCGTCGCGACTACTTCCACGAGACCGACGAGGACCAGAACAAGAAGGCCAAGGCCCTCGTTGCCGCCGGTCTTGTTCCCGTCTTCTGCTGCGGCGAGTCCCTCGAGGTCCGCGAGGCTGGCACCTATGTCGAGCACGTCGTGAACCAGGTCAAGGCTGGCCTTGCTGGTCTTGAGATCACCTGCCCCAAGCAGGTCGTCGTCGCCTACGAGCCCATCTGGGCCATCGGCACCGGAAAGACCGCTACCGCTGAGGACGCCCAGGAGGTCTGCGGCGCTATCCGTGAGACCCTCAAGGAGATGTTTGGCGAGGAGCTCGCCGACGGTATCCGCGTCCTGTACGGTGGTTCCGCTAAGCCCGGCAACATTGCCGAGCTCGTCGCCAAGCCCGACGTTGACGGCGCCCTCGTGGGCGGCGCTTCGCTCAAGGCTGCCGACTTCGCCTCTATGGTCGTCAAGGCAGGCGAGTAGGACATATGGCACAGCGTCATCTTCCTGCACTCCTGATCATCATGGATGGCTGCGGCCTTGCTCCGGCTGATGGCGAGAACGCCGTCGCCGCTGCCAAGACGACCTTCCTTGATAGCCTGTACGAGAAGTATCCTCACACCACGCTCGGTGCTTCGGGCGAGGACGTGGGCCTTCCCGACGGCCAGATGGGCAACTCCGAGGTGGGTCACCTCAACATCGGTGCCGGCCGCATCGTGTTCCAGGAGCTTTCGCGCATCAACAATGCCATCAAGGACGGCTCCATCGCCAAGAACGAGGTCTTCGTCAAGGCTATGGACGACGTCAAGGCCGAAGGCAAGACCCTGCACCTCATGGGCCTTATGAGCCCTGGCGGTGTTCATTCTCACATGAACCACGTCGAGGCTCTGGTCAAGATGGCTGCCCAGCATGGCGTCAAGACCGTTCGCGTCCACGCCTTCATGGATGGCCGCGACGTTGACCCGCAGTCCGGTGCCGGCTACATGAGCGAGTTCTGCGCCTTCCTGGCTAAGATCTCTGAGGAGACCGGTTGCGACGCTCGCGTTGCCACCGTCTCGGGCCGTTATTGGGCCATGGACCGCGATAATCGTTGGGAGCGCATCCAGCGCGCCTACGACGTCATGGTCAACGCGTCCGATGCCGATACCGACCCCGTTGCCGGTATCAAGGCCTACTACGAGAAGGATCCGCGCGGCGACGAGTTCGTCGAGCCCTTCGCTGCCCACAACGAGGGCATCCACGAGGGCGACGCGGCCATCTTCTTCAACTTCCGTCCCGACCGCGCTCGTCAGATGACCCGCGTGTTCACGGACAAGGAGTTCGACGGCTTTGAGCGCGAGCAGATCAAGCTTTCGCACTTTGTGACGATGACCGAGTACGATCCGACGTTTGACGTTGAGGTCGCCTTCCCCAAGACGTTCCCCGAGAACGTCCTGGCCGACGTTATTGCCGCCAATGGCCTGAAGCAGCTGCATACCGCCGAGACCGAGAAGTACGCCCACGTGACGTTCTTCCTCAACGGCGGCATCGAGGAGCCCAAGGAGGGCGAGGAGCGCGTGCTCGTCGCTTCCCCCAAGGTTGCTACCTACGATCTGCAGCCCGAGATGAGCGCTCCCGAGGTTACCGAGAAGCTCGTCGCCGCCATCAACGAGGATCGCGCTGATTTCTACATCGTGAACTTCGCGAACTGCGACATGGTTGGTCACACCGGTGTCTTCGACGCCGCCGTTAAGGCCGTCGAGGCTGTTGACGAGGCTCTGTCCAAGGTTGTCCCGGCGATTCTCGCCAAGGGCGGCTTTGCGCTGATTACCGCCGACCACGGCAACGCCGATCACATGTTTGACGTTGCTTCCGACGGTTCCAAGCATCCGTTCACGGCTCACACCACCAACCGTGTGCCGTTCATCATCGTTGATGAGAAGGCGCAGCTCACCGGTATCGAGGACGGCCGTCTTTCCGATATCGCTCCGACCATGCTCACCATGGCTGGTATTGAGCCTTCCGCCGAGATGACGGGTCGCGTGCTCGCCACCGAGGCCTAAAGAAAACAACTAACGTTTTCTTGTAAGGGGGTTGTCCACGTTCGGGCAACCCCCTTTTGCGCTATTTCTAGCCCGTCCCTAAATGGCAGGTGGGGGAGTGTTGGAGGTTGTGGTACAGTACTGGAGTTTAAATTGTTCTATTAAGGAGCTTATCTATGGGTCCGTTCCAGATTCTTCTGTTTGTCGTTTGGGCTATCTCTGCCGTGGCGCTGACGATTCTCGTCCTGATGCACTCCGGTAAGGGTACCGGCGTTTCGGATATGATCGCTAGCTCGCTGTATAACTCCAGCTCTGCCACGGGCGTCATGGAGCAGAACCTCGATCGCCTGACGGTAATTATGGCCGTCGTTTTTGCTGTGTGTGTCGTTCTGTGCATGTTCTTCTTCCCGCAGGGCATCGTCGGCTACTAAGCATCGGCGTATATACGTTTGTAAAGGGTCCCGCATGTGCGGGGCCCTTTTTGTTTACAGACTTGTAATAGAGTCAAAATATCCCCACATACTTCGCCTAACTAAAGAAATTCTCGACCGTTAACCGGAATTAGCGCCATATTGTGCATAAAATGCGCTACTGTATTGCGAAACGTTGGTCCGCACTGCATAACCAGCCATAACGGCGGACCGCGTTTGAATGGTTCGAATGGGCTGTCTCGACGTTGCCCGGCCGAATTCACTTTGTCCTATCTCATAAGGAGGATGGCATGGCTGATTCTATGTTCCACCAGCCCGTTATGGGTCGTCGCGCCTTTGTTGGCGGCACCCTCGCTGCGAGCTCCATGGCTTTTCTTGCCGCGTGCGGCAAGAAGGGCGGCGACGCTTCCGGATCTGACTCCGGTTCGACGCTGAACTTCTACATCAACAACCCGGTCTGCATCGACCCCTACAACGTCCAGGAGGATCAGGGCACTCAGGTCGAGTACCAGCTCTTCGACGCTCTGACGGAGTACGACCCCGAGAAGGGCGAGATCGTTCCGCTGGCTTGCGAGTCCTTTGAGGCTAACGACGACGCCACCGAGTTCACCTTCAAGATCAAGAAGGCCAAGTTCCACAACGGTGACGACGTTACTTCCAAGTCCTTCAAGCTCGGTTGGGAGCGCCTGGTCAACACCAAGTCGGCCATCGCTACCGAGTATGGTCCTTCCGAGGTCTCCTACCACCTTTCCATGGTCGAGGGCTATGACGATCTGCTTGCCGGCAACGCTACCGAGCTCAGCGGTGTTACTTGCCCCGACGATGAGACCCTCGTCGTCAAGCTGTCTTCCGCTTACGCCGACTTCCCCTTCGTCGCCTCTCACCCGGCTCTGTCCCCGGTTCCCGAGTGCGCCGAGTCCGATGTCAAGAGCTTCTACCTTGCCCCGGTCGGTAACGGCCCGTTCATGATGGACGGCAAGTGGGAGGATGGTCAGGAGATCAACCTCAAGAAGTTTGACGATTACTATGGCGACAAGGCCAAGATCGACGCCATCCACTTCCAGGTCATCAAGGACATGGAGACCGCTTACAAGGAGTTCCAGGCCGGTAACCTCGATGTCTGCGACGTTCCCGTTGCTCAGATCGACGCCGCAAAGAAGGACCGTGGCGAGTCCAAGGACGGCTACACCATGGGTGACGGCGAGCATATGCTGCTCGGTGCCGAGCCTTCCACGTACTATCTGACCTGCAACACCACGGCCGAGCCGTTCAATAACGCCGACCTGCGCAGGGGCATCTCCCTGGCCATCAACCGTGAGGCCATCTGCAAGACCATCTTCAAGGGTACCCGTACCCCCGCTGACGGCATCGTTCCTCCGGGAATCGCCGGCTACAAGGAGGGCGCATGGGAGTTCTGCGCCTATGACGTCGACAAGGCTAACGAGTACCTCGACAAGGTCGCTCCCGCTGGCGCTAACGGCGATCGTGGCATTAATGTGACCCTTTCCTACAACCAGGACGGTGGTCACAAGGAGATCATGGAGTCCATCATCGGCGACCTCGCCAAGGTTGGCGTTACCGCTGTCTCCGATACCCCTGAGTGGTCTGCCCTGCTCGAGCAGTATCAGAACTTCAACTATCAGTTCGGCCGTCTGGGCTGGATCGCCGATTACCCGATCATGGACAACTTCCTGTACCCGCTGTTCCACTCCGACTCCCTCGGTGGCGACAACCGCTCCGGTTACAGCAACCCCGAGTTCGATGCCAAGGTCGACGAGGCCCGCACCACGGTTGATGACGAGGAGCGCATCGCCAAGATGCGGGAGGCCGACGCCATGGTCGCCGCTGACTGCCCGGTTATCCCGGTGATGTTCTACACGCACACCATCGCTGGCTCTGACCGCGTCAAGCATCTCTATGTTGATCCGCAGAAGCACGCCGATCTGGGTACCGCCGAGCTCGCCTAAGGGTTTTGCAGCTTCCGTGAGGGTCAAGTATTTACGTAGACCTCATGGGAAACATACAGTTCTCCCTAACCTGGGGTAAACTGGCTGATGGTAATTTTGGGATGCCGGTCTGGCGATCGGCATCCCATTTAGGTTAATCCCTAGATAGGGGAGTGGTATGGGTAAGTACATCGTTAAACGTGTGCTTCAGTTCATCCCGGTGTTTTTGGGCGTTACGCTGATTCTGTTCGCCCTCCAGAATATCGTGCCGGGAGATCCGATCAAGCTGATCGGTGGAGACAAGGCTCTGTCCCCCGAGGTAGAGCTTCAGCTTCGCGTTCGCTATCACCTGGTCCAGACGGACGAGGACGGCAACGCGATCCTTGACGAGAACGGCGACCCCGTTCAAACGTCGCTCGTGGACCGTTACTTGTATTACATGAACGGCCTGCTTCATGGCGATCTGGGCAATTCGTACCAGCGCAAGCTGCCGGTTACGGAAATCTTTGCCCAGAAGTATCCGTATACGGTCAAACTTGCCGCGTGCGCTATCGTGCTCGAGGCAATCATGGGTATCGGTGCGGGTATCATTTCGGCGGTCAAGCGTTATTCCTTCTGGGATATTTTGGTAACGCTCACCACGTCGATTCTCGTTGCCGTCCCGGCCTTCTGGCTCGGTATGTTGCTGCAGCTGTTCTTTGGCGTCATTCTCAAGGACGCCACGGGCGGTGCATTCTCCATGCCGATCTCGGGTGCCGGCGGTTCCAGCTCTCAGTATCAGGATTGGATGCACTATGTGCTTCCGACCATTACGCTGGCTTCGGTTTCGACCGCTTATGCCGCCCGCATTATGCGCTCGCAGCTGCTTGACGTCATGAACCAGGATTACATCCGTACGGCAAAGGCCAAGGGTCTCTCCAATCGCGCGATCATTATCAAGCATGCGCTTAAGAATGCACTCATCCCCGTCGTTACCTATATTGGTGTCGACTTCGGCGGCATGCTTTCGGGCGCCATCCTGACCGAGACGGTCTTTAACTGGCCCGGCATCGGCTTCGAGGTCTACCGCGCCATTAGCATGCGCGACTGGCCCATCGTTATGGGCGGCGTTACGCTCATTGTTGTCGTCGTTATGGTGATCAACCTGCTCGTCGACATTAGCTATGCATTCCTCGACCCGCGCATCCGCCTTGGCGGTCCGTCGGATAAGGCCTAAGGGAGGTACGTCTCATGCAGGAAACTGATTCTCAGTCTCAGGAGCAGGCTACCGCCACCAAGGCCGCATCTGCTCCCGCCAAGTCCCGCACGCTGTGGGGCGACGCTTTTAAGCGTCTTCGTAAGAACAAGCTCGCCGTTATCGGTGTCTGCTGGATCATCATCGTTGTTGTGGTCGCCCTGACCGCCGATCTGTGGGCTAAGCCCTGGCTCGGCTCTCCTACGGCTTCTGACTCGACCACCATGGCCGAGACTTCGCTGCTGGCTCCGTGTGCCGAGCACCCGTTTGGCACCGACTCTCTTGGTCGTGACATTCTCGTCCGTGTTATCTACGGCGCGCGCGTTTCGCTTTCCGTCGGTATTATGGCCACCGCCATCTCCACGGTGATCGGTCTGGTCATGGGCGCCCTGGCCGGTTTCTATGGCGGCATCTGGGATACGATCATCATGCGCTGTGCGGACATCTTCCTGGCGTTCCCGTACGTGCTGTTCGTTGTTGCCATGATTGCCGTTATCGGTCGTGGTCTTCAGAATGTCTTTATCGCCATCGGCATTCTCGGCTGGCCTTCGATTGCGCGCGTCTTCCGATCCGCGATCCTGACGGTCAAAGAGAACGACTATGTTGACGCCGCTCGCGCTATGGGTGCATCCGATGCGCGTATCGTTATGCGCCATATCTTCCCGAACTCCGTTGCTTCTATCGTGGTCTATGCGACCATGAACATTGGTGGCGCTATTCTGACCGAGTCTGCCCTGTCCTTCCTCGGTATGGGTGTTATTCCGCCTACGCCTTCGTGGGGCTCTATGATTCAGGACGGTCAGCAGTATCTTCTGACTGCTCCCTGGATGATGATCATGCCCGGTCTGGCAATTCTCTCGACGGTGCTCGCCTTCACCCTGTTGGGTGACGGTCTGCGCGACGCCCTCGACGTCAAGATGAAGGACGCATAAGGATGAAGAAGAACAAGAACTATGTGGACCTGAAGGAACAGCCGGTTCCCGAGGGCCAGCATCTACTCGAGGTCGATGACCTTAAGATGTATTTCCATACCGAGGACGGCGTCGTTCGCGCTGTCGACGGTGTGTCCTACACGCTCGATCGCGGCGAGACCCTGGGCGTCGTCGGCGAGTCCGGCTCCGGTAAGTCCGTGACCGCCATGACCATCATGGGTCTTATCTCGATGCCTCCGGGAAAGATTGAGGGCGGCGACGTTCGCTATCGCGGCCGTTCTATCCTCGAGATGACCGAGGAAGAGATGCAGCACATTCGCGGTAACGACATCGCGATGATCTTCCAGGATCCTATGACTTCCTTGAACCCGGTCTATAAGATCGGCAAGCAGGTGGGCGAGGGCCTTCGTCTGCACCGTGGCTATTCCAAGCAGGAGGCGCTCAAGCGCGCTACCGAGCTTTTGGACCTCGTGGGTATCCCCGAGCCCGAGAAGCGCGTCAATGAATATCCGCACCAGTTCTCCGGCGGAATGCGTCAGCGTGTCATGATCGCTATGGCTCTTGCCTGCGACCCCGATATCCTGATTGCCGACGAGCCCACGACTGCCCTGGACGTTACCATTCAGGCTCAGATTATTGAGCTTATGCAGGAGATGCAGGAGAAGAACGGCAACGCCATTATCATGATTACCCATGACCTGGGCGTTGTCGCCGATATGGCCGACAAAATCATGGTTATGTACGCCGGCCGTCCCGTCGAGTTCGGTACTGCTGAGGAAATCTTCTACGAGAGCCGCCATCCCTACACCTGGGGTCTTATTCGCTCCATCCCGGAGCAGGCCATCGATGAGAAGAAGCCGCTGACGCCGATTCACGGCAACCCGCCTTCGCTCATGAACCTGCCCGAGGGCTGCGTCTTCTCTCCTCGCTGCCCCTATGCGACGGACAAGTGCCGCAAGCAGCGCCCCGAGCGCGTTGTTACCGAGTCCGGCCACTATTCTGCGTGCCATTATTCCGGTGACCCCGAGTTCCTCAAGAACGCCTCTGAGACGTCCCGCACGCGCAAGGATTCCAAGAAGGGAGGCGAGGCGTAAATGGCAGACATTAACGAGCGCACTCCGCTGCTGAAGGTCGAGCATCTTTCTAAGGAGTTCCCCGCAGAGTCCGGCATGTTCGCCAAGCGTTTTTCCAAGCGCGTCGTCTCTGCTGTGAATGACATTTCGTTCGAGATTTATCCGGGCGAGACCTTTGGTCTGGTTGGCGAGTCTGGTTGCGGTAAGTCCACCACGGGCCGCACGATTATGCGCCTGACCCAGCCGACTGCCGGCAAGGTGTTCTTCCAGGGCAAAGATGTTGCCGAGATGAGCAAGCATGAGATCAAGGACATGCGTCGCGAGATGCAGTTCATTTTCCAGGATCCTTATGCATCGCTGAACCCTCGTATGACCATCGGCGAGATCGTCTCCGAGCCCATGACCATTCACGGCGTGGGTACCAAGGAAGAGCGTATCGAGCGTGTCCGCGAGCTTCTCGACGTCGTCGGACTGAACCCCGAGCACATCAACCGCTATCCGCACGAGTTCTCTGGCGGTCAGCGTCAGCGTGTCGGCATCGCCCGCGCTTTTGCGCTCAAGCCCAAGCTGATTATCTGCGACGAGCCCGTTTCCGCTCTGGATGTTTCCATTCAGGCCCAGGTTCTGAACCTGCTCAAGGAACTTCAGGACAAGTTCGGTACGGCGTATCTGTTTATCGCCCACGACCTGTCCGTCGTGCAGCACATCTCCGATCGCGTTGCCGTTATGTATCTGGGTAAGATGGTCGAGGTTTCGGACTGGAAGACGCTCTATAGCGAGCCTCACCACCCGTACACGCAGTCGCTGCTGTCTGCCGTGCCGGTGCCCGATCCGGATATCCAGAAGACCCGCAAGCGTATCATCCTCGCCGGCGATCCGCCGTCGCCGCTGGATCCGCCGACCGGCTGCCGTTTCCACACCCGCTGCCCGATCGCGCAGGGCATCTGCTCCG
>CAJMMX010000050.1 GCA_905214615.1 uncultured bacterium | reverse complement strand
TGTCATTGCGGTTGCAAACAAGCCGCCGCCAGGACCGGTTGTCACGAGACCGGCGATAACTTCAGCGGTGCCAGCAAGGTAGGGATCGCGCAGGCAAGACTCCTCCTTCACGTTCAGCTTGACCTTGTGAGGGACGGTGCGGTTATTTGCAAATCCGTGAGAATCGCACCACGCCTTGGAATATGAATCCGTGCAGCGTCCGCGCTCAAAAAGGGATATATCGTAATTTTCGTCGTAGTTGTCTCCGACGTAGATTTCGCTGCTCTCGGCGGGAGACCCCTCGTCGGCATAGGCTGCCGCAACGGGCACAAATGGTGTCATGACAAGGGAGAGGCAAAGAGCTGCTGAGACGATGGAGAGCAGGCATTTCTTCATGGCTGGCTCCTTAATCTGGCCTTTGATAGTTACTTGATGTCGCCTCCTTCCGCTTTATATCCGTTGTATTTGGCGTATTTCTTTAATAAGGCAAGAGGTTCTTCCTCTCCTTCGGATAAGCCGATGATGTTTCCTTGATCATCCAGTATGAATATGGACGGAATATGCTCAAGTTCATATTGGTCATACACGGTCTTATCTTAATCTATGTATATGGGAAAGTCTCCTTCATGGACCGAGGCTTCTTCAATTGTGCTGTCCTCGGAAACAGTGAAAAGGTTCTTCCTTAAGGCTGCGAAATTATCAAGTTGTTGCATATCTTCTATGAGAGATTCGCAGTGCTGACACCACGATGCCCAGAACATCAAGATATTTTCCTCATTAGGTTTTAGCTTGTTAAAATAATTCACGTTTCGGCCGAGGCTGAAATTTTGGCCCATTTTAATGGACAAAGATGAGGGATAAGCATCGTGTTGCGGTTTGATATTGACGGCGATCAAGGCGGCGAAACACGTCAGAGCCGCCAAAGTCAGTAAGGCGATAACGCATTTTCTCGGTTTCCAGCTCATGACAGATCCCTCTCTCATGGTGAAACGCATACGTTTTGAAACGGGATACCGCTTCGATTCGTTCCGGACGCGGATGTGGACGTAACTGGTCTCGGTGCCAAGTGCGATTTCAGTGCTGTATATGACTTAACGGGAATGTCCGAGCAGTGTCGGAGTCTCCATCTGGATTGTTCCGACTGGAACATCAGCCCGAATACACTGCATAGCGACTCCAACAAGAACGTCCCCGGCGTAATCCTTTCCAAGGCCCGCGACGGCTATCTTCTTCCTCCTTTTCGAGAGGTTCGCAATCTTCATGCCGGCCTCTCTTGCCTTCTCGCCCGAATCCCCGTAGCCCTGCTCGGCCAGCCTCTCGAGGCTCTCCTTGGCGGCTTCAGCTTCCTTCCTGTTGCCCTTCTCGAGTATCGCGACGCTCGTCTTGTAGACCCTGTCCCTTCTGGATTCATCCAGGAACGCGGCATCTTCCAGATCCGCCATTTTCTCGCGCACGGCGCCGCAGTTCCAGCAGGTACCGCGCTTGAGGTTCACCGCACCGCAGCCGCACTGCCACCACCCGTCGTGTTCGGAATGGACGCCCGCGCATTTGAAGGTATCGGCCCCCATCTCGGAGAGCAGGACATCGCGTTCCGACTCCTCGACCCCGTTGAGTGCGAGTGGCGCGGGGCTATCGATGTCGATCGGGTCGCCGAAGGAGGTCTCGCCGTCCGCTCGGGTCACAACGGCACGCGAGCCGGTGATAACAGACAGCTTGATTCTCACCGCCTTGGGCCTGAGCACCTCGCCGGCGGGCAGGTCGGCATCTAGGAGCGAGAAGTCGACGGTCTCCGTCTCCCCTCCCTCGCCCTCGAGCCCGACAGTGAACTCTATGCGGCTGATGGGTTTCGTCGATACGTTGACGATCTTTGTTTGGAGGAAGCAGGCTCCCGTCTCGGTGTCTCTGGAGACTTGGATGGCTAACATCCTGACAGGGCAAAGCTCCTGCCAGGAGGGGTTGGCGTCGCGGTAGGCTATCTTGTATTTCGACATTACTACACCTCGGGCAGGGCGTCTTCGTCCCTTTGTGCGCTGGGCGCCGGTGCCGCTCGGTCGGGCAGAGCGCAGACGATCAGGCCGACCATGAGCGCGGTGCCGAAAAGGCCGATGAACCAGAGGATTCCCGCGCCATTGGTGTAATGCCCCTTGGCCCTGGCAATCTTAACGAGCTCCGCTACGCCGCAGATGTTGGCGGCGATCGCCAAGAGAGGCAGGAAGAAGATTATCAGCTCCAGGCTTCTCATTTTTGGTCCCTTCTTCTCGACCGCCCGCCTCGACACCGGCGGTCCTCCGTAACTTCCGGTAACACCAATTCTGCTGTCCTCACCTGCGAATTTGTTGAGCAACAAATTCGATTGAGTGAGCGGTTGATTGCGCCGCGAAGGCGTTTAGTTAATTACGTTTGCCGCTGCGGCAAGACCGATGCAGAAATCTGAAATAGCCCTACGCTCGGCGATGTATCTACAAACCCTGAGCGAAGGGAGCCGCAAATGCATGCAGCGGCAATTAACCTTCGGGGGGGGGTATCTCCTAGGAGAACCCGCCTCCAAGGCCAATCTATCATCGAGTACGTCCTGATCATCGCCATCATCGGCCTGGTGATCGTGTTCGCGGGACCCGGCGTGGCGGGGGCCATCCGCAACCAGTTCAACCTGGTCGGCAACACGGTGAGCAATGGGACGACCGGCGGGGTCGAGGGCGGCGCAACCGGCGGCGGCTCTGCGGGAGCCGATTCCGCGACCGTCCAGGCGGCTGTCGCCAAGGACGCGAAGGACTGGACGCTCGACGAGCAGGAGGCCGTGGCCAAGGACATCGCCGCCAAGGGCGAGGCGTCGCCGGCGTACGCAAAGGCGAAGGCCGCGATGGACGCGGGGACGAAGTTCTCGATGAAGTTGACGAACGGCAAGACGCTCGAGTATCGCATCATCGGTATCAACCACGATGACCTCGCGGACGGCTCCGGTAAGGCTGGGCTCACGTTCGAGGTAACCAACACTGCCATGGACGAGCAGCGAATGAACGCCACGAGCACCAATGCCGGCGGCTGGGAGAAATCGGAGATCCGCGGCCGCCTCAATTCCGGTGACCTCTGGTCGCTCCTACCGATCGATCTCCAGTCCAAGGCGAAGGCCGTCACGAAGATGACCGATAACAAGGGTGGTGGCAGTGCCAGCGCCCCATCGGCCACGACCGATAAAGTCTTCCTGCTCTCGATGACCGAGATCTACGGAGACCGCCAGACCGACGGTACCCAGTACGAGTACTACAAATCCAAGGGCGTGACGTACTCGAACCATTCAGGGGTGTCGTCGAGCTTTTATCACTGGACGCGCTCCGTGGATCCGAGCGGCTCCGCGTACTTCCGCTGTATCTATAGCAACGGTAACTATAACGACTACGGCGCGACGTACTCGTATTGCATATGCCTCGCCTGGTGTTTTTAACCTGTCTTCTAGCTTGTCTTCTAGTTTGTCTTCTAGTTTGTCTAGTGAAAGGCCCGTGCAATCCTGCGCGGGCCTTTCTTTTGGCGATTACTTGAACAATTTGAGGTTCATGGTACAAAGGTAGTCGGTTCGAGGAAAAAGGGGTCGTACTGCGCCTCTCAGAGCGCCTGCCGCACTTCACCTCTATTACCTCTGCGGCGCCCTCGTATAGGGCCCATCCCGCTTGCCGTTTCGTTGCAACCGCTCACTTGTCCACCGGTCAAGTGAACTACTGGAATAAATACAGCGACACGCTTGTCCGTTACAGTCGCTATATCTGTGTAAATCGCCGCGATAAATACAGCCCGTACTCGGCTGTATACCAGCTACGCGTATGTAGATTCATATCGCGTTAATAAATCGGCTCAAGCGCGTGCAAAACGCGCAAGTAGCCGCAAAAGGCGAATATCGCGTAGGTAGATTTTTAGCACCCTGTTGCTTAATCAAAATTAAGCAATTGCTTAAAACAAAAAAGGTCAGGCACTAGGTGCCTGACCTGCAAACTTCTGGTCGGGACGACTGGATTCGAACCAGCGACCCCTTGACCCCCAGTCAAGTGCGCTACCAAGCTGCGCCACGTCCCGAAGCTTTAGTTTGTTGCTCTGCTCTCGCTCGCAACAGGGAGTATATTAACCCGAAACTTTGCCCTTGTGCAAGAACTTTTTTAAATATTTTGAAGCAAGTCCAAAATTGTATCTGCAAGCTGGGGTTTTGTTAGTACGGGAAGTTCTTGCGTACCCGCTTTGCTCACGATCCAGGCCTTGTTGGTATCGGTTCCGAAGCCTGAATCAGCGCGCGAGACATCGTTGGCGATGATCGCATCGCAACCCTTACGGGCAAGTTTGCGCTGTGCGTACTCCACGACGTTATCGGTCTCGGCCGCAAAGCCGATCACGCACCGCTCTCCCTTTTGGCGTGAAAGCTCGGCCAAAATATCGATCGTCTCGACCAGTTCGATGTGGTCCAGGCGCTCGTTGGCCTTTTTGAGTTTGTGGTCCGCAGGGGCGGCAGGCGTGTAGTCGGCGACGGCGGCCGCGCAAATGGCCGCATCGGCCGTCTGAAAGGCGCTCAGAGCCGCCTGCAGCATCTCTGCTGCGGTCTGCACGCGCACACACTCCACGCCGCGGCCCACGTCGAGCGATGTCGGCCCCAGCACAAGCGTGACCGCAGCGCCGCGGCGAGCGGCCTCCCCCGCCAGGGCGATGCCCATCTTGCCCGACGACCGGTTGCCAATGAAGCGCACAGGGTCAATCGGCTCGTGCGTGGGGCCGGCGGTAATCACGACGCGCTTGCCCGCCAGGTCTTGCGGGACGGGGTTGAGCACCTCGCAGACGGCCTCGACGATGCCCTCGGGCTCGCTCATGCGTCCCGTGTCCACGTCACCGCAGGCAAGGTAGCCGCTGCCGGGCCCCACCACGTGGACACCGCGCTCGCGCAGCGTGGCCATATTGGCCTGCGTCGCCGGCGCCTTCCACATACCGTTGTTCATGGCGGGTGCGACCACGATGGGTCGCGGTGTGGCAAGCAGCGTGGTGGAGATGAGGTCGTCGGCGATACCGTTTGCCATCTTGGCGATGATATTGGCCGTCGCGGGCGCCACGGCCACCAAATCGGGCTCCTGCGCCAGCGAAATATGGTGGATGGGGTCGGAGGGGTCGTCGAAAAGGCCCACCGCGACCGGCTCATTCGTGAGCGCACGGAAGGTGAGCGGGCCCACAAACTCCGTGGCATGCTCGCTCATAACGACCTTGACGCGCGCGCCGCGCTTTTGCAGCAGGCGCACGATATTGCACGACTTATAGGCGGCGATCCCGCCGGTAATGCCCAGCAGGATCGTTTTTCCCTCAAGTTGCATTGTATTGTTGGATGCCGCCGTCATCATTTAGGCTTCCTTGTTGGGAAGCACCAGCAGGCGGTGGCAGTACGGGCAATGCGTAATCTCACTACCGTCGTGGTTGAGGTCGCTCATGGACGACGCCTGCAGCGCGGTGTGGCAGACCGTGGGGATGTTACCCTTGATGGTCTCGACTGCCAGGCCGCGGAACTGCTTGAGCAGACGCTCGTAATCGGTGAGTACGTCGGTCGGCAGCGTGGCGGCAAGCGCGGTGCGCTCCTTGGTGGCGGCATCAATCTGAGCCTGGAGGTCGGTGGCCTTGGCGCGGGCGGCCTTGGTATCGGCCTTCACGCCCTCCTCGAACTTGGCGATGATGGCCTGCGCACGGGCCTCGCGGTCGAGCGCCTCCTTGTGGGCGACTACGACGTCCTTGCGGGTGTGCTCGATCTTGTCCAGACGCTTGGCCAGGGTGGCGAGCTCGTTCTCCAGGTCCTGAACCTCGCGGTAGTCAGAGCCGTCAACGTGGCGCTTCTTGGCGGCCTCGATGGCGTTATTGGTCTGAATCTCGGTGGTGTTGAGGTCGTCGAGCTCGATATCCAGATCCTTGCGCTGGGCGTAGAGCTTGGTCATCTCGGACTTGAGCTTCACATAGGTCTTGCGCTTGGAAGCGAGCTCCTTGAGCTCCGGCATATTGGCAAGTTCGCTCTTGTTGCGGGCGAGCTCCAAATCGATCTGTTGCAGCTTGAGTAGCGTAGCGCCGGCGCTCATAAGTTCTCTCCTTTTGTCACAGTCCACCATTGGCAAGGGTTCAGTATTTTAATCGCATGACGGGGGTCGACCCCGGCGTCAACTGCAGAGTTCATCAATATATCAACGAACGGCTCCTCGGAGCGGTCATGGCCGAGCAAAACCACTGGCAGCCCGCGCAAGGCAAGGTCTTGCGCCACGTGGTAGCCCGCCTCGCCCGTCACGACAACATCCGCACCGGCGGCAATGGCAAGCTCTCCAAAGTCACCCAGGGAGCCGCCCAGAATGGCAACGGTCCGGCACGGGTAATCGGCCTCGCCCCAAACACGGGGGTCGCTGCCAAACGCCGTGGCGGCGCGCGTGGCAAGGTCGCGCAGCGTGCGCGGTTCGTTGAGCGTTGCTAACGCGCCCAGGCCGCAGGCCTCGGGGTCGTCCACATGCTCCAACGAGCTCATGGGCTCAGCGCCCAGCAGCTCACTCAGGCGAACGCGCGCTTCGTGCGAGCGGTCCAGGTTGGTGTGAAGCGAGATGATGCTCACGCCGCAACGAGCTGCCTCGTACAGCGCCGCACTGCACTGGGGACGCGTCGCGCTGGGCGGGCAAAAGGCCTCGGGCGCCTTGATATAGATGGGATGATGCGTCAGCAGCACGTTGGCGCCGGCTTCCAAGGCGCGCTGCACGTTGGCCTCGGTAGCGTCGAGCGCGCAGGCCACGCCGCGGATCTCGTCGTCGGGGTCGCCTACGGATAAGCCTACGTGGTCCCAGGGTTCGGCGTCAGTCTTGGGATAGCGTGCCAGCAGCGCACGCTCGAGTTCGGCGACGATCATGCGGCACCTACGATTGAGAGCAGCGTCTGGGCAAAGTTGTCCAGATCGTCCGGATTCACGCGGTCATCGAAGGAGATGCGCAGTGCGCCCAACGCCTGCTCGCGGCCAATGCCCATGGCGCTGAGCACATGGCTCGGGTCCATGCTTCCGCTCGAGCAGGCAGAACCGGCCGAAACCTCAAAGCCGGCGGCATCGAGCTTGATGATGAGCTCCTCGGAGTCCATGCCATCAACGTAGATCGACACCATACCCGGCAAACGATCCGCCTGCGCGTAGTCGCCCATGGTGGCGTGAATGCGCGGATGGGCCGTAAACGTGGCGTAGAGCTTATCGGAAAGGGCTTGCAGCGTCGCACGCTCCTGGGCCACATGGGGCGCCAGCGTGCGGGCGGCAGCGGCAAAGGCGAGCTGCGTGCGCAGGTCCTGCGTGCCGGCGCGACGTCCGGCTTCCTGTCCGCCGCCAAAGATGCGGGGGCGCAGCGGCGCGCGGTTCTTAAGGTAGAGCGCGCCGGATGCCACGGGACCACCGATCTTATGCGCGGCAACGGACATGGCATCGACGCCCAGTTCGGTGACATCGAGCGGAATATGCAAGTAGCCCTGGATGGCATCGGTGTGGAACAGGGCGCCCACGGTATGCGCGGCCGCGGCAAGCTCGCGGATGGGCTGCACCACGCCGGTCTCGTTGTTGGCAACCATGATGCTCACGAGCGCCACGTCGTCGCCTAGCAGCTCGACAAGCGTGGCAGGCTCAATGTAGCCCGCGCGGCAGGGCTGCACCAGGTCGACGGTAAAGCCGGCGGCACGCAGCAGCGGCAGGTTGTCCAGAATCGAATCGTGCTCGATGGCAGATGCGATCACGCGGTTACGCTTGCGATCGCGCTGACGAGCGCCCTCGGCAAGACCGAGCAGCGCCAGCTGGTTGGCTTCGGTGCCGCCGTTGGTCAGAACAATCTCGGACGGGCGGACGCGTGCGCCAAAGCTATGGGCGATCTCGCGACGTGCAACCTCCAGACGCGCGGCAGCCTTGCGGCCGAGCGAATGCAGCGAGTTGGGGTTGACGCCGGCAAGCTCGCTGTCATCGTACTCGCGCTGTGCAAGGAGCGCCTCGGCGCGCATGGGCGTCGAGGCGGCATAGTCAAGATTCACGGGTATGCGGTTTTGACCTGCGGTCATAAGGGTTTATGCCTCCTGTGCGGCCTCGTTGCCCAGCTTCTGCAGCAGCGCAACCTCGGCAGCGGGATCTTCGGACTTAAATACGGCGGAGCCGGCCACGAGCACGTTGGCGCCGGCCTTGACGACCTCGGCGATGTTCTTGGAAGAGATACCGCCGTCGACCTCGATCAGGGGCGACACGCCGTGGCGCTCGCACATGGCCTTGAGCTCGTGAAGCTTTGCGATGGTGCCCGGGATAAAGCTCTGGCCGCCAAAGCCCGGGTTCACGCTCATGAGCAGCACCATATCGACGACGTCGATGATGCTCTCGAGCACGCACACGGGGGTGGCGGGGTTGAGCACCACGCCGGCCTTGACGCCGAGCTGCTGCAGATGCGTGAGCGTGCGGTGCAGGTGCGTGGAAGCCTCGTAGTGCACGGTGATCATGTCGGCACCGGCGTCGGCGTACCAATCGACCGTCTCGTCGGGGTTCGTCACCATGAGGTGCGCGTCGACCGGTACATCGGTGGAGCGCTTGACGGCCTTAAGGATGTCAACGCCAAAGGTGAGGTTGCCGGTAAAGTGACCGTCCATAACGTCGAAGTGCACGTAGTCGGCACCGGCGATCTTGTCGAGTTCGCCCTTGAGGTTGGCCATGTCGGCCGAAAGGACAGACGGAGCGATTTTAATGGAACCCATGGTAGAAGCCTTTCTGCGCTAGTCGGTGAGTCCGTAGAACTCTTGAGAAGGGACGCGATCGGTGAGAATCTCGAGCGCCCTATCCAAAGTAACACCGTTGTAGAGCGTTTGCTCCACGGCAAAGGTGAGCGGAATGTCTACGCCCAGTGAACGGGCAAGCTCACTGACGCTGCGGGCCGCGACGGCGCCCTCGACCACCATATGCGTACGTGCCTGGTACTCGTCGAGCGAGACGCCGTGGGCAAACTCGTAGCCAAAGGTGCGGTTGCGCGAATGCTCGGAGGTGCAGGTGGCAATGAGGTCACCCATGCCGGCAAGACCCATGCAGGTCATGGCTTGACCGCCGCGGGCGTGAACCAGACGGCTGATCTCGGCCAGGCCGCGCGTCATGATGAGGGCGAGCGTGTTGTCGCCCGCGCCGAAGCCGGCGGAGATGCCGCACACGATGGCGATGACGTTTTTCATAGCGCCGCAAACCTCGACACCGGTCATATCCTGCGACAGGTAGATGCGGAAGGCCGTGGACAGCAGCAGCTCCTTAAAGGTCTCCCCTACCTGCGCATCTTTGCTGGCGATGACGGCGGCAGAAAGCCCGCCACGGCAGATCTCCTCGGCATGGTTGGGGCCCGAGAGGGCCGCCACACGCCGCTCGTTGCCGATCTCGCTGGCGATGACCTCACTCATAAGCAGGCCGGATTCGGGCTCAATACCCTTGGTGAGGCAGAGTGCCGGGGTGTCGGCGGCGATGAAGGGTGCTGCCTGATGGCATACGCTGCGCAGGTGCGTGGAGGGCACGGCAAAGATGATGGCCTCGGCGCCGTCGAGCGCCTGCGACAGGTCCGTGGCGGCGACAACGTTGCCGGGCAGCTCGTAGTCCACCAGATACCGGGGATTGCGGTGCTCGGCATTGATGCCGGTGGCCGTTTGCTCGCTGTGGGCCCACATGGTCACGCGCTCGGCTCGCTCGGCGGCGAGGCCGGCGACGGCGGTTCCCCAGGAGCCGGAGCCAATCAGCGCAACATTCATGACTCTCTCCTACTTATCGTCGGGCTCGGTGACGCGCTTGGTAAACGAGAGCTTGGACTCCTTACCGGCCATGAGCTTTTGGATATTCGAGCGATGGGCCCACACCACGGTGATACCGATCATCGCCATGCAGAACTTGAGGCCTAGGCTGCTGTACGGAAAGACCGCGCAAGCAGCGATAGGAAGTCCGATGGCTGCGGCAAGCGAACCCACTGACACATACTTGGTGATGGCGACGGCTACGATAAACATGCCCAGCAGCGACAGGCCAATGGGCCAGTACCAGGCAAGGATAACGCCCAGACCGACCGCGATGCCCTTGCCGCCGTGGAAGTTGAGGTAGGGCGAGAAGATGTGGCCCCATACCGCTGCCAGGCAGATGACACCGAGCATCCAGTCACCGGGGGCTCCAGGCGCCATGATGTTCGGCGGAAAACCATAGCCTAGATCGGCGATGAGCGGGCGGGCGATAAGGACGCAGATGGCGCCCTTAAGGCAGTCAAGCAGCAGCGTGAGCGCAGCGACCTTGGGGCCGGCCACGCGCAGCGCATTGGTGGTGCCGATGTTGCCGGAGCCCGCCTTGCGAATGTCCGTGTGGTTGAACACGCGGCCCAGGATCAGGCCAAACGGAATCGCTCCGATAAAGAACGAGACCACGGCGCAGATGGCGGTCAGCAGAATCGGATTATGCATCCTTTTGCTCCTTCTTCCTAAAGAAGAGTCGAATGGGCGTGCCGGCAAAATCGAAGGTCGAGCGCATGCGGTTCTCCACGTAGCGCTGGTAGGTGTCGTTGACCAGGTCGCTGTGGTTGACGAAGAACGTAAACGTCGGCGGGTTGATGCCCGTCTGAGTCACGTAGTGCATGCGCAGGCGGCGCTTGCCGTCCACCACGGTGTGGCCGAACTCGCGCAGGTCGGTGAGGAAGGTGTTGAGGCGCGAGGTAGTGATCTTTTGCGAGCGCGTCTTCTCAGCGGCGTCGACCATCGCCCAGATCTTCTCGACGCTGCGGCCAGTGAGGGCAGAGATGCGCAGGTACTGGGCCCAGGGAGCCATGACGCCCAGACGGCGGTCGACGGTCTCCATGCAGGCCTCGCGCTTGCGGTCGTCATCGAGCAGGTCCCACTTGTTGAGCAGCACCACGATGGCGCAGCCACGCTCGATGGCCAAGCCCATGACCTTCTGGTCCTGTTCGGTAACGCCCACGGAGGCGTCGACGACGAGCAGCGCCACGTCGGCGCGGTCGATGGCGCGCAGGCCGCGGACCATCGAGTAGTACTCGATGTTCTCGTACACGGTGCTCTTCTTGCGAATACCCGCGGTGTCGACCATGCGGTAGTGCTTGCCGTTGCGCTCCACGACGGTATCGATGGCGTCGCGCGTCGTGCCGGCAATGTTGGACACGATAGAACGGTCGGCGCCCAGAATGCGGTTGAACAGCGACGACTTACCGGCATTGGGGCGGCCGATGATAGCGACGTTCAGCGCATCAGGGAACTCATCGGCGACCTCGTCCTCTTCCTCCGGAAGCAGGGCCACGATGTCGTCGAGCAGGTCGCCCGTGCCGTGGCCATGCAGGGCCGAGAGGGGCGTGGGCTCACCGATGCCGAGCGAATAGAACTCCCAGATGCTGTCGTTCTCGCGTTCGGGGTTGTCGAGCTTGTTTACCAGCAGAAAGACCGGCTTGTCGCAGCGCTTGAGCATGCGAGCGACCGACTCGTCCTCCTCGGTGACGCCGGTGCGGCCGTCGACCACAAACAGGATGACGGCGGCTTCCTCGGCGGCGGCGAGTGCCTGGTCGCGGATGGACGTGGCAAAGACATCGTCGCTCTTGAGTGGCTCGATACCGCCCGTGTCGACGATGGTGAACTCACGACCGTTCCAATCGGCCGTGTGATACGAGCGGTCGCGCGTGACGCCGCGGGACTCGTGGACGATGGCGTCCGAGGTCTGGGCCAGGCGGTTAACGAGCGTGGACTTGCCCACGTTGGGGCGTCCGACGACGGCGACGATAGGTTTCATCTGCTCTCCTTTAATGGGTAGGGTCAGTGGAATTAGTAGAGTCGGCAGGCACAATGCCAAGGATGTGCTCCAGGGTATCGAGCAGCTCATGCGGCATGGTCGATACCACATGAACCTCGGCGCCGCGACTGGTAAGGCTTGCGAGTAAATCGTCACGATGATACTCGTCAAGCGTCATGCCGTCAGCGTTGAACATGAGCTTAGGCACAAAGAGCATAACCCCCGACAGGTCTTGGGGCAGCTGCTCCAGAATGTCGCACGCGACGATGAGGCCGGTCACGTCCACGTTGCCGCCAAAGTAGCGGTTCTTGATGGCCGTGACGGTGCCGTCGAGACCATGCGGCGACTCCACAAAGCGTGCCACGGTGTCGCGCGCGCTGGCGCCCGAAAGGCACAGCAGGTGCTGGCTGCGTGCGGCGATGGCCTCGCGGACGCGGGCCAGTCGCTCGGTATCGGCGGCAAGCACGTCGTCGGTCTCGTCTAGATACGAGCGGATCATGCCGATGCCGTCGTAGTACTGCGGGTAACCGTCGTAAAAGTCCGCCTCGGGAGGATCGATGCCGGCGTCCAGATAGAACTCGTCGCTCATCTGGAAGGTGTGGCGGCCAAAGCGCTCGAAGGCACGGTCCTGGTAGGGACGGATCATGGCAATGGTCTCGCGCGCTAGCTCGGGCTTGTCGCTGTAGGACCAGCTAAAACGGTTCTGATGCTTGGTAAAGCCGAGCGGCACGATGCCCAGGCTTGTGATTTGCTCGTGCTCCTCGCAAAAGCGCAGGGTCTTTTCCAGCTCCTCGCCGTCGTTCATGCCGGGGCACAACACGATCTGCGCGTGAATCTCGATGCCGGCGGCCATGATGGTCTCGAGTACGTCCATGCCTCGCTGGGCGTTACGGCCCATCATACGACGGCGGACGTCGGGGCTCACAGCGTGGACCGACACGTTCATGGGACTCATGTTGCGCTGGATGACGTTTTGCACGTCCTCGTCGGTGAGGTTCGTAAGCGTGACAAAGTTGCCTTGCAAAAAGCTTAGGCGATAGTCGTCGTCGCGAATATAGAGCGTGGAGCGGCCGCCCTTGGGGAGCATGGTCATAAAGCAGAACACGCAGGCGTTGACGCAGGTACGCATGCCGTCGAAGATGGGGCCATCGAACTCCAAACCCCAATCCTCGCCGGGAAAGCGGTCGAGCTCGACGGGGGTGACGGTGCCGTCGCGCGGGTCGAAAACCTCGAGGTCGACGGTATCATCGTCGGCCTCCCAGAGCCACACGATCATATCGGTAAGCTGCTCGCCGTTGACCGTAAGTACGCGCATGCCCGGCTCGATACCCACATCCCACGCGGGCGATTCGGGACGCACGTTCTTTACGAGCGCGCCCTCACCCGGCTCGGGGTCGCGGCTGCGCCCGTAATCGGCCACCTCGGCGGCGTATGCGGGTACGGTCTGGTCCATGATTAGCGGCAAAGCTCCTTGATGCGCGTTACGGCGCGCTCGATGTGTTCTTGCGGGGTTGAGGCTCCGGCGGTGATGCCGATGTGGTGAGCGTCGGTAAACCACGCGGCCAGAAGCTCGGAAGCTTCCTCGATGTGATGCGTGTGCTCGCAGGCGTCTGCGCAAATCTGAGCCAGGCGGCGGGTGTTGCCCGAGTTCTTGCCACCCACGACGACCATGCAATCACAGCGTTTGGCAAGTGATGCGGCTGCCTGCTGGCGCTCGCTCGTGGCGGCGCAGATGGTGTTGATCACGCGCAGCTCCTGCACGCGCGGGGTGATGGCAGCCACGACCTCGGCGAGGTTCTGCGCGGTCTGGGTGGTCTGCACAACCAGGCCCACCTTGCCCTTGAGCGGCAGCGCGTCCGCATCGGCAGCGCAACTCACGACCTGCGCGTTATCACCAGCGTGGCCCAGGATGCCCTCCACCTCGGGATGGCCCGGCTCGCCCACGACGAGTACGCGGTAGCCCTCGCGCACCAGCCGCTCGGCGGCCACGTGGACCTTCTTGACGTAAGGGCAGGTGGCGTCGACGACGTTAAGGCTACGCTTGCGGGCAGCATCGATGACCTGCGGCACCACGCCGTGGGCGCGGATGATTACGGTGCCCGACGCTGCGTCGTCCAGGGTTTCGGCCAAGCCAACGCCTGCCTCAGCGAGCTCGCGCACCACGATGGGGTTATGGATGAGCGGACCCAAGGTATGGACCTGAGTGCACTCCCCTGCCTGCGGCGCGGCGGCCAGCGCCATATCGAGCGCACGCTGTACGCCGTAGCAAGTGCCGGCGTGGGCGGCGATCTCGATGGTAGGCGCGGTTGCCTGGTCGGACGCGGTCGCGGCAGTGTTCGTCACGTTCTCGCTCATGGCTAGAACCTGCCCGGATGCTCGGCGCACAGCTCGTCTCGCATGGCGTAGACGCGGTTCATGGCCTCGGACTCAAACCATTCCAGGCGCTCCGTGCGCTTAAGCCCGGCCGGTGCGTCGGAAAGCGAGACGGCCTTGCCGGCGCGGATCCAGCACTTCTTGGGACGCATGATCTTTTTGCCCGCGGGCGTGATGTCGGACCAGCCGCAGATGGCGAGCGGGTTCACAGGAGCCTTGCCCATCTGAGCGATGAGCGCAAAACCGCCGTGGACCTCGGGCTTGATCTCGCGCGAGCGGATGCGCGTGCCCTCGGGGAAGATCAGAACGTCCTCGCCGCGCTGCAGCGCATGCTGGGCGGCGCGCAGGCACTTCATATCTGCAGTACCACGCTCCACGGGGATGCCGCCTACGCGGCTAAAGGCCCAGCGCACAATCTTGCTCTTGGCGAACTCGGACTTAAAGATGGGGCGAATGCGGCGGCCGCCAAAGAACAACGCCGTCTCCACGGCCAAGAGCTCAGCCATCGAGGTGTGGTTGCAGATGACCACGCTGCCGCGGCTGTCCTGGCGCTCAAACAGCAGATCGGCATCTTCGACCTTCCAACGCCACATGAGCTTGGAGAAGGCCCAAAGGATGGCCATGACTACGACGACGGTGCCGCGAATGAGCGCTGGGAACTCTGCGTAGGGGGCGTTGTAATAGTCCTCGGGCGTCTGCTTAAACAGGCGCATGGGCTACCTCCTTTGGTTGATGAGGTCCTCAATAATGCGGACGACCTCGTCGATGGTATGGGCGGTGGAATCAACGTGCACGGCGTTCTCGGCGGGCACGAGCGGCGCGACCTCGCGGCTGCTGTCAAGCTTGTCGCGCTGCTTAAGGGCGTCGAGAGTCTCGTCGACCTCGGCCTCGAGCTGCTCGGCAGTAAGCGGCTGGGCGTCGTTTTGGTGACGCTGCAGCACGCGGCGGCGGGCGCGCTCGCGCGGGTCGGCGGTCAGGAAGACCTTGACCTGCGCGTTGGGGAACACGACGGTTCCGATGTCGCGACCCTCGGCCACGATATCGCGGTCCTCAGCGGCTCGGCGCTGGTGAATGAGCATGGCGGCGCGCACGCCCGGGTAGGCCGAGACCTTGGATACGTTGGCGTCGACCTGCGGGGTACGAATGGCAGCCGAAGCGTCCTGGCCGTCAATGGTCAGGCGCGTATCCTCGCCGGTGCCGTTGGTAAAGCGAATCTCGATTTGCTTGGCGAGGGCGTCGATGGCCGTCTCGTCGTCCAAATCGATGCCGCGGTCGAGAGCGGCGAAGGTGACGGCGCGATACATGGCGCCCGTGTCGAGCTTGTTAAAGCCCAGCTGGCGGGCGATCTCCTTGGCGATGGTGGATTTGCCGGAACCGGCGGGGCCGTCGATGGCGACGATCATGCAATACTTCCTTTCGATGGTTGACGTGCTGGTATGGTTCGGGGCGCTGGGGCGCGGCGGGTTGCCTAGCCTGTGTAGCGCTCGCGGTAGGTGTTGCGCTTGGGTGCGGAGCCGTGGCTGCCGTGGTGACGCGTGCGGCTGGCGGGCGTGTCTTGGGGCTTGCCGCCGTTGCTCTTGGCGCTCGCCTGCTTGGGCGGGATGCCGCCGGCCTTGAGGATCTGCACCTCGCGGTCGGTGAGCTCGCGCCATGAGCCCTTGGCCACGCCCTCGAGCTCAAGGCCGGCAAAGTTGCAGCGGTGCAGGCGGATCACCGGATGGTGGATCTTGCTCAGCATGCGCTTGACCTGGTTCTTGCGTCCCTCGCGGATGATGACCTCCACGGCGGTGGTACCGGGCTTTACGCCTTGCGGAGCCACGGCCTCTGCCTCGCGTGCGGTGATGATGCGGCAGATAGCCGGCTGGCACAGACCGTCGTCGAGCTCGATGCCGCGACGCAGCGGCGTAAGATCGTGGTCGGACAGCTGCCCGTCCACGAGCGCCTGGTAGGTCTTGTAGACGTGCTTGCTGGGGTGCAGTAGATCCTGCGACAGGTCGCCGTCGGTGGTAAAGAGCAAAAGGCCTGTGGTGTCACGGTCCAGGCGGCCCACCGGAAACAGGCCCGGAAATCGGTCGCGCGGGACCAGATCGGCCACGCAAGGGCGCTCCTGCGGGTCGCTCATGGTAGTGAGGTAGCCGGTCGGCTTGTAGAGCATCAGGTACACGGCGCCCTGGTTGAGCTTGACAGGCATGCCGTCAACCTCGATGTGATCGCGTTCGACGTCGACTTTGGTGCCCAGTTCGGTCGCGACCTCGCCGTTAACGGTCACGCGTCCGGCGGTCATCAGGTCCTCCGACCCGCGGCGGCTCGCCACGCCCGCGCGCGCCAAAAAGCGCTGCAGGCGCATGGTGTGCGGGTAGACAGGCTGGGCGTCGGCAGCGGGTACTGCGTTACCCATGGCGCGCGTCTCCCCTACTTCGTTAGTCCTCGTCATGTAAATCCTCCGAGGTCTTGTCGACGACCAGGGTCTCCAAGTCCTCGACTGCCTCAACATCTTCAAGATCGGTATCGAGCAGTTCGCGCTCTTCGTCCAGGTCCTCGGCCTGCTCCTCGAGCGTGGACTGAATGCTGCGGCCGCTCAGGCGCTCGCGGATAAACTGACGCGACTGCTCGTCGGGGGCAAACTGCTCCAGATCGGGCAGATCGCGGGTGGAGCGCAGACCGAACTTTTCCAAGAAGGCGTTGGTCGTGCCGTAGATGATGGCTTGACCGCGCTGGGGGTCGCGTCCGAGCTCGCGCACCAGACCTTTGTCCACGAGCGACGCGATGACGCCGTCGGAATTGACGCCGCGGATGCCCTTGACCACCTCGCGCGTCACGGGCTGGTGGTATGCGATGACGGCCAGTGTTTCGAGCGCGGCCTGCGACAGCTTTTGCGTGTCCCAGCTCAACACATAGGCCTCGACCACGTCGTGGTAGGCGGGGTGCGTAAACAGGCGCCAGCCGCCGGCGACCTCACGCAGCTGAAAGCCACGGTTGGCCTCCTCGTACTCAACCTTGAGCTCGGCGAGCAGCGATGCGCACTCGCCGGGGGCGATATCCAGTGCGCCGGCGAGCGCGGGCGCACTCACCGGGTCGCTCGACACCAGCAGCAGCGCCTCGAGGGCGCCTTTGAGGCTGTTTGCCTCCAGCGTTGAAAGGGTTGACATGGTTGCTGCTCCTATTCGGTGAGCTCGGGGCCCTCGCCGGGCACGTATGCCTCGGCGCCCTCGACTCGGTTGATGCAGATGGTTCCGAAGATCTCGTCCTGGCTCAGCGTGAGCGAACCGCGCTTTGCGAGCTCTAACATGGCCAGGAAGGTGACGACGAGTTGCTCGGTGGTGGCGTCGCCGTCCAACAGCTCGCGGAAGGTGCAGGTTTGGTGCGCCATGGTAAAGCGGTCGACTGAGGCCACGGTCAGGTCGAGCGGTACGCGATGCGGCGCCACATGCTCGGCCTCCAGCAGGAAGGTCTGGCGCTTGCCATCCAGGTCGGCACAGATAACGGCCAGGCCGCGCAGGGTGATGCCAGCCAGATAGTCGGGCATGAGCCCTAGGAACTCAGGGTCGGGGCCGGCCACACGCGGATGCATACGGCTTTCGGCTTGCATGCGGGCACCGAGGGCCGCAGCCGCGCCTTTAAACTGCTTGTAGGCAATCAGGCGCTGGATCAGGACCTCGCGCAAGGCGTCGCCGTCGAGCGCGCTGAGTTCCTCCAGGTCCTCGTCGCCCTCGTCATCGTCGTCTGTCTTGCGCGGGGCTTCCTGGGGCACCAGCGAGGCGGCCTTGATGTCCAAAAGAGTTGCCGCGACCAGCAGAAAGTCGCTCGCCACGTCCAGGTCCAGCGCCTCGATGCGCTCCACCTCGGCAAGGTACTGCTCGGCCACCTCGCTGATGGAGATGGCGCCGATATCTACTTTTTGTCGGGTTACCAGCTGCAGCAGCAGGTCGAAAGGTCCGCTGTAGACCTGCGTCGACACGCGATACGACATCTTCGACCTCCTTTGACGGCGCCTTCGCGGCGCGGTTTGGGTGCATGTTACGACCGTTTTGCACGGTCGACCTGTAAGTTTACCTTAGATGCCGGCGATTGCGAAGTTGAGCAGCTGCTCAGAAAGCGGATACACGGTAACGTCGAAATAGCGGCCAATCACGTCGAGTCCTGTCCACATGGGCAGCAGGTACAGCACGATGATAAGGATCGGCATGGCGTATTGCTGCAGGCGGTAGTAGTTGGCGAGCGCCTTGCCTTTGAGGAACGGCACGATGATCGACGAGCCGTCGAGCGGCGGGATCGGGATGAGGTTAAAAAACGCGAGTGACAGGTTGACCACGATAAACGTGGCGCCGAAGTTCATGATCTGTGACGCCGTGGCAAAGGACATGCCGGTATAGAGGCTGCCATATGCCGCGTGCATGAGGGCGGCCGCGAGGCACGCGAGTGCGATGTTCGACGCGGGGCCGGCCACGCTCACCAGGACCTCGTCGCGTTTGGGGTGCTTGAGGTTGTTGAGGTAGACGGGCACGGGTTTGGCGAAGGCGAATACCGGGCCGCCGGCCGCGAGCATGAGCAGCGGCAGGATGATGGTGCCAAACAGGTCGATATGGTTAAGCGGGTTGAGCGACACGCGGCCGCGCGAACGGGCCGTCTTGTCGCCGAGCGCCCAGGCCGCGGCGGCGTGTGCGCTCTCGTGGATCACGATGCCCACGATGACGGCAACGGCGCTGGCGAGCAGGTTCATGAGGTAGCTGCTGGACATGGCGCTCCCCTAGCGGACGCGACGCGAGGCGCGCGTGAGCAGGTAATCGGCCACAAACAAAATGACGGCCACGATAGCGTAATCCAGGCGGAACACACCGCCAAAGGGCGACGTGATGACGCCATAGCCGGCGATGGCGCTTGGCAGTGCGCGTGAAAGCTCAACGACGAAGCCCACAATCTGCAGCTTGGCAGTGAGGCCGCTAAAGCACAGCAGCA
>CAJMMX010000049.1 GCA_905214615.1 uncultured bacterium | reverse complement strand
CACGAGCGGGGGCTCCTATCTTTTTAGTGCCCTCGGATTGGGTCATAGTGTCTGTAGGGGATGGGGCCGTCGCCGTTCTCGACATAGCGGGCTATGGCCTTGACAACGGAGTCGCTGATGTAGATGTGGCCACCCTTCTCGTTGGGTCGATCGTTTCTGGTGGAGAATGCAGCCGAAACCTCGCCTTCCGCAAACGCGTCCACGGTGGAGCCGTTCTTGACGACGATGTCGTCCTGGTAGGTGAAGAGGGCGATGGCGCCACCGTATCTGCCTTTACTTGCACGGACCGTCACGTTTGCATGATCGAGGGTGATGCCCTTGTGGGCATAGACGCCATATTCAACACCGTTTACGTTGAGGGAGGCGTTTGTGGCTGCGAGGCTGCCCTTGGCCTCGATGGCAGCGTCTTTCTCGGAGCTTGCCTTGACCTGGCTGCCGTCCGAGATGTTGATATTGCCGCCGCTCCAAAGGGCCTCACCATCGGCTGAGCTTGCCTCGACTGCCCCGCCACCCTTTATGGTGAGGTTCTTGTCGGTTCCAATACCCTTGTCCTTGGTAGCCCTGGCGGTGACGGCTCCGCTGTCGTCAATCGTGATATTGCCGTTTGCCCTGATGCCATCCGATGCGCCCGTGGCGTTGACGTTGCCCGAACCTTTGATAGCGAGATCACCCCCGGCATTGATGGCATCAAACCCAGTGCTCGTGGCGTTGACGGATCCGGCTCCGTCGATTTTGATATTACCCGTGGAGAGGATAGCGTCCTCAGTAGATGTCACGCTGAGCGTGCCGCCCTCGTCGCCTTGGATATTGAGCTCGGCATTCTCGTTAGTGCCATGAGAAACGTTGATGCTTTCGATCCATTCGGCAGTGACGATGTTGGTTCCCGAGTAATTCACGTTGAGCTTGCCTGCGGCCTGGATCTCGCCGCCGTTATAGTTGCTGAGCTTCAAGTCGTCGGCGCCGTCCCACGACCAGGTACCGGCCTCGTCGCTCGCCGCGGTGTTGTACTTGTTGCCGCCGACCTTGACCCATTCCGCTGCGAGCGAGACGCTCGGCATGAGCAGCGAGCTTACCGTGAGCGCGCATACGGCTCCCACGACGATGCGGCGCGTCACGCGGCGCCAGCTGCCGTGCGCGAGTCCTATGCGACGGCGAACGTCGGGTTCGGCAACATGGGTTCCGGCGGTAGTGTCATTGCGTTTGGGGGTCGTGAACAAGGCTGCCATGGTTGCTCCCGTTCTCATAGGGCCTATACGACTAGATTCAGCGTATCTGCTGGATGTTGCCGGCGGTAGTGCCGTATGGAGGGCAAAATGGCCAAAATGGGGGAGAAATAGGCCGCACGCCGGTGCAGGGACCGGCGCTAAAAGAAAAGCGCGGGGCCGCATGGCGACTCCGCGCTTTATTGTTCAGCTTTTGTAGCCTTGCCCTTACGCTACGAAGAAGTAGACGGGGAAGGCAAGAGCCGCGATCCACCCGTCCTGTGCGAAAAAGTGTTTACGAGCGTTTGCGACTCGCCAGGGCGCCTGTGACGATGGTGGCCGTTCCTGCAAGGGCGGTCGCTATGATGGCCGCGCTCGAGGTGTCGCCGGTTGCTGCGAGTTTGCCGGCGATCTTGGCTCCCGTGGCTGCAACTGCAACGGTCTTGGTCGTCTTTGCGCCCTCGGGCTTGGAACCCTCGGGCTTGGTCTCGCCGGACTTTTCCTCGGGTTTGATCTTCTCGGGAGGTACGGTGAGCGTGCTCTTGGCGACAGCGGCGTCATAGGGAGAGTCGATCACGTCGTCGCCCGTGCCGATGGTTTGACCCGCCTCGCAGAGGATGCCGCCGCTGAGTTCTTCCTTGTTGCGATAGTTAATGATCTTGCCGCCTGCGGGCGCCTGGATGGGAGCGCCTTCGATCTCGATGGTGCCGATCGCCTTGCCATCCTCGCTTATGGCAAGAGCGAAGATTGCCGCCGTGTCTCCCTCGGCCGTGAGCTTGCTGCGGACGATCGAGATACTCGCGGGCGTGATGCCCTCGTAGGTCTGGGCGAAGATACCGATGTTCAGACCCCTAGGCTCAGGGATGACCTCGCCGCTTTGGTCGTTGCTGTAGTGATCGGGGCCATCGCCACCGGTCTCGACATAGCGGGCTATAGCCTTAACAACGGAGTCGCTGATGTAGATGTGGCCGCCAGCGACGTTTGGCTGGTGGTTTCTGGTAGAGATTGCAACCGAGAATTTGCCTTCTGCGAACGCGTCCACGATGGAACCATTCTTGATGACGATGTCGTCCCCATCAGTGATGAGGGCGATGGCCTGGCCGCCGCTCGCGCTTGTGCGGACCGTCACGGTCGCATGATCGAGCGTAACGCCCTTGTAGGCATAGACACCATATTCAACACCGCTTGCGTCAAGGGAGGCGTTCGTGACCGCGAGACTACCCTCAGCGTCGACGGCAAGATCTCCCTGGGAGCTTGCCTTGACCTGGCTGCCGCCCGAGATGTCGATGTTGCCGTCAGCCCAAATCGCCGCTTCTTCTATCGAGCTTGCTTCTACCTTGCCACCGCCTTTGATGATCAGGTCACTGCCCGCGGCGACGCCGTAACCTTCGCCTCCTTTAGCGATCACTGTGCCAGAGGAATCGATGGTGGTCTTGCCCTTGGATTGGATGCCTTCGGTACCGCCCGTTGCATTCACGGTGCCCGAGCCCGTGATAGAGAGATCGCCCTTTGCCTCAATTCCGTCGGAAGCAGTGCTTGTGGTGTTCACAGTGCCTGGGCCAGAAATGGAGAGGTCGCCTGTTGATTTAATTGCATCGGCCTCGGCTGTCACATTGAGCTCATCCGTGCTATTCGAGCTCGTTATGTTCAACTCTGCTTTCTGGCTAGTGCCGTCCTGCGCCTTGATGGCGGCTCCGGTGTAATCAGGCTCGGTTTTCACGGTGTTCTTGCCCTCATAGACAATGTTGAGCTTGCCTGCAGCCTTGATCTCACCGCCGTTATAGTTGATGAGCTTCATGTCGTCGGCGCCGTCCCAGCTCCAGGTGCCGGCGCCGTCGCCCGCCGCAGTGCCGGCGTTGTACTGGGTGCCGCCAACATCAATCCACTCGGCCGCGAGCGAGATGCTCGGCATGAGCAGCGAGCTCACCGTGAGCGCGCACACGGCGCCCGCAACGATGCGGCGCGTCACGCGGCGCCAGCTGCCGTGCGCGAGCAGTGCGCGACGGTGCACGTCGGGCTCGACAAAATGGGCTCCTGAGGTTTTGTCATTGCGCTTGGGGGTCGTGAACAAGGCGGCCATGGTTACTCCCATCCTCATAGGGCCTATGCGGTTATATCCAGCATATCTGCAGGATGTAGCCGTCGGTAGTGCCGTTTGGAGGGCAAAATGTCCAAAACTTGGGAAGCAATACATCGCGCGCCCGCGCGGTGCCTGGCTTTAAAAGCAAAGCGCGGAGCCGCTCGATGCGACTCCGCGCTTTGGTGTTTGGTATTGTGAATCTTGCCCTTACGCTACAAAGAAGTAGACGAGGAAGGCGAGGGCTGCAATCCACATGAGCGGCTTGATCTTGGAGGCCTCGCCCTTAAAGAGCGCGACGATCACGTAGGCGATAAAGCCCAGGCCAATGCCGGCGGAGATGGAGTAGGTGAAGGGCACGCCGGCGACAATCATGAACGCCGGGAAGCCCTGCGACACGTCGGACCAGTCGATCTCGGAGGCCTCGCTCATCATGAGGTAGCCGACATAGACCAGGGCACCGCAGGTGGCGGCACTGGAAACGATGGTGACGATGGGGGAGAAGAACGCGGCGAGAATGAACAGCACGCCGGTGGTGACGGAGGTGAGGCCCGTGCGACCACCGTCGGCGGCGCCGGAAGTGGACTCGACGAAGGTGGTGATGGAGGAGACGCCCATAAAGCCACCGGCAGCGGCGGCCACGGAGTCAACAACCAGGATGGGGCGGATGTCCTCGACATTGCCGTCCTCGGTCAGGAACTCGCCCTGCTTGGCGACGGCCATCGCGGTGCCCATGGTGTCGAAGAAGTCGCTCATGAGCAGCGAGAAGGCCACGACGAGCAGCATCGGGTCGGTCAGAACCTTCACGATAGCCATGTTGCCGTCGGCGGTGCTGGCAAACGGGGCGCCGAAGGTCGAGAAATCGAGCGGGGCGATGAGGCCCTCGGGGGCGTGGGTGACGCCCAGCGGGATGCCGGCGATAACGGCGACGATGATACCGATGAGCAGCGAGCCCGGCACGTTGCGGGAGGCCAGGGCAACCGTCACGACGATGGAGATGATGCCGACGATAAAGGTGGGGGAGGTGATGTCGCCCAGACCGACGAGTGTGCCGGCGCCAGCGGTGATAATGCCGGCGTCGCACAGGCCGATCATGGCGATAAACAGGCCCAGACCCACCGAGATGGCGTGGCGCAGGACCACGGGGATGGCGTCCATGATGGCCTCGCGCAGGCCGCAAAGGACGAGCAGCAAGATGACGATACCCTCGAGGAAGATAACGCT
Organism: uncultured bacterium; assembly: GCA_905214615.1. Taxonomy (GTDB): domain Bacteria; phylum Actinomycetota; class Coriobacteriia; order Coriobacteriales; family Coriobacteriaceae; genus Collinsella. The sequence goes on along the minus strand of CAJMMX010000049.1, from coordinate 14,990 downwards.
CATGGCGACGTGCCAGTCACCGCCGCACATGGTGGTGGTGATGCCCGCGATCATGGCGTTGATGCCCAGGCCTGAAGCGCAGGCGAGCGGGCGGTTTGCGAAGATGCCCATGCAGATGGTCATGATGCCGGCGCCCAGGCAGGTGGCGCAGGCGAGCGCTCCCGCATCAATGCCAGCGCCCGAGAGCACTGCGGGGTTGACGGCGATGATGTAGGCCATCGCCAGGAATGTTGTCAGTCCAGCGCGAAGTTCGGTCCCGATTGTGGACTTGCGCTCACTGACGTGAAAAAGTTCGTCCATGCATACCCTTTCCTTGTTCGGCCCCGAGTTTAGGCCGATTGACACGAACTCATTTACTATATCGCCTTTACAACCTTGCTGTTCCTCGCATGTTGATGTTCGGCGCTTTGTAACAGACGGACGGTATTTATCGCATGAAAATGTGTGGGTACCGTATACTTAAGCGGTTACAACGACCCCTATGGAGGAACGTATGATTAAAGAGCTTTGCCACGACGAGGCTATCCTGTCCCAGCGTTGCGAGGTTGCGACCGTCGAGGACGAGTCGGTTGCTCAGGACCTGATCGATACCATCAAGTCGCTCGATGATGCCGGCTGCTTGGCCGCCAACCAGATCGGCGTTACCAAGAAGGTCTGCGTCTACCTGGACGACGCCGGCGAGCCCCACGTGCTCTACAACCCCCGTCTGGTGTTTGGCCTGGGCGCCAGCAAGATGGAGGAGAGCTGCCTGACGCACGAGGAGGTCACCAAGTCCACGCGCTATATCAAGTGCAAGGTTGCCTTTGACCAGATCGTCGATGGCAAGATGCGCGAGCGCAAGCAGGACTTTGTGGGCTTCGAGGCGCAGATGGTCCAGCATATGATCGACCACTGTCTTGGAAAGTTGGTCTAAGGGGACCAAAGCACCGCACTTCGTCTCTTTTGGTCCGGGCGTGACATTGTTGTCATGTCCGGGCTTTTGTGTTTAGCGCCTTTTTGTTTGGTGACAATAACCTTAGCAGGACCGTAAAGCTAGGAGGTGCTATGTGCACGAGCATTCGATTTACCGATAATTCTGGCCACATGTATCTGGGCCGCAACCTCGACTGGAGCTTTGACTACGGCCAACAGGTTCGCGTGATGCCGCGCGGGTTCCACATTCCGTATTCGTTTATCGACGATGCGTCGGCGGCACACGCGGTAATCGGCATGTGCATCGATTACAAGAACTATCCCATGTTTTTCGACTGTGGTAACGATGCGGGTCTGGCTGTGGCGGGGCTCAACTTTCCCGGCTATGCCGAGTATGCCGAGGGCCCTGTCGACGGCAAGAACAATATCGCGGCCTATGAGTTTCCCCTGTGGGTGGCAGCGACGTTCTCGACGGTCGATGAGGTCGAGGCCGCGCTGCGCGACACGGTGATTGTCGCCAAATCTGCCGGAGAGGGGCTGGGCGTGTCGCTGCTCCATTGGATTATCGGCGACAGCCAGCGCAGCATCGTGGTCGAGATGATGGCTGACGGCCTGCATGTATACGACGATCCGGTCGACACCCTTGCCAACCAGCCGACCTTCCCGTGGCACATGGAAAACCTGCGCACCTATATCACCGCCACAAGCGATTTTCCGCAGACGGCGACATGGCGTGGCGCCGAGCTTAAGCCCTATGGAGCCGGTGCCGGCATGCGCGGCATTCCGGGCGATTGCTATTCGCCGAGCCGTTTTGTAAAGGCGGCGTACCTCAATGCCAATTACCCGCAAAAGGAGAGCGAGACCGAAAACGTCGTTCGCATGTTCCGCTCGCTCGAGGGCGTGGTGATGATTGAGGGGGCGTCCAGGATGGGCGATGGCAAGTTCGAGAAGACTATCTATACCGGATGCTTTAGCGCGCGCACGGGCAATTATTACTACGCGATGTATGGGGATCCGTCGATTCGTTACGTGAGCCTGATGGATGCCGAGGGCGCGAGCCCCGATAGGCTCGTGGTTCCCGAGCCGCGTCGTTCGTAGCCCATAGCTTTACTGCAGTGCAAAGCGCCCCTGCATCTCCTGTGAGGTGCAGGGGCGCTGCGACCTGGGCTTTATCCCGCATGCGCCCCGAGAAAATGTCCCTTAAGCGCGTGCTGCCTGGGCGATACCGGCCTTGGTGCTTGCGCGTTTGCCGGCGAGTTCGCAAAAGACCGCGCCGCCGATGATGAGCGCGGCGCCCATGAGGCGGATTGGCGTCATGGTCTCGCCCAAAAGGACGGCGGAGAACACGACTGCCGAAAGCGGCTCGAGGTAGCCGACAACCGCGACGGTCTGCACGGGCAGCTTGGCGACAGCACTAAAGTAGAGCAGGCAGCCGATGCCGGTGTTGACGACGCCGAGCATGGCGACGGCGCGCCAATCGATGCCGGCGGCAATGCTGGGGGAGAGGAACGAGGGGGCGCCCTGCGTGAGGAGCGTAAGGACCAGCGCGGTCATAAAGGCGGCGCTCACCTGGAGCGCGGAGTTTTCGAGGCCTTCGACGTGTGGCGCACCCTTGCTAGCGATGACCATCAACGCGTAGCAGAAGGCCGAGGCGATGCCGCAAGCGATACCCGCAATGGGCATATTGCCGCCTAGACCTTGTGCCGCAATGAGAAAGGCGCCGCAGGCAACGGCGATAAACCCGGCGATTTTGCCGCCGGTCAGCTTTTCGCCAAAAATGAGCGGGGAGAGGGCCATAACGATGATGGGGCCGCAGTAATACAACAGCGAGGAGATGCCAACACCGATCGTCTGATAGGCGCGGAACAGGAAAATCCAGCTGGCGCCCAGCGCGGCGCCCGAGACGATGAGCGCTGCGGCCTCACGGGGGCGAGACGGAGCCTGCAGGTTATGGCGCTTGGTTATGAAGAGGATGGCGGCAAGGGTGAGAGCGCCCAAAAACGTGCGCAGGAGCACGATATCGGAGCTCGGCAGCGCGATGGCAGCGGCGATGATGCCATTGGAGCCAAACAATAGCAATGCTGCTAAGTACGTAAACAGTCCGTTGTTCATGCGCTGACATCCCCTATATATCCGAACATGTTCACTATGGGTGAACTGGCTTTAGAAGAAAAGCGAATATAATGCATGGAAAACATGACAAAAACTCATGCAAGGGTGGGGGGTGTACCGTGGAGACCAATATCCAAAAGATGCAAGTGCTGCTCGAGACGGTGCGTGCCGGCAGCTTTACGCGTGCTGCAGAGCGCCTGAGCTATTCGCAATCGGGCGTGAGCCGCATGGTGGCCGACCTCGAGGCCGACTGGGGCTTTAAGGTGCTCGACCGCAGCCGCGAGGGCGTGACGCTTTCTGCCGACGGGCGGCAGGTCATGCCGGCTGTCGAGGCGCTCTGCGAGGAATTCATTCGCTTGCAGCGGCGTGTGGATGAGATGCGTGGGCTCATGCGTGGCAAAATCTGCATCGGTACGTTTTCGAGCGTGGCGACCCACGTGCTGCCGCCGGTGATCGCGCGTTTTCGCGCCGATTATCCAGACGTCGATTACGAGTTACTGATGGGCGACTATTCAGAGATTGAACAATGGGTGGCGCAGGGCCGCTGCGATCTGGGCTTTATCCCGCATGAGTCCCGAGAAAATGGCATGACATCGCGATCTTTGGTGCGCGACGAGTTGATGGCGGTGGTGCCGACAGACTCTCTGCTTGCTAGTGAGGGGGCCGTCTCGCTTGCCGACTTGGCCAACGAGCAGTTTATTCTGCTGGAACGCGGCACCGATGACGAGATTACGCCGCTGTTCCGTCGGGCGGGGCTGACGGTGCGCTCAAAACTGTCGACCTGGGATGACTATGCGATTATGGCCATGGTCGAGGACGGCTTGGGCGTGAGCATCCTTCCGGCGCTCATCTTGCGGCGCTGCCAGTTCAATGTCGCCATTCGTCCGCTCGAGGGACGTCCCCATCGGCAGATTAACGCCATATATCGAACGGCCGACGTTTCGCTTGCCGCCGCTCGTTTTCTCGAATATCTCTAGGCGAGCGCATACCGTTGTCGCTTTGGGATAAATCTCGAGGTGTGGTTCGCTTTATTATTGAAATTGAACTTTTCGAAAGAGCACGGCGCTATACTGCTTGCTAAATTGAACCTTGGTTCAATTCGTGTTCTATAAATTGAACTTTGCCAGCAAGGAGGTTCCTGTGGCCCAAGAGACGTTTAGCGATCGCCTGCGACAGGCTATGTCCGATCGCGACGTTCGCCAGTCGGACGTGATCCGCGCATCGGAGATGCTCGGCAAAAAACTCGGCAAGAGTCAGATGAGCCAATATGTGAGCGGCAAGACGATCCCGCGGCGTGATGTGGCAGAGCTGCTCGCCCGTATTTTGGAGGTCGATGTTACCTGGCTGCTCGCCGGTGACGCCGATCAAGGCGAGACATCATCGCCCCGCAACGTTTCCAAGCCCGAACTCAATCCCTCAGCCCAAATTGCAAGGAGCGTCCCCATGCGTACTTTTTCTAAATCCACCAAACTCGACAACGTCCTCTACGACGTCCGCGGCCCCGTCGTCGATGAAGCCGCCCGTATGGAGGACGAAGGCGAGCGCATCCTCAAGCTCAACATCGGCAACCCTGCGCCCTTTGGTTTTCGCACGCCCGATGAGGTCATTAAGGATATGCGCCAGCAGCTGCCCGACTGCGAAGGCTATTCCAACTCGCGCGGACTGTTCTCCGCGCGCAAGGCGATCATGCAGTACTCGCAGATCAAGGGCCTGCCCAATGTTCAGATGGAGCACATCTACACGGGCAACGGCGTGTCCGAACTCATTCAGCTTTCGATGAACGCACTGCTCGACAATGGCGACGAGATTCTGATCCCCAGCCCCGACTATCCGCTCTGGACGGCGTGCGCAACCCTTGCCGGCGGTCATCCCGTTCACTATCTGTGTGATGAGCAAGCGGATTGGTATCCCGATCTGGAGGATATGGAGTCCAAGATCACGAGCGCGACCAAGGCCCTCGTCATTATCAACCCCAACAACCCCACGGGTTCCGTCTATCCGCGCGAGGTGCTCGAGGGTATCGTCGAGGTTGCACGCAGGCATCAGCTGATGATCTTTGCTGATGAGATCTACGACCGCCTGTGCATGGACGGCTACGAGCACGTCTCGATTGCCTCGCTCGCTCCCGACCTGCCCTGCGTCACCTTTAGCGGCCTTTCCAAGTCGCACATGATTGCGGGCTATCGTATTGGCTGGATGGTGCTTTCGGGCAACCAGCGCTGCATGAGCGACTTTATTATGGGCATCAACATGCTCTCGAACATGCGCCTGTGCTCCAACGTGCCGGCTCAGTCAATCGTCCAGACGGCACTCGGTGGACACCAGTCCGTCAACGACTACATCCGTCCCGGCGGCCGTGTCTACGAGCAGCGCAACTTTGTGTATGAGGCACTCAACAAGATCGACGGCATCTCGGTGGTTAAGCCGCGCGCGGCGTTCTACATCTTCCCCAAGATGGATGTGAAGAAGTTCAACATCACCGATGACGAGCAGTTCGCCCTTGACCTGCTGCACGAGAAGAAGATCCTGATCACGCGCGGCGGCGGCTTTAACTGGGCTGAGCCCGACCACTTCCGTATCGTGTACCTGCCGCGCATGGAAGTGCTCAAAGAGTCCCTCGAAGATCTTGCCGATTTCTTTGACCATTACCGTCAATCATAACGACAGAGATAGTCTGTCATTTAACGGGCGGCCCGTAACAGATTCGGGTCGCCCGTTTTCTGTTAAAGCTCGCGTTGTCGGCGTCTCGATCGTTTGGGTGAGTGGGGTTCGCGTGTGAACGGAAAACTGTATTCCAAAATGGAATACAGTGTGCTTCAACTGGAATTGATGTCCGTGTGTCCGCTTTTTTAGAATGTTCTCGACAAGATGAAAGGCGGTCCCCACCAATGATTATCGATGCAAATTCCTACTGGTTTGACGAGCGCATCTTCCATGACGAGACACTCTGTGAACAGTTTTTGGCCGAGGTGCCCCGCGCTTACGACACCGAGGGCTATCTGACCGTAAGCCCCACGGGCAAGCGACAGATTGTGATCGAAAAGCCCGCTGGCTTCCCGGGCCTTAACTATATCGAGGGAGACTACACCCTTGAGAAGCGTCTGGCAGACATGGACGAGGCGGGGGTCGATAAAGCGATTCTCAAACTCCCCGGCTGCCATGAGTGGATGTCACTCGAGATGTGCCGGCGCTTCAACGACGGTATGGCCGCTGACGCAAAAGCGTCGAACGGTCGCTTGATACCGCTTGTCGCCGTGCCTCCCTTTGGCACCGAGGCGAACCTTGAGGAACTCGATCGCAGGCTCGACGAGGGTTTCGCGGGCGTGCAACTCTGCGCCCACTACGGCAAGCGCTATCTTGACGATCCGATCTTTTCGGGCTTTTTTGAGCGACTGAACGAACGCAGCGTCACCGTTTACGTGCACCATGTGCCCGTACCGGTCGAGCATACGTCGCTGCTCGCATACGACAACCTGCGTCGCTCCTACGGCCGTTGCGTCGACCAGACCACGGTGATCGGTCGTGAAATCTTCAGCGACTTCTTCGAGCGTTATCCCGACGTCAAGATGGTCCACTCCATGCTCGGTGGCGCTTATTTTGCGTTTAAGGAGATGCTGCTGCCGCACGGTCCCAAGCGTCCAGATGCCTCGGGTCGCTTCCAGACCGATACCGAGACGGTCTCCAAGCGTCTTGAGAACAACGTTTATTTCGACATGTCCCATGCTCAGCCCTGGGGCGAGACGCTTCTTGCCTGTGCGGTTGAAGTCCTTGGTGCAGACCATATTGTCTTTGGTACGAGTTATCCCGTTAAACGCGAGTGGCTAACAGAGGGTGTCGCCTGCGTCCGCGCTACAGATTTAAGTGATACGGACAAGGACCTTATGCTTGGCGGCACGGCACAGCGCCTGTACGGCATCGAGTGAGCGACAGATAAAGGAGGGCGTTCGCCATGGATAAGGGAGAGATGAAGGCCGGAGCCGCCCGGGTGGCCATTAACTTAGAGGACGTATTGCCGTTCGACGGTTTCGACGCACTCCGTCATGAAATCTTTGTCCGTGCCTTCGTGGTCGAAGGGATGGGGCGGCGCGCTTGCATCCTTTCACTTGAGGTTACCTCGATCGCTCCGGCCCTACTCGCCGATCTGCGTGAGGTTGTCAAGGATGTCTCCAATTGCGACGGCGCCTTTTCTTGGGTGGTCCCGACCCACACGTTTTCTGCGCCTCACGTGCGCACCCCTGGGCATCTGGCCGACACCGATGCCCGCGATCGAAATGAGCGCTATCGTGCCGCGCTCATCGCCGCGACACGCGCGGCTGTTGAGCAGGCGGTTGCGGGCATTCGCTCTGTCACGCTCGCCTCGGCGGAGGGCCACTGTCCTGTGAACGTTAACCGCGACATTGAGACGCCGGCCGGCTGGTGGCTGGGAGTAGACCCCAAGGGGTTTGCCGACCACGCGATGCCCGTACTTGTCGCGAGGGATGCTGAGGGCGGGCTCGTTGCCATGCTTGCGACGGCTGATGTCCAGTCTTCCGTGCTCGACGGATCGCACGATTCTCAAGGGAAGCGCGTGGTGAGCGGGGACCTCTTTGGCTTTGTCGCCATGGCTCTCGAGCGCGAATTGGGCGGAGTCGTGTTGCTGCTGCCCGGTGCCGCGGGGGATCAGAGTCCGGCGGAGCGCGCCGTGACCGTTGCGTTTGATTCGATCGGGGCGAAGCAAACGTTAGATGCTCACGAGAGTGGATATCGCATGCTGCATCGACAGGGTCGCGTTCTGAGCGATGCGTTGATTGAGGCCGTCCGTGCGGCGCGTGAGGACGATGCCATCGGCGTCGATGCTCGCACGGTCGACGTCCTTTTGCCCGCCCAGACGCGCGCCGACTTCTGCTCATTGGCCCCGCATCGAACTTATGAGTTTCATGCGGCGGGCGAACAGCGTACGAGGGTCTATTTACTTCGGCTGGGAAATGCCGAGTTCGTTGGTATCCAGCCCGAGGTTTCGAGCTCGTTTGGCGCCGCCGTGCGCGCCGCCCGATTCTGCCCCGTGCTCTTCGCCACGCTTGTCAACGGAGGGCAGAAGTATCTGCCGGCCCCCGATGCGTACGAGAAAATCACCTATGAGGCCATGAACTCCGGCTTTGCCGCCGGTTCCCATGAGCGCCTCCTCCAAACCATCCTTGCCGCTTTAAACGCGGCGCGACAAAAAGGAGAACTTGCATGAATATCGGACATGCACGCCGCAAGATTACCCCGCAAGGCGACATCTATCTAATCGGATACCGTAACCTCCCCAACCGTCTGGAGCCTGCGACAGGCGTCCATGACGACGTCTTCGCCAACGCGATTCTTTTCCAACAGGACGACCGCGAAGTTTTTCTCTTCAACGCCGATGTTCTCGAGTTTGAGGAGAGCATGGCCGAGGAGGTTAAGACGATGCTCGCCGAGCGCTACGGAATCGACCGTGATTGCGTTCTGCTCTCCGCGACGCACGACCACACTTCGATCGTCGCCTACCATCGCAGCTGGTGGACGGGAAAATTCAACGAGGACTACTATCGCTGGTTCCTCGATACCATCTGTCAATGCTTCGAAGAGTGCCGCGCCAACGTGCGACCTGCGACCTGCCGCATGGGCAAAAAAGTCATCACCGGTTTCTACGACAACCGCATCATTCCCGGAGAGCTTGCCGACAATGAGGTTATCGTGGTGTCGTTCTTCGATGACGAAGGCAAATCGTTTGCGGGCTTTGTGAACTGGGCGGTGCATTCTGCCTGTGTCGGACCCGACTGCACGGAGCTCACGAGCGAACTCGCCGGTCTTACCGGCAAAAAGCTCGCTCAGAGTCTTGGTTACTATCCGGCCATGGTCGTCGGTGCTGCTGGCGACTGTAGCGACCGCAATTTTCGCCAGGGACGCGGCATTCCCGAGGTTGAGCGTGTTTCGACCGGTCTTGCCGAGGCGATTTCCCAGATCAAGCTCGATCGCGAGGTCGTTCTTGACCGCATCGAGCCTCAGACGTTCTATCACACCGTTGCCCATGACGACTTTTCGCTCACGCTTAAGTGTGCCGTCATCAGTTTGGGCGGCCTGCATCTCTTTGTGTTCCCGAGTGAGCTCGGCAGCGACCTGGGTATTCGCATGAAGCGCGAATGTCCGGTCGAGGGAATAGTTTGCGGTTACACCAACGGCTATTTCGAGTATTTCCTTCCGGCACGCGAGTACGGCCTCTCCTTTGAGACCGAGCGTACTCAGATTCCCCAGGGCGAACCGGAACGTCTGTGTGACAAGTTCTGCCAGACGACGAGACTTCTCGGCGCAGCAGATTCGCGTCTGTAGACCTGATTGCGTGACATGGGCTAATGAGGCTCGCTGCCATGTGATCGGCATCTTCCATCTTCTCTGCCGTTTCCTATCCCGGGCGTACGTGCGTCCGCGGATTTCGAAGGGGGAAGCGGGTTCCTTGTCCTCCCACGTCGACTACGGAGGCCTGAAATCTACGCTATGCCCCGCTCAGAAAAAGGAGAATTCCATGAAATACCAGAAGCTTTGCGATGAAATCATCACAAAGGTCGGTGGTCGAGACAATGTGTTAGACGTGAGCCACTGCATTACGCGTCTCCGCTTCCACCTCAAGGATGAATCGCTCGCCCAGACCAATGAGCTTAAGGCGACGAAGGGTGTCGTTGACGTCATCCAGGCCGGCGGACAGTATCAGGTCGTGATAGGTGCCACTGTCGAGGCCGTCTACAACGACCTTGTTCAGATTGGCGGGTTCGACTCCAAACCCGCACTCGATATCGATGAGGGCGACGACGTCAAAAAGGGCGATCCATTCTCGCGTCTGCTCGCCATCATTTCCGAGATTCTGCAGCCGGTTCTTGGCGTGCTTATGGCCGGTGGCTTTATCAAGTCGATGCTCGCGCTCTGCACGGTTGCCGGTTGGCCTGCCAAGGACAGCAATACGTATGTGACGCTCTCGGCAATCGGAGATTCGGTCTTCTATTACTTTCCGCTAATCATTGGCTGGACGTCGGCCAAGAAGTTCGGACTTAAGCCCGTTATGGGAATGGCGCTCGGTGGTATCCTCGTCTACCCGACGCTCGTTGCCCTTATGGGCGGAGATCCGCTCTACACGCTCGGCGCCGGCACGGTCTTCGAGTCCAATGTCTATGGTGATATTTTTGGCATCCCGCTGATCATGCAGAATTACTCATCGACGATTCTGCCTGCGATCTTTATCGTCTGGATTGCCTCCAAGGTGCACAAGGCCCTTTCTAACGCGCTGCCCGCGCTTGTGAGTTCGTTCTTCTCCAACATCCTGACGCTCCTCATTTGCGGCATCCTTGGCCTGCTTGTGGTCGGTCCGGTCATGACGGTCCTCTCCAATATCGTTGCCCAGATCATCTTGATGCTCATCAACTTCCAGCCCGCCATCGCCGGCTTCGTCATCGGCACGTTCTGGAGCCTGCTCGTCATGTTCGGCCTGCACTGGGGTATCATCCCGCTGTGGTTTCTCGATGTCGCAACCTACGGCTATGACCTCATTAACCCGCTCGTGTATGCAGGCGGTTGTGCCATCGCCGGTGCTGTGCTTGGCATGGTCATCCGAACCAAGGATTCCGAGGAAAATGCTGCCGTCAACATTCCCGCCCTTGTCTCTTCGATTTTCGGTGTCAACGAGCCTGCGCTTTACGCCATCTTGCTGCCGCGTAAGCGCCTTATGTGGGCAACCTTTATTTCCGCTGGTGTAGGCGGCGCCATCGCCGGCCTCATGGGTGCCAAACTCTATGCCTTCGGTGCCTCCGGCCCGCTCGGTTTCCCGAGCTTTATTAACCCTGCCGGCATCGACACGGGCTTTATCGGCCTTGTCATCTCCGGTGTGGTCGCTTTCGTTCTGGCTCTTGTCGCCGCTATGGTGATCGGTACCAGGAAGGACGAGGGCGGTAAGGCGCTCAACATCTCGGTGGACTAGTCTGTCTGCGCACTTTAACTAAATTTGCCTCGGACGGTGACGTGCCGCCCGAGGCATATTTGTGTTTTGTGCCGTTGTCAGCGTGTTTGCGGACACAAGCCTGCGGTTGTGGAGCAACGGGGATTATGACGGTCGTGCCGCGGTGGAAGACGCACGGTCGCCCTGCAGGAGCTGACGGTAGGGGAGGAAGCCGATGAACGAGACGACCGCCTGCGAGTGCGCGGCGTTCCGCTTGAGGTAGAGCCTGACCTCGGAGGTCGTCGCGGGCTCAAGCGGCACCAGGGCTACCTTTCCGCTGGCAAGCGATTCCGCCGGCTTGCGCATGAGGAATGAGACACCGGCGCCGCGTGCGACAAGAGAGATGATGTTCTCGGCTCGTTTGCCGGTGAACGTAACACGTGGGCCAAATCCAGCTTTGCGACAAAGGGAAAGGACGAGCTCGCTTACGAACGAGCCTTGGGGAAGCATGAGGAAATTCTCGTCGATAAGGTCGTCTATCTCGACGGTGTCACGTTCGGCGAGTGGATGGTCGAGCGAAAGGACGGCCACGAGCCGGTCGGTCGTAAAGGGAATCTTTTTGAACTCCGGCTCGATGGCGCCGCTGTCGCGGATGAAGGCCAGGTCAATGTCCTCGTGCAGGAGCATGCGCTTGAGTGTGTCGCCCTCGCCCTCGATGAGCTCGACAGAATATGAGGGGTTCGCCTGCTGAAAATCGATGACGGCGTCCGTAATCCCATAAGGGGTCATAATGGGGATAGAACCGACGGCGAGGTGCTCGAGCGGCTCATCTGCACCTATTTGAATGGCGGCAAGATAGCGATGCTGAAGCGTCGCAATTTTTTGCGCATAGGGGAGGAGCGCTTCACCTTGCGCGGTGAGTGTTACGTGGCGCTTGCTTCGATCGATGAGCTTGCAGCCGAGTTCGTGCTCCATTGCCATGATGTGCTTGGAGAGGGTTGATTGCGACATGAAAAGCAGTTCCGCCGCATCAAGAAACGTGCGTGACTGCGCTAAGATGGCGAATTCGCCAAAGCGGCTGATATCCATAGGGAGGCCTCCGGTACCCTCATTTTGGCAGGTGGCCTAAACCACGACGCCGTTGCAGTGGTCGATTTCGTGTTGGATGATCTCGGCGGTGTAGCCCGAGAAGTTTTTGATGCGGTGGACGAAGTTCTCGTCCAGATACTCCACCTTAATGCGGCGATAACGGGTACAGGGGCGCTCGCCGGCAAGCGAGAGGCATCCTTCGCTCGTCTGATAGGCATTGACCTGCTCAAGAATTTGAGGGTTGTACATCAGGAGCGCCCTGTTGCCGTCCTTTACGCAGATGATGCGTTTGCGCACGCCGATCATATTGGCGGCGAGGCCCACGCACTCGTGCTCATGCTCATGGAGCGTATCCAGGAGGTCCTGCCCGGTCACGGCGTCATCGGGGCCCGCGTCTTCGGAAGGCAGGCGCAAAAAGAGCTCGGATTTCATGATGGGTTTGATCATGGCGGGCTCCTCATGTCTCGTGCTTTCGTGGACTTTTAATAATAGCGCGGAAGGAAAGCTGCGCGTCAGCGTTACAATCTTTCGACGTTGGACCATGTTGTCGGATCCGTCGCGTGCGGCGTCTGACGTAAGTCTAGGGCTCATGCTCGCCCTGGACTGTTCCTCTGGGGCGATGTGACTGTCGTTCCAAGAGGAAGGAAATGCATGGGAAGCAAATCTCAGCAACAAGTTCAGACAACGCCATCGGCCACTTCGGCGTTTCTCGCCGTAATGTATATCGCAGCCTTTGTTGCCGCCTTTAACGAGAACATCATTAACGTGGCGTTGCACGACATCATGGCGGCCTTTTCGGTGAGTGCCACCACGGCGCAGTGGCTTGTTTCGGGCTACATGATCGTGACGTCGATCTTTACGGCCGTCATGGCCTTTCTTTCCGGTCGTTTCTCGACGCGCAAGCTGCTGTTTTTCGCATGCGGATGCACGGTCGCCGGAGAAGTCCTGTGCCTGGTCGCCCCGTCGTTTACTGTTTTGCTGCCAAGTCGTATTTTGCAGGCTGCGGGATCGGGCATCTTGTTTCCGCTCATGATGAACGTGGTGCTGTCTTGCGCCCCGCGTGAGAAGCTCGGTCTGTACCTGAGTCTGGGCGGTGCCTGCATTACGCTAGGGCCGGCGTTTGGACCTGTGATCAGCGGTCTTATGTGCACATTGTTTGGCTGGAGAGCGGTGTTCGTAGTGCCGTTGGTGGGCGGCATTGCGGTCGCTGCGGCGGGCGTAAAGCTTGTTCAGAATGTCGGAGAGCGCTCGAACACCACGCTTGATATTCTGTCGGTTGTTTTGCTCGCTGCCAGCATTACGGCATTTGTGTATTCCGTAGGCGAGTTCTCGACCAATCTGATTTCCGGCATCGTGACACTCTTCGCCGCCCTTGTGCTGCTCGGCTTGTTTGCGGCCCGTCAGCTCAAGCTCGAGCATCCGGTGCTTAACGTGCGTCCCGTGGCGAGCGTTCGTTTTTGGCCTGCGTGCCTGCTTGTGGTGGTGTCGATGATGACAACGTTCTCGATGAGTGTTTTGTTGCCGCTCTATTTTGAGGGCGCATACGGCATGACCGCACTTGTTGCGGGCTTGCTCATTTTGCCGGCGATTGCCTGCAACGCCGTGACCTCGATTGTGGGCGGACGTGTGATGGACGCCCGTGGCGCATGGCCCCTGCTGCCGGTCGGCTTTGCCCTGATTGCCGTGGGGCAGACTGCCATCTCGATGACGGCGGCAAGCATGAACATCGGCGTCGTCGTGGCGCTGACCGTTGTGGTGTATGCCGGAGTCGGTTTGGTGCTGAGCCCCTCGCAAACGGCCGGCTTGGAGACGCTGCCTGCCGCTGAACATCCTCACGGAACGGCATTGCTTAACACGTGGAACATGATTGCCGCATCGTTTGGCCCGTCGCTGTTTATCGGTCTGCTCTCGAGTTCTGCGGTGGCTGCTGGCGCCGCGGGCGTTGCGTCGGACGTTGCCCAGGCGATAGGATTTGCAGCCGCCGTGCGCGTGGCGGCCGTGATTGCCGTTGTCGGGTTCGCGGTGTCGCTGGTGTACGCTCGCCGCGAGTCGCACATGTCGCATTAATGTGTGCACATAGATTCTGCAGCTAGATTGGATGGCGACACCATAAACTAATGGACGTTTTGCCGAGAGGCATGAATGTATAAAGCGCAAAGAGTGCGCGACGGGCCCCGCGAATGGGGCGATGATGCCCGAGAGGGCCAAGAAGGAGTCTCATGTCTGAGAACGAAGAGATCATGAACGAGACCGAGAACGAGACCATGGCTGCCGAGGTTGAGGCAGTCGAGACCGTGGAGACCGAAGCTGCTGAGGTTGAGGCTGCTGACGAGGTTTCCGCCGAGGAGGAGGCCGAGGTTGTCGAGGCCGCCGCTGATTACGATGACGAAGAGCTGATGGACAAGATGCAGAAGGCCGCTCGCCTGCTGCGTAGCCGTCGCTTTGCTATTTCCAAGGAGGAGGAGGCCAAGGCCGAGCGCATGGCGAACATCGAGCGCGCCATCAAGCTCCTTGACCTCAAGCCCAAGATGGAGCAGAAGGAAATGTCCGACCTGCTGGGCATGCGCCTTCGTGAGCTCGATGGTCTGATGGCCGAGGCCGAGGCCGCCGATCTGGTCGGCCGCATCGACGACGCCGAGGGCGATATGCGCAAGATCGTCGTCTTTGCTGCCGAGGATGCCGCTGAGGGCCTGGTCGAGCTTGCCAACAAGAAGGAGAAGCTCCTGCCCGAGCTTTCTTACGAGGAGGCCACCGAGCTGATGGCTGCTCTCGATAAGGTCATCGCTCCGCTCGTCGCCATGGGCCTGGACGAGGACCGCGGTCCTCGCGGCGGCCGTGACGATCGCGGTGGCCGTGGCGGCGACCGTGGCGGTCGCGGCGGCTTTGGCGATCGCGGTGGCCGTGGTGGTGACCGCGGCGGTCGCGGTGGCGATCGCGGTGGCCGTGGCGG
>CAJMMX010000048.1 GCA_905214615.1 uncultured bacterium | reverse complement strand
CGCAAATGCGCGGCGCGCTCAAAGCTGCCAAGGCTGGCGACAAGAAACTCGCCGCCCCAAATGGTCCCATCGGTGCCGGCGCCGGTGCCGTCAAAGGCGATGCCAAGGACACGCGCGTCGGTTGTAAGCTGGCCCGCGGCGATGGCCTCGGCCATCACGCTCGCGATGTGCGCATGATGATGTTGAACTTCAACAAGCGGCATACCCTGTTTCTGCGCCTGTTCGCGCGCCCACTGGCTCGACAGATAGCTGGGATGCATGTCGCATGCTAAGGCGGCGGGCGCCAAGTCAAAGAGGTTTTCCAAGCGCGTGCGCGCGGCGTTCCAGGCATCGAAGGTCCCGCCGTTTTCAACATCGCCGATATGCTGCGAGACAAAACAGGTTGCCTCGCCGTTCGTCCCTTCACGCGTGAGCGCAATCGTGGCCTTTTGTTGTGGCCCGCAAGCGAGCACGCAGGACGGAGCGCCGTCGAGCGCCGGCAACGGCAGCGGCTGGGGTGCATATCCGCGAGCGCGGCGAACGGGCATAACGATGCCGTCGACCACGCGTACCACGGAGTCGTCGTAGCGCGAGAGGATCGCGCGGTCGTTACCGAGCAACGCGTCGGCAATGCCGGCGGCAACGAGGTGTTCCCAGGCAAGATCGTCGTCGGTTTCTATGGGTTCTTCGCTCAGGTTTCCGCTGGTCATGACGAGCGCGTGCATACCGCAGGCTTCTGCCGCGGCAAGCAACAGATGTTGAAGCGGCGTATAGGGGAGCATGATGCCGAGCTCGGGCAAGTCATGCACGACAGATGGCGCGAGGGCGAGGAAGTCGGGGGAACCGCCGTTGCCCTCGCCAACAGTGCGCCGGCGCAGCAGCACGATGGGGCGGATACTGCCGGCGAGCAGATCGCGTTCAGCATCGTCGATATGACACAGGCGCTCGGTATCAGCAAGGCTGCGCACCATAACGGCAAGTGGTTTGTTGCTGCGGCGTTTGCGACGGCGCAGCTCGGCCACCGCCTGCTCGTTGGCAGCGTCACAGGATAGATGGAATCCGCCCAGGCCCTTGATGGCGACGATGCCACCGTCGGCCAGCAGCTCAACGCAGCGCTCGATGATAGCGTCGCTGGCCTCGCGTGTGGTACCGACGGCCGGTGTCGCGGACGAATTCCCGTACGCATCGCCGTTCACAGCCTCGCGCCACGTAATATGCGGCCCGCAATCAAAGCAGGCATCGGGTTGCGCGTGAAAGCGACGGTCGAGTGGATTGGCATACTCTGCGGCACACTCGGGGCACATGGGAAAACGATCCATCGACGTGGCCGCTCGGTCATAAGGCAGCGAGCGGATGATGGTAAAGCGCGGCCCGCAGTTGGTGCAGTTGATAAAAGGGTAGTGATAGCGCCGATCGGCGGGGTCGAACAGCTCGCGCAGGCAATCGTCACAGGTGGCGATATCGGGCGAGACAAGTGTGGTGTGCGCGGTTTGATCCTGCGACGCCACAATACGAAAGTCCTGCTCATCGGCAGCGCTCCAGCCGCCAGGCTCCAAATCCGCAACATCGACTCGCTCAACGCGAGCCGCCGCAGGCGCATGCTCAGAAAGCGCGGCAACAAAAGCATCGAGCGCATCGGCCGGAGCATGCGCTTCGATATGCACGCCGTCGCCCGCATTGAGCACCCAGCCGTAAATGTCATGCGCCATAGCCTCGCGATACACAAATGGCCGCATGCCAACGCCCTGCACAATGCCCGTCACATGAATATGCACATGCCGCATGCGACACTCCTCATCAAAACCGACCAAAATAGACAGGTTTATTTTGGTAGGTAAAACGCTAAACCTGCCAAAACAAACCTGTCCCTTTTTGGCAGGTGCGCTGCGGGAAATCCCGCTACAGCCCCAGGCTCTGCCTGGTGGCGGCACACGTGAGCTCGCCGTGCTTAACGCCGCGCAGGCCCAGCAGGCGATCGGCTAGTTCGTAGATGCGCTCGCCGCGACCCTTGAGTGCCAGGATCTCCAGACAGTTGTGGTGATCCAGATGCACGTGCATGGTCGATACGATCTCGTCGGTGTAGTCGTGCTGCACTTCGTCCAGACGGCGCGTCAGGTCGCCGGTATGGTGGTCGTAGATCATGGTGAGCGACCCGATAACATGCTCGTCGGGCGTGCGCATCTGCTCCTTGGCGATCGAGGCGCGAATCAGGTCGCGCACGGCCTCGGAGCGGTTGGCCACGTCGCCGCGGCGCGCGATCTGTTCGTCAAAACGGCGCAGCAGGTCATCCGGTGCGGTAACCGAAAAACGGACCAGCTCGGAGCCGGAGCCACTACAGTGGCAGCCCGCGTCACCGTCCGCCCCGTGCGGATGCTCGTGCTCGTACCCGCAGCCGTGCTCGTGTTCGGCCACCTTACACCAGCTTCACGGAGCCGACGGAGTTGTGGTCGGCCTCGATGGCTTCCTCGTAGCCCTCGAGCGCGTCATGCGCCTCGTGCAACGCGGCCATGGCGGCCTCGAGCTTGGCGCCGATGCGCTCCATGTCAAAATTCTCGGTCGCATGCAGCAACTGATGGCTCCATTCGTGAGCGAGCTCGATGGTGTCGTCGACCTGTTTGACGCTCATGGCAAGCTGGCTCATGTTCATTCCAACATCATGCATGGGAAATCTCCTTTTGTATGGGGCAGTTCAGTGGTTCAGATTTTACTACGCCCGCTTTGCGCGCAGCTGCATAAGAAAACGGGTGCGAGTCTGTGCGACCCGCACCCGTTCACTGGGGGCTGTTTGTGACTACCATACTATCCGTGGTTGCACTCGGTGCATTCAGAAGTCCGGCGAGCGGCGTAAAAGCGCTCATGGACGGCAGACAGACGGCAACATGTAACAAGCGTATTACAGATGTTTCTCCAGCAGCGCCTGCAGCCTCGCCTTGGGCAGAGCGCCAACCGAGCGGTCAATCTCCTCGCCGTTCTTAAACACAATCAGCGTGGGGATGCTCATGACGCCAAACTTCATGGCCAGGTCCTGGTTGTCGTCGACGTTGCACTTGGCCACAGCCAACTTGCCGGCCAGCTCGTCGGCAACCTCGTCTACGATGGGCGAGAGCGAGCGGCAGGGGCCGCACCACGGGGCCCAAAAATCAACCAGTACGGGCAGGCTGTCGTTAACGATGGAATCGAAGTTCTCGGGGGTAATCTGCTTAATGTCAGCCATGGTGACCTCCATAATACGACGCGGCTCGGCCGCGTAAAACTCAGTACGACCGTGCTTATACCCAGCGGCCCGCAAAGCAACCACTCGCGGGCGGCTCTTTTATATAATGGTGGGCACGCAAACGATTGGAGAGCGCATGCCCACGTCACAAAGCCAGAAAAAAGAAGCCATCGCTCAGGCGACCGAGCAGGAGCTCGCGTCGCTTGCAGGTCGCGGTGTGCGTATCGCGGGCAACGCGTGCTCGCCGATTGTGCTGGTCAAAGGCGATTTGGATGAAGCCGAGTGCTCGGGCGGCGAGCTGGCTGCCGGCGCGGATGGCGCCGCGTTGCGCAAGGCGCTCGGCGCCATCGGATATGCCCCCGAGGACTTTTGCGTGCTGGCAAGCGTCGCCGGCGCGGGTGACGGAGCGGTCGCGGTGGGCGAGACGCTGCCGTGCGAGCTGTTCCGTGAGGCGCTTGAGGCTTTGGACCCCGAGGCGGTGCTACTGCTCGACAACAACGCGGCTGACGCCATGCGCGAGACCTACGCCGATATGCTCGTGGCGATCGATGACTTCGACACCGCCATGCTCAAGCCCGGCCTGGTCGCCCATGTGCAGGGGCGCCGCGTGCTGGCGCTCGACGGTTTTGAGGCGGCGCTCACCGACAAGGCCGCTAAGCAGCGCATGTGGGCCTACATCAAGCAGCTGACTCCGGCGGCCGCGCCGCTGTAGCGAGCCCGCGTCGACAAACGACCCCGAGCGGGCGAGCCGTACCCGCGGAACGCAAATCCGTCGCGCCCGCGCCCTTACATCACAGCGCGCAGCTCAAACCGGTCGCCGTTAATGCGGAACTGGCAGTTGCCGTTCATGCGCTCGACGGCAAGCTTAATGCTCTTGGTGCCAAAGCCGTGCCCAGTGTGCTGAGCCACGGGCATGCCGTCGACCATGTGCGGCGCACGGCCAAACGTGTTGGAAACCAGCAATAGAAGCTGACCGTCTTCGTAGCGAAGGTCCAGGTCGACAAACCGCTTGCCTTCGGGGGCGGTGCTCGCCGCGTCGATGGCATTGTCCAGGGCGTTCGATACCACACTGAACAGATCGGCATCGCCCACGTGGACGGTTTCGGGCACGGCGGCTCGCAGGTCGGCGGTGATGCCGTGCGCGTTGATGTCCGCGGAAAGCGACGAGAGCGCAATGTTGACCGTTTCGTTGGCGCAGTAGCGGCGCACAGCGGTGCGGTCGTTGGTCTCGCAAAGCGCGTCGATACGCTCGAGCGCCTCATCGGTGTGACCCTCTTCGATCAGGGCCGCAAGACCGCGCAGGTAGTGGCGTATGTCGTATCACATTGAGACCAAGTCAAGAAGAATCGCTTCGGTCGAATCGCGTCTTTTGGGTGAGTTCTCAACGTCCGTTGCCGCTGGTTTCCGCCGTATGCCGAAAACACCCGGGCGATGCCGTGCGGACCGCTTTGCTTTGCTATAGTCTCCCAAATTCACGTTTTCTATTGGGATGGTGGTTAATATGGGCGACATACTCGAATCGTTCCTGCGCGTGGCGATGGTGGTGTTCATCGTCGGTCCGCTCACTGCATGGGTCGCCCGTCGCGGCGCGCGCGAGCGCAGTGAGGCGACGGACAGCCTCGATCGCTTCACGGTGCGCATGCCCGCTGCCATTCGCACGATCATCGCCTGCTGCGCCGTCGCGTTCGAACTGCTCATGCTGGGTGTCTACGTCTGGCAGGGCGTCTCGTTGGGCGAGTGGGACCACGAACTTGTGTGGTTCGGTCACGCCATGGCGCTCGCGGGCATGGCCATCTGGGCCCTGCTGAGCATCCCGCGCATCGACGTGGACGGTGAGCGAATTCTCTCGCGTAACGCCTTCGGCATCCGCAAGGAGACGACGTTTGGCCACATCACCCGTGCAACGCTTCACACGCAGATGATGAGGATCGACCTGTTCGAGGGCGACCGGAAGTTCTGCTCGATAAGCCTCGAGGGGGTGTGCTCGCTCAACCTCCTCGCCCGTCTGGAGGAAGAGGGCATCGAAGTCTCGGACGCCGTCGACGGCCCGATGACCAAGGCGGGTCTGTGTTGGTCTGCCGTCAAGCCGTTGACGATTGTTTTCAACGGTATGGCGCTCGTCTTCTCGCTCGTGATCGCCTTCATGGCTGTTTTCACCGACGCCGGTGCTCGTCTGCTCCTGCTCGTCCCATGCCTCTTCCTGTTCATAGGGGGACTCCTGCCCCTGCTCATGCTCAGCATGCCCGCCCGCGGCATCCTCGAGATCGGCAGGCAGGAGCGCGAACTCGGCTTCTCCTTCGCCGAGGAGATGGCAAGTCGAGGTACCACGGGCACCTCGCTTGTCGACGATGATTGGTTCATCGAGATCAGCAATGCCCGCGTCGTGGCGTTCCGTCGCGATTACCTCAAGAAGGTCACGGCGCACGAGAACAGCGAGAGCGGCGACCGCTGCACGGTGACTACGAAGGGCGGTCGAAAAATCAAGGTGTATGCAGCGGGCAGCACCCTCGAGGACCTGCGCTCGTGGTTCAAGCAGGGCGCCAAGGCCAGAAGCACGGTCGACCGTGCAGAGGACGCGCTCGAGACGACGTCTGATTGGGTTGTCTGACCTGTATCGTCTTTTCGGACACGCATGCTAGAGGCCCAATCCTTTAGAATGCATTCATCGACGACCGAGAGGACGGTATGCTATGTCCAACCCAGCCGCCAAGTACACCGACGAGTTCAGGCGCGAGACCGCCGACTACATCATCTCGACGGGCAGGCCGATAACGGAATGCTGCGCAGAACTGGGCCTGAATTCCAAGACCGTGAACAAGTGGGTGCAGAACCGCCGGCGCGAGCTTGCCGGCGGGCCCGACCCCAAGGCCGAGGACCGCGAGCTTCGCGAGGCGAAAAGGCGCATGCGCGAGCTCGAGATGGAGAACGCCTTCTTGAAAAAAAGCCGCGGCCTTCTTCGCCAAAAGCCAGGCGTAGCCGCATGCTACCGGATGATGTTGGCGGAGAAGGCCGAATTCCCGGTGAAAATGATGGCCCGCGTGATCGGCGTGAGCCGATCGGGCTTCTACTCGTGGCTCTCCAACGGCTGCCCGCGAGAAGACTGGTCGGCCGAGCGCGAGGCGGTCCGGCGCGTGTGGCTGGAGTCGGACCGCAGGTTCGGCTTCCGGTTCGTGAAATGCTTCCTGCCCGGCGAGTTCTCCGGATTGACCCTGTACAGGGTGCGCAAGCTGATGCGCGAGCTGGGAATACGCGGCTGCACGCCCAACGCCAGGAAGCGCACCACCATCCCCGACCCGAAGGCCAGGCCCCGGCCCGACCTGGTGCGCCGCGACTTCACCAGTCCCGTTCCAACCTGCAAGCTCGTGGGCGACATCACCTACCTGCGCACCGGCGAGGGATGGCTGTACCTGTCGACGGTCATCGACCTCAACACCCGCATGGTGGTGGGCTGGTCGCTCTCCGAGCGCATGACCGCCGACATCGTGGTTTCGGCGCTGGCGTCGGCCAAATCGCGCGGCTACGTGGCCGGCAACGCGATATTCCACGCCGACCGCGGCGCCCAGTACACCAGCAGGCTTCTGGCCGAATGGGCGCGCGACAACGACGTGCGGCTGTCCTGCAGCCGCGCCGGCAACTGCCACGACAACGCGGTGGCCGAGTCGTTCCTCGCCACGCTGAAGAACGAGATGTACTACAGGCGCAGCTTCCCGACCAGGGATTCCGCCAAGCACGCGGTGGTCGAGTTCATCGAGGCGTACTACAACCGCCGAAGGCCCCGCTCGACGATCGGCTACAAGGTGCCGGCCGAGGCCATGGCGGCCTTCTTCGAGAGAACCGAGCCCAAGCCCGAGGCCATGCCTATGGCCGCTTGATTCCTCGAGCTTGCGTGTCCGAAATCTTGACACAGGTCAGAAGGCCTCGATGCCAGCGCTGCGCCGATATGGGGCAGCGGCCCCCCCGTTGGCCGCCATGGCCCTGACTTCCGAGCGTATGCTGGCGCCGCTCGTCTTAAGACGTCGACCTCCATCCGGAGCCTACGGTTCTCGCGCTCGGGCTCCAGGATCCGGTTCTACTCGGGTGTGCGGTTGTCGGCGGCGCGCGGCGAGCCGGTCTCGTTTATCGACTTGACCCGCCTCTCCACGGTGCTCTTGTCGAGGTCGCACTCGTCCATGGCCTCGCGCCTGGGCTTTCCGGCGTTGTGGAGATCGACTATCTTCCTCTTGAACTCGTCGGTGAAATGCCTCGGTCTGGGGCCGGTCGAGGCCGAGCCCCCGGTCCGGCTGGGGTAGCATGTCGCTGCGGACCATTGTCTTTCCTCTCGTTGAATATCTAGGCGCTGACGATTCTAGGCGATGGCCCTCTCTTGCTTCTTACACCTCGATTGTGCTCGCTACCCCCAGCGGGTCCGAATCGAGCGATTCGGGCCCGCTTTTGGGGTCTGCCGGAAGCCCGGTGGTCAAAAAAGGCCAAATATGAGTACTGTTACCAGTTTAGTGGCAGCCAAATGGCCTCAAAAATCGGTGCCAGAGGCCAAAAGTGCATCGATTTTCGTTCTTCAGAGTCGCGATCGGGCTCCAAACAAGGCGATTTTGCTGCTCTGGACCGGAAAATCGATGCTACTAATTTGGTGACAGTACTCATATTTGGCCCTTTTTGACCACTGCCCCTTGGTCCAGGACAAAACGGGCTGCCCGAATCATGGGGCGGGTCCATTTTCGGCTGTCCTCAGCTTGCCAGTTCGAAAATGGACCCGCCCCAAGATTGAATCTTTATTCCAACTTTACACCTGGCTTTACAGCTGTCTTGTCAGCTGTAAAGCCAGGTGTCATACTAAAGCCCCAAGATTCGCCAAAAGAGAGGGGCCTTGATGGCACAGAGCGCGAACATGGATGCATCGGAGCTTGCACGCGATATCGCGGCCGGCCTAGCATCGGCAACGACGGCAACGGAGCGCGCGGCACTGGTGCCCGCAGAGCTCGTCGAGGCCATTCAGCAACTAAAAACCCAACGTGACGCGGTGATCCTGGCGCACTACTATGTGGCGCCCGAGGTCCAGGCCGTTGCCGATTACGTCGGCGACAGCTTTTACCTGGCAAAGCTCGCCAAGAGCCTGCCGCAGCAGACCATCGTGCTGTGCGGCGTGGAGTTTATGGGCGAGAGCGCCAAGCTGCTCAACCCCACCAAGACCGTGCTGCTGCCCGAGCCGGGCGCGGACTGCCCCATGGCTCACATGGTCAAGCGCGAGACGGTCGCCGCCGCCCGCGCCGAGTACGGTGACGACCTTGCCGTGGTCTGCTACGTCAACTCCACGGTCGAGATCAAGAGCTGGAGCGACGTGTGCGTCACCAGCTCCAACGCCGTCAAGATCGTGTCCGACCTGCCGCAGCAGCATATCCTGTTCATTCCCGACCAAAACCTGGGCCGCTTCGTAGCCGAGCAGATGCCGCAAAAGCACGTCATCCTCAACAACGGCTACTGCCCGCGCCACCACATCATCACTGTCGAGCAGATTGTCGACGCGCAGGAGGCACATCCCGACGCGCTCGTTTTGGCGCACCCCGAGTGCAAGGCCGACGTCCTTGCCGAGGCCGACTACATTGGCTCCACCGCCGGCATCATCAAGTACGCCGAGGAGTCCGACGCGAGCGAGTTCATCATCGTGACGGTCCGCGGCGTGCTCTACGAGCTCGAGCGCCGCTGCCAGGGCACCGGCAAGAAGTTCTACTTCCCCGCGGTGCAGCCCACCTGCGTCAACATGGATCTCATCACGCTCGAAAAGCTCGTGCGCTGCCTGGAGACGGGCGAGGGCGAGGTGCAGATCGGCGTGTCGGACGAGGCCGCCGACCAGGCCAAGCTCACGCTCGATCGTATGCTCGAGTACGCAGCACGCTAGAACAATGTGGCATGAGGGATGGTCCCTTATGTCACATTCAAGGGAGAGGATTCCTGTGGAAACCAAGCAATACCCCGACATGGAGTGCGACGTTGTCATTGCCGGCTGCGGCGTAGCGGGCCTGTACGCGGCCCTCAACCTGCCGACAAGCACGCGCGTGATCATGCTCTCCAAGGGCGCCGTCGACGAGTGCGATTCGATGCTCGCGCAGGGCGGCATTTGCGTGCTGCCCGAAGGTTCAGACTACGATGCCTTCTTTGAGGACACCATGCACGCCGGCCACTACGAGAACCGCCGCGAGAGCGTCGACATCATGATCCGCTCGAGCCGCTCGGTCATCAATGACCTGCTGGCCATGGGCGTGGACTTTGAGCGCAAGGCCGACGGCAGCCTCGACTTTACCCGCGAGGGCGCGCACAGTCGCCCGCGCATTGCCTTCCATGCCGACATTACGGGCAAGGAGATCACGACCAAGCTGCTCCAGGCCGTGCGCAAGCTGGATAACGTGCAGATTCTGGAGCACGTGGCCATGACCGACATCCTGACTGCCGAGCGTGACGGCGCCACGGTATGCACCGGCGTCGTCGCCGTTCCCGTGGACGAGGACAACTCGGTTCGTCCCGCCGACGAGTTGGCAAATGCCGCCGAGGGCGTGCATGCCGGCGAGCCATTTAAGATCCATGCCCGCCACACGCTGTGGGCAACGGGCGGCATCGGCGGCGTATACGACCACTCGACCAACTATCCGCAGCTCACGGGCGATGCCTGCTACATCGCGCAGGAGCACGGCATTACGATGGAGCACTTGGACTACGTGCAGATCCATCCCACGGGGCTGTTCTCGCCGCAGCCGGGTCGCACCTTCCTGATCAGCGAGAGCTGCCGCGGCGAGGGCGCGATTCTGCTCAACGCCGCCGGCGAGCGCTTTACCGACGAACTGCAGCCGCGCGACGTGGTCGCCGCCGCTATTCGCGAGCAGATGAAGCAGGACGGCACCGAGCACGAGTGGCTGAGCTTTGCCCCCGTCGAGCGCGACGTGGTGACCGGGCACTTCGCCAACATCCGCGCGCGCTGCCTTGAGGACGGTCGCGACATCCTGGATGAGCCCATCCCCGTTACGCCCACGCAGCACTACTTTATGGGCGGCGTATGGGTCGATAAGGACGGCCGCACTTCGATGCCCGAGCTCTACGCCGCGGGCGAGACGGCTTGCAACGGCGTTCACGGCAAGAATCGCCTTGCATCAAATAGTCTGCTCGAGGCGCTGGTCTGGGGTCGTCGCGCCGCGTGGTACATGCGCACCGGCGAGTCGCTGGCCGTGGAGCAGGCGGGCGAGCCCGCGCTCGATGGACGCCATCGCGCCCTGAGTTCCGATACCCTTGCAATCGATGATTTGGCCCGTGCCGCCGGCACGCAGGCCGCAGAGGAGTAGACCATGAATCCCATTACCATGAAGCTCGTCGTCGATGATCTGATTTTGCAGGCTCTGCGCGAGGACATTACGTTTGAGGACGTGAGCACGGCGAGCGTGTGCCCCACGGCGCGTCCCGCCACGGTGGAGCTTATCGCCAAGGCCGACGGCATCATCGCCGGCTTGGATGTGTTTGCCCGTACCTTTGAGCTGCTGGATTCGCAGAGCTCGGTGCTGCTCGACGTTGCCGATGGCGACGAGGTGCACGCCGGCGACCATGTGGGTCAGGTGCGCGGCGATGCGCGCGTGCTGCTTTCGGGTGAGCGCGTGGCGCTCAACTACCTGCAGCGCATGAGCGGCATCGCTACCTACACGCACAGCATGGCCGCGGCGCTCGAGGGAACCAAGACCGTGCTCGTCGACACGCGCAAGACCACGCCGGGCATGCGCGTGTTTGAGAAGGCGGCGGTTGAGATTGGCGGCGGCAGCAACCACCGCTACAACCTGTCGACGGCCGTCATGCTCAAGGACAACCATATCGATGCCGCCGGTGGCGTGACGCGCGCGATCGAGATGGCGCGCGCCCATGCGTCGTTTACCACGACGGTCGAGATCGAGTGCGAGAACCTGGACATGGTGCGCGAAGCCGTGGAGGCCGGTGCCGACATTATCATGCTCGACAACATGACCCATGACGACATGGCCGCCGCCATCGAGCTTATCGCCGGTCGCGCCAAGACCGAGTGCTCGGGCAACGTGGACGCCAGCAACATTCGCGCCCTGGCCGATCTGGGTGTCGACTATATTAGCTCGGGCGCCCTGACGCACTCTGCGCCGATCCTCGACCTCTCGCTTAAGCACCTGCGTCTGCTGGACGGTAAATAATGAACGCCCGCGAGCGTCGCCGTGCCATCATGGGCGTGCTCGAAGGAGCCAAGGAGCCCGTTTCGGGCAGCGCACTTGCCCGCGAGGTTGGCGTGAGCCGTCAGGTCGTGGTTCAGGATATTGCCCTGTTGCGTGCCGATGGGCACGATATCGTGGCGACCAACCGCGGCTACGTGCTGCAGGAGGCCCCCAGCAGCCCCGCCGTGCCCACGCGCTTGGTCAAGGTTCGCCACAGCGTGGAGCAGGCAGGCGATGAGCTCACGAGTATCGTCGACGCCGGTGGCGCCGTGCTCAACGTGATCGTCAACCATCGTGTGTACGGCAAGATCACGGCCGACCTGGACATCCGCAACCGCCGTGATGTCGAGCGCTATCTGCGCGATATCGAGAGCGGCAAGAGCTTTCCGCTGCTAACGGTGACGAGCGGCTATCACTTCCATCGCATTGCGGCAGAGGATGAGCAAACCCTCGACGAGATCGAGGCCATGCTCAAGGAGAAGGGCTACCTTGCCGATTTAATGCCCTACGAGGATGATTTGTCCTAGAACACATGCAAAAGGAGGCCTCCGCGGCGATGCGGAAGCCTCCTTTTTTGTGCACGGTGTACTTTTGAGTGTGCAAGTGGGGGAGTTGTTACTCCTCGACGATCTCGGTGATCGCGCCAGCGGGGCAAGCGTCCTGGCAAGCGCCACAGGCGACGCAGGAGTCCTCGTCGGCGACGGTAGCGACGTCCTGGAGCTCCAGAACGCCAGCGGGGCAGGAGTCGACGCAAACGCCACAAGCGATGCACTCGTCGGCATCAATTACGGGATGAGCCATGGTAGTTTCCTCTCTGTTGACCGACGCTACAGGCGATGCGCGTCGGTTTGATTCGGGCAAAAACATACCACGGGAGCGACCGTTTGCAATACCCTCTGACCGGCATCTTCATACCGTTCGCCGAGTATGCCACGGCTTACTAAAAAACATGCAGGTGAGGCCGTTGAGCTGCGCAAATGTTAGCTACAGGTGACTTGAAATAAAGGGCGATTGAGTGTGCTTGCGGAAACCGCATCCCATTATTTGGCCGAAAAACGGGTCGAACTTTCCCCAGGGAAGCCCGGGGCCGCCATGTGCGCTCCCAAGCCCAAACCTCAGCCATCTCTACATAGATCTCAATAGATCTGCCGAGAACTCAAATAGCGCTTCTGCCTGCGATTTTGCGAACCTAAACTCTCGGAGATAAGAAATCTTATATGAATTGACTTAGATTTTGTATATTCCGGCCCATAAGGGGATACACTACATCCTGAAAGACAAGCCGAAGCACCGCGCGACAGATCGTCGAGGCGGCGCGAACGCAAAAGAGAGAGGGAATTTCTAATGAGTAAGATTCTTGGTATCGACCTTGGTACTACTAACTCCGCAATGGCCGTCCTCGAGGGCGGTTCTCCGACCATTATCGTGAACGCCGAGGGCGACCGCACCACCCCGTCTGTCGTGGGCTTCCGTGCTGACGGCGACCGCGTCGTGGGTAAGGCCGCTAAGAACCAGGCGGTCACCAACCCCAAGAACACCGTGTTCTCCATCAAGCGCTTCATGGGCCGCAAGTACTCCGAGTGCACCTCCGAGATCAAGACCGTGCCGTATGAGGTCAAGGAGGGCCAGGGTGGCCGTGCCGTCGTCGATATCGAGGGCAAGGATTATACCGCCGAGCAGGTGAGCGCCATGACGCTCGCAAAGATGAAGGCCGACGCCGAGAAGTATCTGGGCGAGACCGTCACCGACGCCGTCATCACCGTCCCGGCCTACTTCAACGACGCCCAGCGTCAGGCCACCAAGGACGCCGGCAAGATCGCCGGCCTCAACGTCAAGCGTATCGTCAACGAGCCGACCGCTGCTGCTCTGGCCTATGGCCTGGACAAGCAGGGCACCGACCAGCGCATTCTGGTCTTCGACCTGGGCGGCGGCACCTTCGACGTCTCCATCCTCGACCTCGCTGACGGCGTGTTTGAGGTTCTGTCCACCTCGGGCGACAACCACCTGGGCGGCGACGACTGGGATCAGCGCGTCATCGACTGGATGGCCGATAAGTTCCAGCAGGAGAACGGTGTCGACCTGCGTCAGGACCCCATGGCCCTGCAGCGTCTGAAGGAGGCCGCCGAGAACGCCAAGAAGGAGCTCTCCGCAGCCCAGCAGTCCACCATCAACCTGCCGTTCATCACCATGAACCAGTCTGGCCCGCTGCACCTCAACTACACGCTGACCCGCGCCGAGTTCGAGAAGATCACCCGCGACCTGCTCGAGCGCTGCAAGCAGCCTGTCACCAACGCCCTGCGCGACGCCAAGCTTAAGCTCTCCGATCTGACCGAGGTCATCCTCGTCGGCGGCTCCACCCGTATGCCCGCCGTCCAGGATCTGGTCAAGACCATGACCGGCAAGCAGCCCAACATGTCCGTGAACCCCGACGAGGTCGTTGCCGACGGCGCTGCCGTCCAGGGCGGCGTGCTCACCGGCGACGTCGAGGGCATCCTGCTGCTCGACGTTACCCCGCTGTCGCTGGGCGTCGAGACCATGGGCGGCATCATGACCAAGATGATCGACCGCAACACCACGATCCCGACCTCCAAGACCGAGGTCTACTCCACCGCTGCCGACAACCAGACCAGCGTCGAGATCAACGTGCTCCAGGGCGAGCGCGAGCTTGCCCGCGATAACAAGTCGCTCGGTAAGTTCCAGCTGACCGGTATCCCGGCTGCCCGCCGCGGTGTGCCGCAGATCGAGGTCACCTTCGACATCGACGCCAACGGCATCGTCAAGGTCTCTGCTAAGGACAAGGGCACCGGCAAGGAGCAGCAGATCACCATTTCCGGCTCCACCGCTCTGTCCGACGACGAAGTCGATCGCATGGTCAAGGACGCCGAGGCTCATGCCGAGGAGGACAAGAAGCAGAAGGAAGAGGTCGAGGTCCGCAACCAGACCGACAGCCTGTGCTACTCCACCGAGCAGACCCTCAACGAGCTGGGCGACAAGGTTTCCGCCGATGTGAAGTCCAAGGCCGAGGCCGCTATCGCCGACGCCAAGAAGGCGCTCGAGGGCTCTGACGTCGAGGCCATCAAGGCCGCTGGCGAATCCCTGCAGTCCGTAGCCTACGAGCTGGCTCAGGTTGTCTACGCCGACGCTCAGCAGCAGACCGACGGCGCCGCCGGTGCCCAGCCTGCCGACGATGACGTTGTCGACGCCGACTACGAGGTTGTGGACGACGAGGACAAGTAATCATGTCCGCCCGTAAAGCTCGCACGGAGGCGGCCGCCGCTGGCGCCGCCCCCGTTGACTCTGAGGAGAAGGACGTGAAGATTCCCGTAGAGGCCGTCGACGATACCGAGGCCAACGAGGCCGAGGCCGCCGAGGCTGCCGAGAACCAGGTAGAGGATTCCAACAAGGAGGCGACGATGACCGAGGACGAGATGGTGGAAGCCGCTATCCGCGCCGGTGAGGAAGCCGCCGACAACGACTTTAAGCTCAAGTTCGAGCAGGCCCAAAAGGAACTTGCCGACGTACGCAGCGAGCTCGATGCTGCGGCAGAGGCTCAGAAGGCCGCCGAGGACAAGGCAAAGGACGCCACCGAGCGTACCGCCCGTCTGCAGGCCGACTGGGAGAACTTCCGTCGCCGCACCGCCAGCGAGCGTATCGCCGAGCGCGAGCGCGCGACCGAGAAGCTTGTCACCGCGCTGTTGCCGGTGGTTGACGATATCGAGCGTGCAATCGACCATGCCCGTAGCCAGGAGCTTTCCGACGACTTTAAGCAGTTCGTCGATGGCGTTGATGCGGTGCATGCCAAGCTGCTCGATGTGTTTGCGCACGAGGGCGTTGAGCCCATCGACCCCAAGGGCGAGGCGTTCGATCCGCTCGAGCACCAGGCCGTGGGGCGTGTCGAGGACGCATCGCAGTACGACGAGACCGTCAACGACGTGTACCAGAAGGGCTACCGCATGGCGGACCGCATCCTGCGCTCCGCGATGGTGACGGTGACCTACGGTGGCGAGAAGCGCCCCGCACCGGAGCCCGAAGCGGCGCCCGAGGATGCTGCGGCCGATACGGCTGAGAGCACCGAGGAGTAATTGAGAAGGGCCCCGGGGCAACACCCGGGGCCCTTTCTGGCCTAGTGCCATATGACAGTATGAGCCGCCGCCCGTTGAGCGGTGGATGAAACAGGAGAGGAGCTACGATGGCTGCAGGCAAAACCTTCTATGACATCCTGGGCGTATCCAAGAGCGCCTCCGACAAAGAGATCAAGAGCGCGTTTCGCAAGCTCGCGCAAAAATACCACCCCGATGCCGGCGGCGACGAGGCCAAGTTCAAGGAGATTAGCGAGGCTTACGAGACGCTTTCGGACGAGAAGAAGCGCAAAGAGTACGACCAGATGCTCATGTTCGGCGGCATGCCGGGCGCGGGCGGCGCGTATGGCGGCGGCTACGGTGCCGGCGCGGGCGCCAGCGGCTGGGGCGATATCTTCGACAGCATCTTTAGCGGCAACGGCGCTTGGGGCAGCGATTGGGGCTCGGGCTTTGCCGGGGCTGCGGGTAATGCCGGTGCCGGTGCGGGTCGCAGCCGTGCTCGCAAGGGCGGCGACCTGTCGCTGACTGTCGACGTGACGGCCGAGGACGCGTTTCGCGGCGTGACGCACAAGGTCACCTATCGCATTCCCTCGACGGGCGAGCAGCAAACCATTACGGTCTCGGTTCCCGCAGGTGCGGTCGACGGCGGCAAACTACGCTACAAGCGTCGCGGCGAGTATGGCGTTGCGGGTGGCGAGCGCGGCGACCTGGTCGTGACCACGCATGTGGAGGAGCACCCGCTGTTTAAGCGTAAAGGTGCCGACGTGACCATGGAGGTACCGGTCTCGGTCTACGAGGCGGCGCTCGGCTGCACGGTGGACGTGCCGACGCCCGGCGGTGCGACGGTTCGTCTGAAGGTGCCCGCGGGTACCCAGACGGGCAAGAAGTTCCGCTTTAAGGAAATGGGGGCGCCCGACGTTAAGCACCGTGGCCGTACGGGCGCGCTGCTCGTCGAGATCAAGGTGCAGGTCCCCACGAACCTATCCGATGACGAGCGCGATGCCATGACCAAGCTGCGCGAGGTCGACACGCGCGATTATCGCGAGAAGGTCAACCGTTACAAGGCGACGTACTAGGGCGGTCGTGGCGCACACCCGCGCCCGCGGGCTTATGATGGACGATAACGAGACGGAAAGGGGTCAGGTAGCATGGCCGAGGACAATAGGAATAAACCGCTGTACATGATCAGCGTGGCGGCCGAGTTGACCGGCATGCATCCGCAGACTCTGCGCGTCTACGAGTCCAAGGGCCTGGTGAACCCCCAGCGCTCGGGCGGCAACACGCGTCTGTATTCGCGTGCCGATATCGAGCGCCTGGAGCTCATCAACCAGCTGACTGACGAGGGCATCAACCTTGCCGGCGTGGTGCGCATCCTCGATATGAAGGAGCGTGCCGAGGAGCGCGAGCGCGAGAACGAAAAACTCCGCGCACGCGTGCGCCAGCTCGAGGACGAGCTGCACGAGTACAAGATGCAGAAGAAGATCACCGCCCTGGCCCCGCGCGACGGCTCGGTCAACCCCGAGCAAGTCATGCGCAAACTGCTGGGCACGGGCGGCGACCTGTAGGCACTCATTGGGGACAGACTTAAATGAGTACCTGCAGAATGAGAGTGGATAATCTCCCGTTTTTTGCCTGTTTGCAGGCTCAAAGTGGGAGATTATCCACTCTCGTCATTTCGGCGTCTAAGTCTGCCCCCGGCACCCAACTCGTTCTTTGCTTTACTGAGATAAAGTGAACGTGCAGATTCGTAACCCACTCGCAACCGTTCTATGGCACGATATTGAACGAATGTATGCTATGCGCCCAAATCTTTTGGGCAGAGTGGGAGACAGTATGGTCAAGCTGTACGAGGACGGCATCTACCTGCGCGGCGGCAGCGAGGTTGTGCCTGCGGCCGAGGCTGCCGAGCGCGGTATTACGCAGACACCCGAGGATGCCAAGCGCGGCACCATCGCGTATTCGATCCTCCAGGCACACAATACGTCGGGCGACCCCGAGGCACTCAAGATTCGCTTCGATGCCATGGCGAGCCACGACATCACCTTTGTCGGCATCATCCAGACGGCGCGCGCTTCGGGCATGGAGCAGTTCCCGCTGCCTTACGTGCTCACCAACTGCCATAACTCGCTGTGCGCCGTGGGCGGCACCATCAATGAGGACGACCACGTCTTTGGCCTTTCCGCAGCCAAGAAGTACGGCGGCATCTTCGTTCCGCCGCACATCGCCGTCATCCACTCCTTTATGCGCGAGAACTTCGCCGGTTGCGGCAAGATGATCCTGGGTTCCGACTCGCACACCCGCTATGGTGCCCTGGGTACCATAGCCGTGGGCGAGGGCGGCGGCGAGTTGGCAAAGCAGCTGCTGCGCGACACCTACGATGTCGCCTATCCCGGCGTCGTGGCCATCTACCTCACGGGCGCCCCGCGCCCCGGCGTCGGCCCGCACGACGTGGCGCTCGCCATCATTCGCGCCGTCTTTGCCAAGGGCTACGTCAAGAACAATGTCATGGAGTTTGTGGGCCCGGGCATCGCGAGCATGACGACCGACTACCGCAACGGCGTTGACGTCATGACCACCGAGACCACCTGCCTGTCGAGCATCTGGGCCACCGACGAGGACACGCACGCGTTTTTGACCATGCACGGCCGCGGCGACGACTATCGCGAGCTCAAGCCCGCCGATGTCGCCTACTACGACGGTTGCGTCGAGGTCGACCTGTCGAGCATCAAGCCCATGATCGCACTGCCGTTCCATCCTTCCAACGGCTTTGAGATCGACGAGCTCAACGAGAACCTCGAGGACATCCTGCACGAGGTGGAGCTCGAGGCCGCCAAGATCGGCGAGGGCAAGACGCACTTTAGCCTGCTCGACAAGATCGTCGACGGCAAGCTGCACGTGCAGCAGGGCGTTATCGCCGGCTGCTCGGGCGGCAACTATGACTCCGTGGTCCAGGCTGCCCGCGTGCTCAAGGGCGCCAATACCGGCTGCGGCGAGTTCTCGCTGTCGGTCTATCCCACGAGCCAGCCCGTGGCGCTCGAACTTACACGCCGCGGCTACATCTACGACCTCATGGAGGCCGGCGCAATCGTGCGCACGGCATTCTGCGGCCCGTGCTTCGGCGCCGGCGACACGCCCGCCAACAACGGCCTTTCGATCCGTCACACCACGCGCAACTTCCCCAACCGCGAGGGTTCCAAGCCGGGTAATGGCCAGCTGAGCGCCGTGGCCCTGATGGACGCCCGCTCCATTGCGGCAACGGCTGCCAACGGCGGCGTCCTGACGCCGGCGACCGACCTGCCCGAGGACACTTGGGACGAGGCCTGCGAGTACACCTTTGACGACGCGCCGTACAAGAAGCGCGTGTACTGGGGCTTTGGCAAGGCGGAGCCTGCCGACGAGCTGGTCGAAGGCCCCAACATCAAGCCGTGGCCCGCGATGGAGCCGCTCGGCGACGACATCCTGCTCAAGGTTTGCTCCAAGATCATGGACCCGGTCACCACGACCGACGAGCTCATTCCCTCGGGCGAGACGAGCTCCTTCCGCTCCAACCCGCTGGGCCTGGCTGAGTTTACGCTGAGCCGCCGCGACCCGGCCTACGTGGGTCGCTCCAAGGAGGTCGACGCTGTGGAGAAGCGTCGCGTTGCCGGCGAGTCCGCGGGCGACCTGGCGGCGTTCGATGCCGAGCTTGCCGGTGTGTTTGAGGCGCTGGCCGGCGCGGGTGTCGCGGCCGATGCCAAGGCGACCGAGTTCGGTTCCATGATTTACGCCAAGAAGCCTGGCGACGGCAGCGCCCGCGAGCAGGCCGCGAGCTGCCAGCGCGTAATTGGCGGCCTGGCCAACATCGTCCACGAGTACGCCACCAAGCGCTATCGCTCCAACGTGATGAACTGGGGCATGGTGCCCTTCCAGATGGAGGCCGAGCCCAACTTTGAGGTGGGCGATTACGTCTTTGTGCCGGGTATCCGTGCCGCGCTCGATGGCGACCTGAAGGACATCGCCGCCTACGTGGTGCGCGCCGATGGTGCGGTCGAGCAGATTGAGCTTTACATTGCCGATATGACGGCAGAGGAGCGTGCCATCGTCAAGGCCGGCTGCCTGATCAACTACAACAAGTTCAAGGCCGCTGCCGAGTAGCGCACTTAATTGTCCGCCCGGGGCTTACCCTTTCCCGCCCGCTCACGCGCTTCGCGAGGGCCGCGTTCG
>CAJMMX010000047.1 GCA_905214615.1 uncultured bacterium | reverse complement strand
GTAGTCATTGGAGACAGTCTTGTTTGACTAGTCATTTAAGAACGTCCCCAACGACTACCCCAGCAACGCCGATGTTTTGGCAACGACAGCGAAAGCCCGCCAGAGCGAGCAAGGTGCCTTGAAACAAGGTGGCATTGATCTTTTGATCATGCCACCGAAGTTGAAAGGCAGATTGCCGCTCTGGCGGGCTTGCAGCGTCGACTGGTTACGCGGTTTGGTAAAACCGCGTAACTATAGTTCGAGTTCGTTGAGGCGCAGGATTGCCACGATGTAGATCTTGAGCGCCTGCTTGAGCTGTTCCTCGCTGGCGCACTCGTTGGGGCCGTGCATCTGGCCGCCCCACGCGGGCAGCTCAAGACCGGTCTCCTCGGGGCCAAACGACACGGCGCGGGCAAAGTTGCGCGCGTACGTGCCACCGCCCATGGCGAAGGGCTCAGCATGCTTGCCCGTAAACTCGTTATAGGTATCAATAAGCGCCTTCACGGCCGGATCGTCGGCCGAAACTGAGAACGGCACCTTGGCACGACCCACGCGATACGTCACACCAAAGCGGCCCACGAGCGGCTCGAGCTGCTCGCAGATGGTATCGGCACTGGTGCTATCGGGGAAGCGCACGTCGATGACCTGCTCAATGTGGCCATCCGCCACGCGAATGACGCCAGCGTTGCAGGTAAGCGGGCCAAACGCCGGGCTCGTCGCGTCGATACCCAGGCCGCGGCCATAGGCGTCCGCATGCACAAAGGCCAAAAACTTGACAAACTCGTGCTCGGCAGGCGTCAGCAGGCGCTCATCGCGTGCACCAAACGCGTCCTCAGCCTCGCGCAGATACGCCACGATCAGGCCGACGGCGTTGATGGTGCCCTCAGGCATCGAAGCGTGGCCGCCAATACCGTGGGCGAAAATCTGCGCATGCCCGCTATCGAGCGTCGTGATCTCCAGGCGGTCGGCGTTCTCGACCGGCGCCGGCAGCTCATCGGCGGCAATCGCAAGCTCGCAGATAGACTGCGACGGAATAGCGTTGCTCGCCTCGACACCGCTCCAGGACACAATGCGCCCGCCGTCGATCTTGGAGCTCACAAATGTCGTCCCAAACTGGCCCTTCTCGGCATTGCAGACCGGGAACTCGGCATCGGGCGTAAACAAAAAGTCGGGGTCTGCGTGGTTCTCCAGATAATGGTGAACGTCGGACATGCTCACTTCCTCATCGCAGCCCAGCAGCGCGCGGAAGGTATAGCGCGGCACAATGCCGTACTTGAGCAGGTACGCGCCGGCATAAAGCGACAACACCGCCGGGCCCTTGTCGTCGATCACGCCACGGCCGAGCAGCCAGCCCTCGCGGCGCTCCATCGCAAACGGGTCGGTGTTCCAGCCGGGGCCGGCGGGCACCACGTCTACGTGGCAGATGGTCGCGAGCTGCTTGTCGCCGCGACCCGGGATATCGGCAATGCCCACATAGCCCTCGTCGTCGCTCGTCTGGTAGCCGAGCTTTTGCGCAATGCCGAGCGCGCAATCGAGCGCATCACGGACCGGGCGGCCAAACGGCGCACCGGGCTCTGCATTGGCAGCAACGGCCACGGACGGATAGCTCACCAGTTGTTCGATATCGGCGACGACATCTTCCCAGACCTCGTCAACATACTCGCTAACGCTCTGCTCCACCTGATTCATGGACGACCTCCTTACCAATGAGCGACGGGTACGCCCGTCCCTCACATCACATACTTATATAGCGAAAAGTTTAGCAAGCTCGGCCACCGAGTGCACCACTGCATCGGCACCCGCCGCCTCGTGCTCGCCCGGCGCCGCCGCGCCCGAATAGATACCAATGCACGGCACGCTCATCGCGTGCGCGCCCTCGACGTCGTTAAAGCGATCGCCGATCATCACGGCCTCGTCGGCAGTCGCGCCAAGCGCCGCCAGGGCGTCGCGGACCGAATCGGCCTTGGTCTCGCGTCCCTGAGGCGGATTCATGCCAACCACCGCTTCAAACTGAGAAAGCCCGAGCTCACGTACCATGTCGATGCACTTTGCCTCCATGCGCGACGTCGCCACGGCCATACGCTTGCCCCGGGCGGCCAACCCATCCAGCAACTCGGGGACCCCAGCGAACACGGGATACTCCTCCGGTCCCAGCTCATCAAAAAAAGCGCGGTACTCGTCGGCCACCACAAGCGACTCCTCGCGCGTAAAGCCGTAAAAGTCGTGAAAGCTCTTCCACAGGGGCGGCCCGATCATGCAGCGCAGGTCACCCATCTGCGCCTCCGAAAACCCGCGCGCAGCCAGCGTCTTGCGCGTCGAGGTCATCACCGCCCGGCCCGTATCGGCCACCGTGCCGTCAAAATCGAACAGCACGACCGGCCGCTTGCATATCTCCAGCGCCTCCATCGGCATTCCTCTTCCCCAGTTGACGATTTCCACACCGACACTTCAAACTGTTGACTATTCAACAATTGAACCTAGTAATGTGGAACGACTCAACTATACTTGTCGCACTTTGCTCTCAGAAGGCGGCGCGCAGGCGCCCCAACGAAAGGTGCAATTATGTCTTTTGCCATCATAACCGACTCCACGTCGGACATCTCCCCCGCCCGCGCCCAAGAGCTCGGCATTTACGTGATCCCGCTGCATGTGATTATCGAGGGCGAGGACCTGCTCGACCAGGTGCAAATTACCGCCCAGGAGTACGTCGCGCGCATGGCCGGCTCCGAGCAGCTGCCGCACACTTCGCAGCCGAGCGCCGGCGAGTTCAAGGCGCTCTTTGATCGCGTGCTCGCCGACGGCCACGACAGCGCCATCTTTATCTCGCTGTGCAGCGAGTGGTCCGCCTGCTATGCCAACGCCAGCCTGACGGCCGAAACGCACGAGCTCGACGTGCGCTGCATCGACTCGCGCACCGGCTCGGGTGCCGAGGGCCTACTGGTGGAGTACGCACTGGCCATGCGCGAGGACGGCCGCAGCCTGAACGAGACCGAGGCGCAGATCCGCGCGACGCTGCCCGACGCCCACCTGCTGCTGATTCCCCGCACGCTCGAGAACCTCGTTAAGAACGGCCGCGCACCCAAGCTCGCCGGCCAGCTCACGCAGATGCTCAACATTCGCCTGGCCGTTTCGCCGGAGTGGAAATCGGGCGAGATCAAGGCCATCAAAAAGGGCCGCGGCGCCAAGCGCATCGTCGCCAACACCATGGCCGATTGCCTCGCATTTTTGGCCGAGCATCCGGGCTCCAGCGTGCGCGTGCTCACGACCGGCGCCGCCGAGGAGCAGGAGCTCGTCAGTCAAGCGCTCGCAGGCCAGGACTACGTGGACGCCGGCACCGGCCCCATCGGCTGCACCATCGCCACCCACGTGGGCGTCGATGCCATCGCCATCAGCTACTGCCCCCGCTACCAACCTGCCAATTAGGGACAGGTTTAGCTTGCCTGGCAAGATCGGACATGCCAAAGCCGTCGAACAACCGAAGTACACCCAGCCACAACAAAGCCATCACGCCGACGCGCCGCAACTCAAGGCGCGCCGGCGTCTTTTTAGGAGTCGCGGCGGAAAAGGGGCCGTTTTAGCCAAAAGGCCGCGAAACGCTTCCCATTACGCCGCAACTTCATTGCCGCCCAACCAGCCAATCGAGAAATTGGCGGCGATCGATGCTTTGTCCAACCCCCTTGCGATACCCTCTGGGCAAAAAATGGCAAATATGAGTACTGTTACCTTTTTAGTAACAGCCAAAACAGCCCCATATGCTGCCCGCACGGCTTGCAAGCGCCCCTAAATTACTCAAATAGTTCTATAGCGGGCTTATATGTGTTAAGGTTAATGAACATATTTTCTGTTATGTCTATTATCTTATGCCGGCAATATGACACTACGATAGCAACAGTACTCATATTTGCCATTTTTTGCCCACAGGGTGTTTCCCGGGGAACCGACAACAGCCATAGGGCCCCGCGTAGCGCCACTCCCTCCCGGCATCCGCCGGCGTTTCCCCAGATAAAACCTACCAAAATAAACCTGTCCCTATTTGGTAGGTTTCGGGGCGGCGAGGGGTTGCACTTTAGCGTGCGACAGCGGATAATGCCGAGCATTCGACAATGTTCTCGATGCCATCAATTGATTGAGGAGGCCCCGTATGGCCATGGAATTCAAACGCAGGTTGCCGATCCCCATGGAGATCCGCGAGGAAATGCCGCTCTCCGCCGAGCTTACCGCCAAGAAGCAGGCATTCGATGCCGAAGTCGCCAAGGTCTTTACCGGCGAGGACGCACGTAAGGTGCTCATCATCGGCCCGTGCTCTGCCGACCGCGAGGATTCGGTCCTCGAGTACATGAACCGCCTGGCCAAGACCGCCGAGGAGGTCAAGGATAAGCTCATCATCATTCCGCGTGTCTACACCAACAAGCCGCGCACCAAGGGCACTGGCTACAAGGGCCTACTGCACAATCCCGACCCCGAGGCACCCGATGACCTGCTCGAGGGCGTCAAGGCCATTCGCCACATGCACCTGCGCGTCATCGAGGAGACCGGCTTTTTCACTGCCGACGAGATGCTCTACCCGTCCAACTACCAGTACCTCGTCGACCTGCTGAGCTATGTCGCCGTGGGCGCGCGCTCGGTCGAGAACCAGGAACACCGTCTGGTGTCGAGTGGCATTTCGGTGCCTGTGGGCATGAAGAATCCCACTGCCGGCTCTACCACCGTTATGCTCAACTCCATTTACGCTGCGCAGGCGCACCAGAGCTTCATCTTCCGCAACTGGGAGGTCGAGTGCGACGGCAATCCGCTCGCGCACGCCGTCATGCGCGGCTACATTGGCCTCGACGGCCGCACCTACCCCAACTACCACTACGAGCACCTCGAGCGCCTGGCCGAGCGCTATACCGAGCACGCCGGCTATGCCAATCCGGCAGCGGTCATCGACTGCAACCACGACAACTCGGGCAAGCGTCCGCTGGAGCAGTATCGCATTTGCAAGGAGGTGCTCGACAGCTGCCGCCGCAACGAAGCTATCTCCAGGCTGGTCAAGGGCTTTATGATCGAGTCCTACCTTGAGGACGGCAACCAGCCGGTCGACGGCGGCGTCTTTGGCAAGTCGATCACCGATCCGTGCCTGGGCTGGGAAAAGACCGACTACCTCATTCACGAGATCGCGGAGCGGGTTTAGTTACGCGGGTTTACCAACCCGCGTAACGGCTCGACGCTGCAAACCCGCCAGAGCGGCAATCTGCCTTTCAACTGCGGCGGCATGACCAAAAGGTCAATGCCGCCTTGTTTCAAGGCACCTTGCTCGCTCTGGCGGGTTTTCGCTGTCGTTGCCAAAACAACGGCATCACCTTGGCTGCACACTCATTGGGGGCGCTCATTGGGGACGTACTTAAATGAGTAGTCGTTGGGGACGCTCTTGTTTGACTAGTCGTTTAAGAACGTCCCCAATGACTATCTCTCCGCCCCCGTGGAATCGGGGGTCGTCTACCGAATGGTTGATGCGGCGGCCCTGCGGCCATGCCACACTCATAGATGGCCTGACCCAACTTGGAAGGAGCCTCCATGAGCCTTGACAACGTAACCCTGCGCGCCGCCACGCTCGACGACCTGGATGGTATCGCCGCCATCTACAACCGGCTGTGGTGCAACACGCTACGCAACCGCGGCGACGTCGAAGCTGCCGATTTCTGCGCGCGCTTCAACATTGCCATGCAGCTGCAGCGCTCCCCTATCGCGCTCGTTGCCGAAGCTGAAGGCCGCATCATCGCCGCCTGCTGCATCGGCACCTTCGAAGACGGCAAACCACGCAAAAACCCGACGTGGAAGCCTTGCTACGACGAGCTATTCGCCCAGGCAACCGAGATGGCAAAGACCGCCGATGCCAAACTCGAGGGCTCGCTCTTTGGCGACAGTCGCGAAAAGGCCACGGCCGATCGCTTTGCCGCCACGGGCAACGAGTATGCCCAGGGCCAGCTCAACCTGATCATCATTGTGCCCGAGTGGCAGGGCAAGGGACTCGGCCGCGAGCTCATCGACCTTGCGCGCGCCGAACTCGCCAAAGCCGGGTGCACCAAGTTCTTCCTGATGAGCGACTGCAACTCTGACTGGCAGTTCTACGAGCGCCTCAACATGAAACGCATCCTGGAGGATCACAGCCAAGACACCGGCGACGGCTTTATCGTCTACATGTACGGAGGCGACACGCAGGATTAGCCTGTGTGCCGCCTCACGGGCTTTCTCCAAGACAGCCCAAAGCAATCAGCCACGCCAAAAGGGACATGCCAAAAAGAGACAGGTTTATTTTGGCAGGTTTTATCTGGGCGAACGCCAACCGCCGCGAGGAAGTTGCCTTCCCTCACGGCGGTCTTCTAGCAGCCAAAACCAAGTGAGTAGACTTTTTGCAGGAGGCCGAGCACACCCCGAATCGCCACAGCGCTGACCTGCGGTTTTATTGAGCGTTTGGCGCGGTGTGCTCGACAAGTCCAAAAAAGTCTACTCACTTGCATCTGAGGCGCACCGGATCGGCAAAAAACCGCCGCGAAAGGGGTCCGATCCTCTTCGCGGCGGTTGTTAATACGCCGAACTTGTTATCGCAAAAGCCAATCACGCGCCGAGACCACGCTACAGTCTTTCGACTCATACGTTGAATCCACGCGGGCCACAACATAGCGCGCATCTTTTGCAATGTCGATCTCATCGCATACAGCCTGTAAATGGCGGGCGTACTTATCGTGATACGTTCTGGATGATTTTATTTCGATAGCCTTGGGACTCCCTGAGTTTGTGCAGTCGAGCAAATCGATTTCTCGCTTGCCGTCGTCCCTATAGAAATACAACTCGGGATTCTCGCCCACGTTGAGATGGCTCTTCGCCGTTTCGGAAACGATGAGGTTTTCGAAAACTGCCCCCAGATAAGGGCTCTCCAAAAGTTGCTCCAGTGATCCAATTTTGAGCAAGTAGCAGAGCAGCCCCGTGTCGTAAAAATAAAGCTTGGGCGTTTTAGTCAAACGTTTCCTGGCATTTGCATAATAGGGCTGCAGTGAAAACGTCAGGTAGCTCTGCTCCAGAATAGACAACCAGCTTTTAATGGTCGATACGTTCACACCCGTATCTCGAGAAAGCGAAGATATATTAATGAGAGCACCGGCGCTCTGGGCAATTATGGACAGAAACTTATGAAACTCCGCTTTATTGCGCACGTCAAGCAAGCCCACAACATCGCGCTCAACATAGGTATCAATATAGCTGGGGAAATAAACCGAGGACGGCATTCCGGCGGAACGCAGGCGAGGGTATCCCCCTTCGAGCGCAAACAAATCCACTTCCAACTGCCCCTGCTGGCCCCTCTCCGCTTCTCGAAACGAAAATGGCAGCAATTTTAAGATCCCGACTCGCCCGGCAAGAGACTGGCCGATGCTTTTCATCATCAAAAAGTTTTGCGATCCCGTAAGGATGTATTGACCGGCGTCTCCCCGCTCATCCGAAACAACCTGGATCATCGAGAACAAATCCGGGGCGTATTGCGCCTCATCGATGATGAGTCCGCCCTTTCGGTTGCGGATAAAACTCACCGGATCCTCCAAGGCCGCGCGCCTCGTTTGGGGGTCCTCAAGCGTGACATAGGAATAGTCGGGAAAGGCATGCCTAACCAGCGTAGACTTACCGCTCTGCCTAGGCCCCGTCAACGACACAACAGGAAACCAACCCGCCATGCGAATGAGCAACTCATGCAAATCCCTGTTAATGTACTCGGCCATATCAACGCCCCTTATAACGCTGTTACCATAATCGTATAGTATCATTTGCCATAATCTTGCAGTAGCGTTTTCCATAATCTTGTAGTAGTGTTTTCCACAATCTTATAGTAGCCCAGTTCAAAAACGTTATTTATAGAGCCGAAATCTCAGACCCTAAATAACAATAGCCACCACAATGGGAACTGTCCCCATTGTGGTGGCTTGCAGGCGAGTTGACTTATTCGACTATCGCGGGCCGGCCGTGTCCGAGTCTAGAGCGTGGCAAGTCGCTTGGATTCGCGGACGGCGAGGGCGATGGAGATAAGACCAGTGATGGCGTCAGCCGCCACCAAGGCAAACCAGACACCCTGAACGCCCATCATGTTGCCAAGCAGGTACATAAGCGGCACGGAGCAGATCACGTAGCGGAGCAGACCGGTGAACGTGGCGATACCCACCTTCTCAACCGCCTGGAAGTACATCGACATGGTCATGGCAAGATAGCCCAGAGCCACGGCCAGGATAACGATGCGCGTGGCGTTGGCGGCAACCTCGACGAGCGCCGGGTCGCTACCAGCAAAAAAGGCGCAGACCGGCGTTGCGGCCACCCATAGCACAGCAGACACCGCAGCAAGCGTCACGACCTGGTACTTAAGCGTGCAGGAGAGTGTTTCCTTGAGGCGCGCCCACGCCTTGGCGCCGGCGTTGAAGGCGGCAATGGGCTGCAGGCCGTACGAGAAGCACTGGGCGACCATCATGGTAATGTAGAGGATGTAGCCGTTGATCACACCAAAGGCCGCGATGTAGAGCGAACCCATGTCGCCGCCGAGCTGGCCAAGCAACGAGTTGGCAACGGTGTTGAAGATGAACGTGGCAGCTTGCACCAAAAAGAACGGGAAACCAATCTTGATGATCTGGCCGCAGATGGCCATGTCGAGTTTGAGGTCGGCGGCGCTGATCTGGAGCTGCGACTTCTTACCGCCGATGAACCAGAAGATACCGATGGCCCAGATACCGATGGAAAGACCGTAGTACACGCCAGCTCCCATAACGCCAAGCTTGAGCACAAACGTGGAAAGCGCAAGCCAGCAGATAGCGACGATGGCAGACACGGTCATGAGGTTGGCCTGGATCTGAACCTTCTCGTCCACACGCATGACGGCGGTGACCATCTGACCAATGACCGTGAGCGGTAGCAGCACGGAGAAGGTGCGCACGCCGGCAACGGTATCGGCCATGATGTCGGGCGTGGCGCCGAAGAATGCGCAGATGGGCTCGGTAAACACAGCCATCACCACAGCGAGCAGCACACTCACAATCGTGGTAAGCCAAAAACCCTGGCTAAACGCCTTGCTGGCGCCCTTAATGTCGCCGGCACCCAAAAGGTTGCCCACCACGGCGGGCACGCCGGTGCCAAACAGGTTGCCAAAGGCCAGGTTAATGTACTCGACCGACATGATGATCGAGACACAGGCCAGGCCGTGTGCGCCCAGGCCCCAACCCATCACGAGGCCCTCAAGGACCACCATGATAATCTGGGCGAGCATACCCTGGCCGGTGATGATGGTGTACTTGCGCACCAGGCCGGGAATCGGCTGCGAGGCAAGCTCACGCTCCTCCTCAACAGCGGCGGTTGCTTCTTCTGCCATTGTTCTCCCCTTTCCATGAGAGATTGATGAATGGATGAATGAATGGATGGATGGGCGGCACGCACGGGCTGTGGCACCGCCCGGCGATGCAGCAGCCCCGCTAGGCCTCGTAGACCACCTTGCCGGCAATCATCGTGAGAGACGCCGTGGCCTCGAGAACCTCAGCCGGTTCGCAGTCAAAGAGGTTGCGGTCGAGCACACAGATATCAGCCTGTTTGCCGCATGCGAGCGTACCGATGCGATCCTCGGCATGCATGGCGTAGGCGCTGCCGTAGGTGTAGGCGCGCAAGGCCTCGGCCATGGTGATGCGCTCCTGCGGGAACCACCCTTCTGGGTTGGAACCGTCCTCGAGCATGCGGAAGGCTGCGCCGTACACCTCCTC
Source organism: uncultured bacterium (assembly GCA_905214615.1). Classification (GTDB taxonomy): domain Bacteria; phylum Actinomycetota; class Coriobacteriia; order Coriobacteriales; family Coriobacteriaceae; genus Collinsella. Next base: position 10,447 of record CAJMMX010000047.1, on the reverse strand, counting down.
CATGGGCTCCAAGCCCACAACGGGGAAGTCGCTGCCCAAGTGCACCACGGCACCGCTGGCAAGCAGGCTGTGCAGGGGCCACGAAAGCGCTGCACGCTCGGGGCCCACGGCATCGTCCTTGGCAAGGTCAGCCATATCGAGCAGCATGTGCCACGGTTGCATGCCGGGGCATATACCAAGCTCTGCGTAGCGCGGCAGATCCTCGGGCTGAACCGTCTCGTTGTGCTCCATGGAGTGGCGGCAACCCCGCTTACCATGCAAGCGCTCGCCCTCCTCAAAGCAATCGAGCACAAAACGCACCGAGCGATCGCCGATCGTATGGACGCGCGTGTCAACGCCCCATTCCTGCGCCCTGACAATGGCGGCACGGATGCGCTCTGGATCCTCCGCGGGCTCACCGCAGGTATCGGGCGCGTTGGAATAGGGTTCAAGCATCCAAGCGGTGTGGTCGGAGCACACGCCATCAAGAAACTGCTTAAAGCCGTGCCACTCGACCTGCGTGCCAGGGAAGTTGTACTTGGCCTTGATTTGATCGAGCGTCATGCTCTCGTTCTCAAACAGATCGGTGTACAAAAAGACGCGCAGCGGCAATTCGTCCTTGGCATTAAGATCCGCAAGCACTGCATACGGGTTTTCCATGCTCACAAACGTAGGATTGACCATGCCGACAGTGGTGATGCCAAAGCTGTTAGCGCGCTTTGCCGTCTTGGTAAACGAAGCTTCCGCAACGTCCATCGCGGGGTCGTAGACCTCATCCATAAAGAAGGAGCCGGCATTGTTGGAAAACACGCCCGTCAGGTTGCCGTCGGCATCCTTAAGGATCTTGCCGCCTGCGGGATCGGGCGTCTGCGAAGTCACTCCCACCTTGTTGATGGCACAGGTATTGGCGCTAAAGGTATGCAGGTCAACCTGCTGCAGGAAGACCGGGCGGTCGGAGATGTATTCATCGATCATCGCGGCCGTGGGCATCTCGGGGATATCCCACTGGAACTGAATGATTTGGCAGCCCAGAATCCACTCATTATCGGGATGGGCGTTCGCAAACGCTACAACACGCTCCATCGCCATCTCAAAACTGGTGCAATCGATAAGGTTGACGGCAAAATCGGGGTCGGTCATAAACGCACCCTGAGCAAAATGCGTGTGCGAGTCAATCAGGCCAGGCATAACGAGCTGGTCGCCAAAGTCGCGCACCTCAGTATCGGGGCCGATAAACGGCGCCAAGTGGGCATCGTCACCGCAGGCAACGATCTTATCGCCACGCACGGCAACGCCGCCCTTAAACGGTTCGATCCCATCGCCGGTAAAAACGGCATTGCTCTTGATTACTACATCAGCCTTCTCCATGTGAGCCTCCTCAGACGTTTTAGGATGTAACGCGGGTACACCGCCCGCGCTGGCTTTCGGTCGGGAGCAAAGCACTCCCGCATCGGCGCGTGCCTGTAAGCCGTACTCAGATGTCTGTCTCACGTCCGCGGCTTCGCGCTATATCCATTGATACACAGGGGCAAACCCATGCCAAGGTCAGGGGCCGCAAACGGTCAGTTTAAGCCGGTTTACACTTTTTACCTGCGGGTTTATTGTCTGAGATTAATGCCGCTTCATTACGCCCAACGGCGCCCGCCTTATCGGCAAGGCTCGCATTCAAGGAAAAATAGGGCTAGGAACGCCAAAAGGCATCTATGAGGTCATCTCGGTTGGAGACACCGCTTTTAACGTAGATGCGATGCAAGTGCGCCTTGACAGTGCCAGGGCTGATGACCAACTCGCTGGCGATGTTTTGGGCGTCGTTGCCCTTCAGCACCAGCGTGAGCACCTCCTGCTCGCGCCGCGACAGCTTATGGGCATCGGCATAGATCACAACGCGTGATGCTAGATCGTCCCCAGAGCGTGCGCTCTCGGCCGCCACGTCCTCATCGGCACGCGGATGACGGGCATACACGCGCAGGATATGGCTAAACTGGCAAAAGAGTTGGACCGCGCATACCACGAGCAGCACGTTTTCGGAGATATTGCGCTCGGACAGATACCACAAAAAGAGGCTGATGACGGGGTTTTGAGAGTCGGGGCGGCAGAGCAAAATCATGTAGGTGTCCTCGGCGATTACGCAAAACGCAAGAACGAGTGCCACCTTCCAAAAGAGCTTTGAGCGGTCGAGGTCGAGTTTCTCAACACGCGTGGCCCTGTGCCGGTAATGCCAGGCGGCATAGGCAAGACATCCTACATTGCCCAGGTCACGCGTGAGCCAAAAGAGATACTGCTGCACCTCTCCGGCAGCACCGCTGCGAGGCACCAGCACCAATTGCAAGATTGAAAACGGCACGATAGCAAGTCCGAGCATGCGCGACGTCGGTCTTTTGCGCAAGCGCGCAAACATCCACAGTACCACGCAGGCATAGATGGCAATACCGAGCACGCAGCGCAGCAAGGGGTGCTGCAACGGCTCGCTAAAGGTAACAGCGTATTCGTATTTGAGCCGATTGTACTCGTCAAAAAAAATGACCGACATATCGAGCATGTAGAGCAAAAAGCCCGCCGCGGCCACCAGGCTGTCGCGACGGCGCGTCATGAGCCAAACCACCAATGCCACGGCACTGGTCACCAGAGCCACACCCATGATAATCGTGGTGTAGATATAGAACGCGAAACTCATGCCCGCCTCCCCTGTCTAGATGCCGTGAGGATGTTGACAGATTCTTTGCCGCAAGATTAGACTCACCGATTAAACGTACTGTATCGTTTAGATAAACAAGCTGTGTCTCACCGATGAAAGGAGATGCCATGGCGCCTATCGCACCGCTCAAAATACTCGTTGCCCCTGCCGCCAAGGCCATCGTCCACCTGTGCGACTCACTTACCTACAATGACGTCCCCTGTGTCGTCGAAGAGCGTTCGGACAGCTGCCCCTATCTGGGCCACGTCCCCTTCTTTGCGCCTAAGCTCGTTTCCGATCCCGAGCACCGCGAACAGTAATCCAAGATGCACCAAGCGCTGCGCAACTCGCGGCGCTTACTGTTTTGGTGCAAAGTAACCTGACCCCCGTGCACCAACGCCGGGATTGTCGACGCTTCGGCCGCGGCGCGATATGAGGCGCGAAACCTCGCCCAATAACAGGCCAATCACTACGCCCGCGAGAATCGGCAACTTTGCCATCTCGGCAGGTGAGCTGTTGAGCGGCACAATCGTAGCAACAATCGAAAGCACGAGCTCCACCACGGGAATCGCAAGCGCCACCGCGAGCACCTTGCCCTCGAAAGGCGCACGGAACACACGCGAGCGATTATCGTGCTTGCGCAGACGCCAAAACGCTGGGAACATGGGGATATAGCTCATGAGCAGAAAGACGACGTTCATCGAGAAGAAGACCCAAAAGACGTCGGAACCCTCACCCAGCGGAATCTGGAGCAGCAGCACCAGACTGGCAAAACAGCCGTTAATGAGCGCCGAGCCGTTGGGCATGCCGGTCTTTTTGGACACCAACGCAAAGGGACGCGGCATGTTGCCATGGCGCGCGGCATAGCTCGCTACGTTGTTGACGCCAAAGCTCCAGCAGATCATATTGGCGAACAGCGTCACCAAAAAGGCCACGCCCACGACCATCGTCAGCGGGTGGGTGCGCCCCACCATAGCGGCGACTGCGTCCACAATGCCCGAATCGAGTGAAAGCTGCTCGGTGGGAACCGCGGCTCCAATGCCAATGCCACAGATGATGTAGATCGCCGCAATGGCCACGCCACCGGCAATAACCGCCTTGGGGATATCACGCGACGGGTTCTTCATCGTGCTGGCAAAGGTCGCGACCACTTCGAAGCCCATAAAGTTGAACAGGATAATCGATAGGTACGTCAACGAATTGGTGTCGCCCAGATCTGGAATGAAGGTCTTAAACGACATGTCGTTGGCAAAGCCGTTATTGCAGGCAAACCAAATGCCGACGATTCCCACCGCAGCGGTAATGAGCACCTTGATGACGGCGCCGCCGTCCATAACCCAATCTGCCTCGGCCACCGGCTGCATTGCCATGACCGTGACGCCCCACACAAAGGCAAGCTCGATGGCAATTCGAAGCCCGAGCGAAAACTCGATACCCCAGACCGCGCTGATGACACTGGGGAACATGCAGGCGATACTTGCCACCCACAGCGGAAAATTTACCCAATAGCACCAAGAGCAGCGGGCGCCCCAACGGTCGCCCAGGCCCAAGCGAACCCAGTCGTACAGGCCGCCCTCGGAATCAAACGCCGTGCCCAGCTCGGCCACCACCAGGCCGTAGGGAAGCAAGAACGTAGCGATGAGAAAGATCCACCAGAAGAACTGCACGTTGCCCATGGCAGATGCCGGAGCCGCCGCCTCGATGGTAAACACGACGCAGATAACCGAAAGGATGACCTCAAGCAGAGAGAACTTTTTACCTGCCATGGCACGCTCCCCCTACAGCAAAAAGGATGGCATCTGCACCGAAGGCGCAGCCCAAGGTAGGGTTGCAGGCCGCGTCACCGGTGCAGGTGCCATCCCAAAGAGAAGAGAGGATGCAGATGTTGGACCAACGCTCGCGGAACAGGCGCGTGTAGATGACGATACGCTGGTACATAGATACTCCGATCAAGACGGTCGCGTATACGACCGGAAACTTTCGGCAATTGAAATCGCGTCTGACCTGGGAAATTCAAGCGAACAATTGGCCTAACCCGCAAAAAATCCCAGGCCAGACGCGTATTCAATCAAAGAAAAAAGGCACTCCGATGTGGAGGCAACGGAGTGCCCAAAGAAAACCCAACCGACCAAGACATCGGGCAAGCCGACCATCAATGCCCCAAGATGGTTCGATTCGCCGATTGTCCGATTGATCGGCTGAGTTTTCGAGGTGCCCCAGGTCGCCGCGAAAGAGGAGCGAAGCGTACTTTGGTACGCGAGCGACGGTTTGAGCGGCGAGATGGGGTGCCTCGGAAAGCCAGACGATTAAGCGGACGGCTCCTGCTGAGTAATGCAGTGGATATTGCCGCCGCCGAAGACGACCTGCTCGGACTGAACGCCGACGCACTTGTAGACGCCCTCGCCCCAGACCTCGTCATAGATCTTCTGGAGCGTGTCAACGGCCAGCTGGTCGTTCTCGTCGCCGTACTGCGGGACGATAACGCCGTGGTTGGTGACCAGGTAGTTCATGTAGGAGGCGATCAGCGGCTCGTCGGGAACGCGCGGCTCGGCGTTCTCGTCGGCGTCGATGGTGTCGCAGGAAGCCTGGTCCATGAACAGCGGGTTCACGGGCATGCAGAGCTTGTAGACCTTCATCTTGCGGCCCTTGGCGTCAACGGCGTTGGAGAGGGTCTCGTAGGCAGCGTGGCACTGCTCGTAGAACGGATACTCGGGATCGTCGGTCCAGATGCAGGCCATGACGCCCGGAGCGATGAACGTGGCAACGTCATCGATGTGGCCGTTGGTCTCCTCGGGGTCGATGCCCTCCTTGACCCAGATGACCTTCTCAACACCCAGGTAATCCTTGAGGTGCTCGTCCATGTAGGCGCGAAGCTCCTCGCTCCAGGGCTCAAACTTCTTGTGGAACTTGGGCCAGATGGACTCGGGATCCTCTTCCTCCTCCAGAACCGCAGAGCAGGTGCGGCCCGGGGAAAGCAGGCACTGGTCGGTCACGACAAGGGTGCCCTCGCCGTCGACGGTGATGGAGCCGCCCTCGAGGATCATGTCATCGGGACGATAGCGACGGCAGCCGGAGAGCTCAGCCATCTTGAGGGCGATCTGCTCGTCCTTGTCCCACGGGAAGTACAGGCCGTCGACGAGGCCGCCGTAGGCGTTGAAGTGCCAGTGGTTGGCGCGCTTCTCGCCCTTGCCGTTGATGACGTAGGTGGCGGCGGTGTCGCGGAACCAGGCGTCGTCGGTGGTCATCTCGATAACGGTGACGTTCTCGTCGTTCTCGAAGACGGCCTTGCAGTTGGCATAGTCGACCTGGTTGGCGCACATATAGACCGGGGTGAACTCGGAGATGGCGCGGGCGATGGCGGCATACTGCTTCTGAGCAGGCTTGGCGCCGTGGGCCCAGGTGTCGGTGCGGTGGGGCCAGCCCATCCACACGCGATCCTGCGGGGCGAACTCGGCGGGCATAAAGAAGCCGTCGGCCTTGGGGGTGGACTCGGACTCGGTGATCGTACGCATAAGATTTCCTCCAAATCGAACGATCGTTTGCCGCGGGCGGATTACCCGCAGCCTAAAACCAAGAGATGGTAGGCGCCCGTTCCCCGGCAAAGGTCGGGGCGCCCGGTGCCAGTTTTCACGGAGTCGCACCGGCGAGCGACGACGTAGCCAAGTGCGCGGAGACAAACGCACGAAGGATACGAAAGAGAGAAGTTGGGGCGAGCGGTGGTTACCGGAGCTATCGCTCGCACCCGCCCCAAGGAATGGTTAGCAGATGAGGAGGGTTGGAGCCCCGAATCCGGGTGCTCTAGTTCTCCTCGGCCTCGGCGGCCTCCTCAGCGAGACGCTGGGCTGCGAGCTCGGGGGTGAGACCCTTGTACTCGGTCTCGCGGCCCTTGGCGCTGACGACGCGGACGATCTCGCCGATGAGCACAAGCACGATGAAGATAACGATCATCGGGACCTTGTCGCCAATTTCATCGACGGAGAACGGAACCAGCGTTGCAACGATGGCCAGGATCAGCTCGATGCAGGGGATGGCCAGCATAACCTTCATCATGGCGCCCTTAAACGGGAACGTGAAGATGCGCTCACGGTTCGGGTCGTTCTTACGAAGGTTGAGGAACGCCGGGAACATCGGGATGTAGGTGAGCAGCAGGAAAACGACGGAGGTGCCAAAGAGCATCCAGAAAACACCATTGGAGATGGCGTCGATAGGAACAAGCTGCAGGCACAGCACCAGGGAGGCAACGATGGCGTTGACCAGGTTGGCACCGTTGGGCATATCATCGTCAGAGATCATCGAGGCGAAGACCTTGGGCATGTTGCCGTGCTCGGCAGCGTAGCGAGCAACGGAGTTAACGCCGAAGGACCAAGCGGCCATGTTGGCGAACAGGGTGATCAGGAAGGCGATGCAGATGACCTTAAAGATCATGGAGTCGCCCACCATGGTCTGGACTGCATAAATCATGCCGTAGTCGGGGTCGATGGAATCGGCCGGCACAGCAGCGCCGATGCCAAAGCCAGCGAACAGGTAGATCACGGCGATGGACAGGCCACCGACGATGATAGCCTTGGGGATATCGCGAGCGGGATCGGCCATGTCGTCGGTCATGGTGCAGATGACCTCGAAGCCCATAAAGTTAAAGATGATGATCGACAGGTAGCCGAGAGCGTTGGTGTTGGTGAGCTCGGGCAGGAAGGTGGCAGCGGACATGTCGTTCGCAAAACCGTTCTCCATGGCATACCAAATGCCCAAAGCGCCAACGATAACGGCGACGGCGACCTTGATGATGGCGCCACCGTTAAGGACCCACTCGGAGTCGGCCGCCTTGGAGCGGCCCATGAGGTAGACGATCCACACAAAGGCAAGATCGATACCCATCTTGGCGATCAAGTTGAACTCGACGCCAAAGACCATGCCCAAAATGTCGGGGAACATCGTAGCCAGCGAGGCGATCCACAGCGGGTAGTTGACCCAGTAGTAGTACGAGATGCGGGCGCCCCATTTGTCGCCCAGGCCATCGCGTACCCAGTCGTAAATGCCGCCCTCGCCGTCATAGGTGGTACCGAGCTCGGCGACAACCATGCCATAAGGGAGCAGGAAGGTCAGGATCAGGAAGATCCACCAGAAGAACTGCTGGTTGCCAATGGCAGCAGCAGGAGCGGCGGCCTCGCAAACGAAGACGACGCAGATGATGGTCGAAATGACCGTCAAGAAGGAAAGCTTTTTCTTTCCGTCGCTCATGATGAGCTCCTTCGCTCAGTCTTGGACAGATCCGAGGCCCAAGGTACTAAGGCAATTGCCTGAGCCTCGGTGAGCGGGCGACAGGAGACGAGCATCCGCCGCCCGCAAACGTGCGTTTAGCAGGCTTAAGGCTTAGAGCTGCTCGAGAGCCTCGAGAGCGGCGTGAAGCTCGGCCTTGGCGGAGTACTCGACACCCTCGTCGTTGAGCGGGGTGCGCTTGCCCAGGGCAGCGAGGAGAGCACGGATGGAGTGCTTGCGGTTCTCGGCCTCGACCCAGCACAGGGAGCGCTCGGGATCGTCCATAACCTCGTCGACGACTTCCTCGTTGCGAGTGGCCGGCAGGCAGTGCATGAACTTGGAGCCTGCGCCGGCGAAGTTCATCATGTCCATGGTGACCTGATACTTGGGGTAGAACACGTCCATGTAGTTCTCGCCCGAGACCTCCTCGTCGTACAGGCCATACCACACGTCGGTGTAGATGAAGTCGGCGCCCTTGATGCACTCGATATCGTCGGAGATGACGATGGAGCCGCCGGAGACCTTGCAGTTCTCCTCGGCGATGGCCATCATCTGCTTGCCGAACTCGGCGCGCTCCTCAACGGTGCCAACGTGCAGGCCGCCGTCGGGGACCTGGTGGCCCTTGGGTCCAAACTGGACAAACTTCATGCCGACCTTGGAGGCGATGAACATGAGGGAGACGCAGACCTGGGTGGCGTCGCCGATGAAGGCCAGGGTGCAGTCCTCGATCTTCTTGCCCTCGGGGAGGTTCTCGAGCATGGTCATGAGGTCGCCCATCTCCTGCGTGGGATGGTTGAACTCGGACATGCCGTTGATGACGGGCACAGCGGAGCCCTCGGCGAGGCCGACGACGTCCTTGTGACGGTCAACGCGAGCCATCATGATGTCGAGCAGGTCGCCCATAACGCGAGCGGTGTCGCCCAGTGACTCGTGACCGCCGAGCTGGATGGTGCCAGGGCCATAGAACTGAGCATGGCCGCCGAGGTCGGTCATAGCGGTCTCGAAGGAAAGTCGGGTGCGGGTGGAGACCTGCTGGAAGATCATGCCAAGGCTCTGGTTGCGGAGCAGGTGCGGATAATAACCGTCAACCTTGATGGCCTTCTTCATTGCCAGGCCAAGATCCTCGATAGCCAGGATCTGCTCTTTGGTGAAGTCGTTGGTGTCGATGAAATCCTTAGGCAGCGCCATGTCGATTTCCTTTCCGCCGGTCTTGCCGACTATTACTATGAGGCGCTCGTACATCACGCCTCGTGTTGACAAGACCATCATTCATCCATATGTAACTATTGCCTAGTTTATTCGAGATTAAAGACCGTTCACGGAGCTACACCTTCTCTAATCCAATATAAACCCGCAGGTAGCGGACTTGCAGGGGGTTTACCGTCTAGAACCGCGAACGGTATACGGCTATTCTGTATCTCGGCGCCTAATCCGCAATGGAACGAAGGGTTGAGACGTCTATATCCCACAAGGTATACAGGGCTCGGCCATAGATGAAATGAGATGGGACGGTGGCAGATGAACACCCTGATGTTCTTCTATACCCTAGCGATACTCCTGATTTGTATTGTGACGGCAGTGCTTTCGCTTGCCGCCTATGCCTCGTCTCGTCGACGCTTCTTTATCTATGGCAGCGGCGTTTTTATTTGCTATGCCATCGAGATGACCGAGATCTTCTTTTTTGAATACACGTTGCAAAACCAGAGTTTTCCAGCCAGCGACTATTACTCAATTACCATGCCTGTGTTGCGGACCCTTGTGGCGACCTCTTCACAAGCTTTTATCTGGCTCATTGCCATGGACTTGCTCGACAAACATTCAAAAAAGCAGTTTGTTATTCCCGTCGCAACGTTCTTCCTGAGCGAGCTGCTGATCATTGTCGCTGTCCCCTACGGCCCCATACATCAATGGCTCTACTACACGATGCGTCAGGTATTCCTTGTATTTGTGGGACTGTATATCTTTTGGACGGCGCATAAAAGCACGCAGGTCGAGCTTAAGGCGCGCGTCAACAATCAACGAAAGCACCTCATTATCGGCGCCATTCTGGTCGGGTGCATCGTTGCCGAGGATTTCTACAACATCCTTGTTGTTCCCATGAGCCTGGCACCCTCTTGGCTGCAGCTGTACCTGTCCGAGCGCAACTTTAGCGAGAACATCTTTGCGTGCTACTTTGCGATTCTGCTGATCATCTATGCCTATCACGTGCTTTCGATTCGCATGCAGGAGGCGCCCGAGGAAAAGAACGTCAGCGATCTTGATCGACACATCGAAGAGCAGATGCCCTTCTATCGCAACGCCTACAAGCTCTCCAACCGTGAGACCGAAGTTATGCGTCTGGTCGTACTGGGCAAATCGAACCAAGAGATCGCTGACGAGCTCTTCCTTGCCGTGGGCACCGTCAAGACCCACATCCACAATATCCTGGTCAAAACCGAGCAGCAAAACCGTACGACCCTGATCCTCCACTTTTGGAAGCGATAACCTACCAAAAAGGGACAGGTTTATTTTGGCAGATTTTATCTGGGCAAATGCCAA
>CAJMMX010000046.1 GCA_905214615.1 uncultured bacterium | reverse complement strand
TGATGGCGGTGTAACCGGCCTTGTGGGCCATCTTGATGGCCTCCAGCGTCTCGGACACGGAGCCGATCTGGTTCAGCTTGATCAGGATGGCGTTGCCGGCACCCAGCTGGATGCCCTTGGCCAGACGCTCGGTGTTGGTGACGAACAGGTCGTCGCCCACCAGCTGCACCTTGTTGCCAATGCGACGGGTGAGCTCAACCCAGCCGTCCCAGTCCTCCTCGGCCATGCCGTCCTCGATGGAGATGATGGGATAGGTGTCGACGAGCTTTTCCCAGTAATCAACCATCTGGGCGCTCGTGTACTCCACGCCCTCGCCCTTGAGCTCGTACATGCCGGTCTCGGCGTTGTAGAACTCGGTCGAGGCCGGGTCCATGGCGTACATGAAGTCGACGCCGGGCTTAAAGCCGGCCTTCTCCACGGCCTTGGTGATGTACTCGAACGGCTCGGCATTGGTCTTGAGGTTGGACGCAAAGCCGCCCTCGTCGCCCACGCCGCCGCCCAGGCCGGCCTCGTGCAGCACGCCCTTGAGGGTGTGGTAGACCTCGGCGCACCAACGCAGGCCCTCGGCAAAGCTCGGGGCGCCCACCGGCATGATCATGAACTCCTGGAAGTCAACGTTATTGTCGGCATGGACGCCACCGTTGAGGATATTCATCATAGGCGTGGGCAGCAGGTGGGCGTTGACGCCGCCCAGGTATTGGTACAGCGACAGGCCCGCCGACTCGGCAGCGGCGCGGGCGACGGCCAGCGACACGCCCAGGATGGCGTTGGCACCGAGCTTGGTCTTGTTGGGGGTACCGTCCGCGGCAATCAGCGCGGCATCGACGGCGCGCTGGTCGAAGGCGTCGAGGCCCACGACGGCGTTAGCGCACTCGTTATTGACGTGCTCGACGGCCTGCGAAACGCCCTTGCCCAGATAGCGGCCCTTGTCGCCGTCGCGCAGCTCACATGCCTCAAAGGCGCCGGTCGAAGCACCCGAAGGCACCATTGCGCGGCCAAAGCTGCCGTCCTCGAGCACGACCTCGACCTCGACGGTGGGGTTGCCGCGGCTGTCGAGTACCTCGCGACCGTAGACATCCAAAATATCGCTCATGTTGTCTCCCTCTCACTTGGAAACGGGTTGAATGCTTGGCGACACGGCTTGCACGCTACAGTGGCGCGCAGGTTCATAAGTTAGCCTTATCGCACTTTTTGCATTATGCCCTAAGTTAGCCAAGGGATACAATCTTTTTGAAAAATAATGGGGGCGATGAGAAAGTCCGTCCCGTCGCCCCCGCAGTCTTACTCCTCTGCCTTTGCGGCATCCCAGAGGTCATTGAGGCCGTGGGTCGAAAGCTCGGCCAGATCCACGTGGGCGTCGGCCGCCATCTGCTCCATCGCGGCCCAGCGGCGGCGGAACTTTGCCGTGCTGGCACGCAGGGCGCTCTCGGCGTCGATTCCCTCCTTGCGCGCAACGTTGACCAGAGCAAAGAGCAGGTCGCCAAACTCCATCTCGCGCTCGGGCGAGCCGGGAGTCTCGGCCTCAAACTCGGCGCGCTCCTCGGCGACCTCGTCCCACACGTCCTGGACTGTCTCCCACTCAAAGCCCACGGCAGCCGCCTTGCGCGACACCTTCTGAGCCTGCATCAGCGCCGGCAGATGCGTGGGCACGCCGTCGAGCAGGCCCTCGGGCGCAGCCTCGCCCGCTGCCACGGCCTTGTCCTTTGCAGCCTTCTCGGCAAGCTTAACCTCGTCCCAGATCTTGAGCACCTCATCGGAGCTCTCGGCGTCCGCATCGCCAAACACGTGCGGATGACGACGGATGAGCTTGGCGTCGATATCGCGTGCCACATCGGCAAGTGTAAACTCGCCGGCGTCCGCCGCAATCTGCGCATGCAGTACCACCTGCATGAGCACGTCGCCCAGCTCCTCGCGCAGATGCGCCACGTCGTCCGCCTCGATGCAATCGAGCGCCTCGTAGGCTTCCTCGATCATGTTCTTGCCAATGCTGCGGTGCGTCTGCTCGCGGTCCCACGGGCAGCCATCGGGCTGACGCAGACGCCAGATAGTCTGCACCAAATGCTGCAGCTCGGCCGACACGTCGACCAGCGTGGACAGATCGCGCGAGCCCTCGGCATTTTGCCGAGCCATGTGCTGCGCCATGATTATTTCTCCTCCAGGATCACGTGACGGAACGCGCCGCCCTCGTAGATGCCGTAGCTGTGCGTGCCGTCCTTGGGGATGCTCACGCTGCCGGGGTTGAAGAGCCATAGGCCCGGGCGTGCCTCGCTTGCCTCGTTAACCTTGATATGCGTGTGGCCGTAGACGAGCGCGGAGCCCTCGGGCAGCGCGGGCACGTGGTCGACGCTGTTGTGCATGCCGGCGCCAAAGACGTGGCCGTGCGTCAGGAACAGTTCACGGCCGGCCTCATCGAACAGCGTGGCGTAGTCCGCCATGACGGGAAAGTCGAGCACCATCTGGTCGACCTCGGCGTCGCAGTTGCCGCGGACGGCGATGATGCGGTCGGCCAGGGCGTTGAGCAGCGGAATCACGCGCTTGGGGGCGTAGTCGCGCGGCAGGTCGTTGCGCGGGCCGTGGTAGAGCAGGTCGCCCAGCAGCACGATGCGGTCGGGCTGCTCGGATTCGATTGCGGCGACCAGACGCTCGGTCCAGTATGCCGAGCCGTGAATGTCGGAAGCGATGAGGTATTTCATGGTGGTCCTTTCGGGTGGGGCTGATGTGGCCGGGCGCGAGATGTCGCCGGCCGCGCTATTCAAATCGCAGTGCCGAGGCTTGTGCCGTCTGCATCACGCGCTGGAGCGGCACGTTGTGCTCGCGGGCAAGGCGAGCACAGTCCTCGTACTCGGGAGCCGCACGTTCACTGCCATCGGGCAGGGTCGCCACCTTAACGGATACCTCGCCCCAAGGCGTTGTCACCTGCTCGAATCGGCGCGGCAGGCAAACGCGTTCCATCACCTGGCGACGAATGGCGTTGGTCGTGGTCTCCAAAAAGATAATCGTCTGCAGGCGCTCGATATCCTCGTGTGAGCAGATCACCTGCAACTGCCAGCCGGGGCGGCCTTTTTTGCAGTAGAGGGGCAGCCAGTGCACCTCGCGGGCGCCGGCCTCGCGCAGGCGGTCAGCGGCATAGGCGAGTACCTCGGGCGACGCATCATCGATGTCGCACTCCAGCTTGACGATGGTTTCGGGCGCATCGGTCTCGCGGGACAGCGGAGATGTACTTCCACGTTGCATACGGTCCGGATCCTTTCCGCACGGGCTCGTTTTATTCACCCAAACGCTAGCACATCGAACGTGGCACAGGCGTGACTTTCGTCCGTCGTCGCCCTTGCCCCTATCCAAACATGTACGTCAGCCTCCAAACATGTCATTTTTTGTCGGTTTTGGAGGCTGACGTACACGTTTTGGAGCGGGCCGCACACGATCAAAATTGCGCCCGCATTCCGTCCACCACAAAGTTCGCCGCACTCAACAATTTTGAACTTTCTACGCAGTTCATCGGCTAAAAATTACCCTCGGCATACTTACCCGCTGCACGATGTTACTCTAGTTGCATTTGGCTAACTAAGCGGCTGCCGAGGACCCAGCCCGGCACCGTTACGGCATAGGAGGTTTCATGTTCGAGAAGCGGCTCTTCTCCCTGGTTCCGCAGGCAACGCCCTACATTATGGCAAGCGTCCTGTTTAAGTGGATCGCGCTCATGGCAAACATCACGGTGATGTGGGTGCTTGCGCGCATCTTGGGCGGCATCGTCACGGACGGCCTTTCCGCCGCGCTCGCCGTCGATGCCCTCGCACAGGCGGCCTCGCCGCTCGGCGCCGCCATCATCGCGCGCGCCGCCTCCATCTACCTGGCCCAACGCGCCGGCGACAGGGCCGCGTTCGAGGCCGTCCGCCGCGTGCGCTCGCTCGTCTACGACAAGCTCACCGCACTCGGCCCCTCCTACACCGAGACCGTCCCCACCGCCGAGGCCGTCCAGACCAGCGTCGAGGGCGCCACGCAACTCCAGGTGTACTTTGGCGGCTACCTGCCGCAGCTCTTCTTTGCCGGCTTGGCACCCATCACGCTGTTTGTACTGCTCGTGGGCCAGGCGGGTCTTCCTGCCGCGCTGCTGCTCGCCTGCGTTCCGGTCATCCCCGTCTCCATCATGATGGTCATGCGCAACGCCAAAAAGATCGGTGCCGAGTACTGGGGCAGCTATGTCGATCTGGGCGGCATGTTCCTGGAGGCCGTGCAGGGTCTCACCACCCTTAAGGTCTACCAGGCCGATCGCAGCTGGCACGAGCGCATCAACGCCGAGTCCGAGCGTTTCCGCACAGCGACCATGCGCCTGCTGGTGATGCAGCTGCGCTCCATTTGCGTTATGGACCTGGTCGTCTATATGGGCGCCGCGCTCGGCATTATCGTAGCCACGCTGCAGCTCGCCACGGGCAAAATTGGCTTTGAGGCGGCCTTTCTAGTCGTCTTTCTGTCGCAGGAGTTCTTTTTGCCCATGCGCCGCCTGGGATCGCTGTTCCACACGGCCATGAACGGCATGGCCGCCTCGCGCCGCATGTTTGGCATTTTGGATACGCCCGAGCCCGAGCGCGGCGATGTTGAGCTTGACGGTCGCGGCGATATCGAGCTCGCGGGCGTGAGCTATGCATACGGCGACCGCACGGTGCTGGACAGCGCCAGCGCGACCATTGCGCACGGCTCGCTCGTAGCACTCGTGGGCGAAAGCGGCGGCGGCAAGTCCACGCTCGCGGGGATTATCGCGGGCCGCAAGGGTGCCTACCGTGGCAGCGTTCGCATTGGCGGCGTCGAGCTGCGCGATGCCACGGCCGCCTCACTCATGCGTGCCGTCACCCTGGTGCCCACCAACGGCTACCTGTTTGCCGGCACCCTGCGCGACAACCTGCTGCTCGCCCAGCCCAACGCCACCGACGCCGAGCTTTTGCGCGCGCTCGGCCGCACGCGCGTGGCGGCCTTTGTGCAGGCCAACGGCGGGCTCGACATGGTGATTAACGAGGGCGGCACCAACCTTTCGGGTGGCCAGCGCCAGCGCGTGTGCATGGCACGCGCCCTGCTGCACGACTCGCCGATCTATGTGTTTGACGAGGCTACGAGCAATGTGGACGCTGCGAGCGAAGCCGCGATCGGCGAGGTCATCGCATCGCTTGCCGGCGAGCACACTGTAATTGTGGTGGCACACCGCCTGTCGACGATCGTGGACGCCGACCAGATTCTGGTGCTGGAACGCGGTCGCATTGCCGAGCGCGGGACTCACGGCGAGCTCTTGGCAACCGCGGGCGCCTATGCGCGCATGTGGAACAGCCAGGAGCAGCTCTCGGCATATGCGTATGCGGAGGGTGATGCCGAGGATGCCGGCGCGGTTGAGGCTGTTGACGGCAGCACCGCCCGTACCGATGGCCTCAACGGTGCCGGCTCGTCTTCCGCTGCCGCGGTGCCTGACTCCGGCCGCGCCCGTCGCTCGGCGCCGTCCATCATGTGGCGCATGATGGGGCTCGTCCGACCGCTTGCCGGCTGGCTTGTGCTAGCCGTCGCGCTGGGCAGCATTGGCATGCTCACCGCCGCGTTCGTGCCGGCCTTTGGCGCCCTTGGCCTTATGGCCGCGCTGGGCCGCAACGCCTTGGGGCTTGGTCTTATCGTCACATGCGCGGCCTGTGCCGCCTGCGGCATCGCGCGCGGGCCGCTCCACTACGGCGAGCAGCTCTGCAACCATTACATCGCATTCCGTCTGCTCGCACACATTCGCGACCTGGTGTTTGGCGCCCTGCGCCAGCTCGCCCCCGCCAAGCTCGAGGGCCGCGGCAAGGGCGAGCTCGTGAGCCTGGTCACCTCGGATATCGAGCTGCTCGAGGTCTTCTACGCGCACACCATCTCGCCCATTGCCATAGCTCTGGTCTGCACCGTTGTGTTTGAGGGCTTTGTGCTGGCTGTGAGCCCCGAGCTCGCGGGCATCGCGCTCGTGGCCTACGCGGTCCTGGGCGTGCTGCTGCCCCTGACCTCGGCCAAGGCATGCGGCACCACCGGCCGCCAGAGCCGCGAGGGCGCCGGTAAGCTGGGCGCCTTTGTACTCGACAGTCTGCGCGGCGCGGGCGAGACCATCCAGTTTGCCGGTGGCACCGATCGCAGCCGTGCCCTGGGCAAGCTGACCGAGCAAGTCGGCGCCGTGGACGCGCGCCTCAAGCGCCGCCAGGCGGTCAGCGAGGCCGTAGCCGATGCGCTTATTCTTGTGGCTAATCTGGTGATGCTCGGGCGTGCGCTGCAGCTGGTGGCTGCGGGAACGATTGACTTTGCCGCAGCGTTTGTCGCCGTCTTTACCTTTGTGTCGTCGTTTGGCTCGGTGATGGCCGTGAGCCGCCTGGGCGCCTCACTGCAGGAGACGCTCGCCTCGGGCGCACGCGTGCTCGATTTGCTCGACGAGCGGCCCCAGTGCGCCGAGGTCGCCGATGGACAGAACGTTGAGTTTGCCGGCGCCGCAGCCGAGCATGTGAGCTTTAGCTATGTGGGCGGCGTGGACGCGGGCGGTGCGGGCGCCACAGAGCAGGTCGCGAACGACACCGCTGCGAGTCTCATCCTCGACGACGTGACCTGCACCTTTGCGCCCGGTACCATGACCTGCATCATGGGGCGCTCGGGTTCGGGCAAGTCGACGCTGCTTAAGCTGCTCATGCGCTTTTGGGACCCCGCAGCCGGCACCATCACGGTGAGCGGCGTCGATGCCCGCCACATCAACACGGCGAGCCTGCGCAGCCACGAGGCCTATATGACCCAGGACACGCATCTGTTCTGCGGCACCGTACGCGAGAACCTGCTGGTCGCGCACGCCAACGCCACCGATGCCGAGCTGCTCGACGCTTGCCGCTCCGCCTCACTCACCACGCTCATCGACCGTCTGCCGCAGGGACTCGACACGCCCGTTGCCGAGCTGGGCGACTCGCTTTCGGGCGGCGAGCGCCAGCGCATCGGCCTTGCGCGCATCTTCCTCAACGACGCACCCTTCATCTTGCTCGACGAACCCACCAGCGCGCTCGATGCTCTCAACGAGGCGTCCGTGATGCAGGCAATCGACGAGCTCAAGCGCCGCGGCAAGACCATTGTGCTCGTGAGCCACCGTGCCAGCACCTGCGCGTTTGCCGATTTCTCGCTTTCGGTCGAGCACGGGAGGCTGAGCTAATGGCGCGCCCAGTCGACACACCGGAGCTAGCACGCAAACGTGAGCGTGAGGCCCAAATGGTGTCGCAGATGATTGCGCTGTGGTGTCGTGGGCATCATGGCGGCGGGCATGTGGTCGAACAGGCTGGCGGCGATGAGTCCGTGCGCGTGAAACTCGGCCTTCGAACCATTACGCTCTGCCCCGAATGCGCCGAGCTGCAGAAATACGCCATCGCGCGCATTGAGCACTGCCCGCACATGGGCACCAAGACATTTTGCTCGGCATGTCCTTCGCATTGTTACCGGCCTGCCATGCGCGAGAAGATCCGCGAGGTTATGCGTTGGTCGGGACCGCGTATGATCCGCTATCGCCCCATCACCGCCGTGAGACACGCGATGGTAACAGTGCAGGCCAAACGCGCGGCGGCACGAAGCAAGTAGTCGCCGGCGCCGGCACGCGCCGCCCCGCCTTTCCACTCGATTTCGGCACCCGGCGTGCGCGGCGTGTTGAGAGCTGCACCATTACAATGGAGCGGATTCACCAAATGCAAAGGAGTCGCCATGCCCGCCTGCCCGCTGGTCGATTGCCATACTCATACCTCGTTCTCGGACGGGCACGCCTCGTTCGAGGACAACGTCCGTGCCGCTGCTGCCGCCGGCTGCCGCGTCATGGTCTCGACCGACCACCTTACCCTGCCCGCCAGTATGGATGCTAACTGCGAGGTGCAGGTCGTCGAGGGCGACTTGCCGGCACATCGTTTGGCCTTTGAGGACGCCCGCAAACTCGCCGCGCAGATTGCGCCGGAGCTCACCTTTATCTACGGTTTTGAATGCGATTGGTACGAGGGCTGCGAGCCCTTGGTAGAGCACTGGTCCCAGGGCGCCGTCGTACGTCTGGGCAGCGTGCACTGGATTGGCAACCCGGGCGATATTGCGGCAGGCGCCGCGGGCACGGCAGGGACAGAGGACGTCGCGCGCCCCGATACACCCGATTCCCTTTGCGGTTGGATCGACGACGATACCAACTTGCATGTTTGGGAAAACTTAGGCGTGCGCGGCGTGTGGGAGTGCTACGTCGACGACTGGTGCCGTGCTTGCGAAAGCTCACTCAACTTTGACGCGATGGCCCATCCCGACCTGGTCATGCGCTTTTCGAAGGACGGCTTTGCACCCGACTTTGACCCCGCGCCGTTTTGGGAGCAGATGGCCGAATGCGCCCACGATACGGGTCGCCGCGTTGAGGTCTCGACCGCCGCACCGCGCAAGGGGCTCGACGATTACTACCCCGCGACCGGGCTGTTGCGCCGCTTCGCCCATGCCGAGGTGCCCATCACCTTTGGCTCGGACGCGCACCGCGCCTGCGACATCTGCTGGAACATCCGCGAGGCCCAGGCCCACGCCTACGACTGCGGCTACCGGGCCTTCGATATCCCCCACCCCACCGGCGAATGGGAATCCACGCCCCTCGCCTAACTAGTCGTTTAAGAACGTCCCCAATGACTAGTGGCGGCGGGCGTTGAGTTCGCCGGCCAGTTCGTCGAGGGTGATGCCGTAGCGCTCGAGCGTCACGAGCAGGTGGTAGATCAGGTCGCCGGCCTCGTAGCGGATGTGATCGTGGTCGTTATCCTTGCAGGCCACGATCACCTCGCTCGCCTCCTCGGCAAGCTTCTTGAGCAGCTCGTCCTCGACGTCGGTCAGCAGACGCGCGGTATAGCTCTCCTGCGGCGATGCGTCGCGACGACTGTGAATCACCTCGGCCAGTCCCGTCAGCGTCTCACCGATGTTTCCCGGCTGCACGTTAGCTGTTCTGACTCCCATGGTTATTTCCTCTCGTTACTGCAGCGTAAAGTAGGTACCGGCCTCATCGAACCGAGG
The DNA here is from genome assembly GCA_905214615.1 of uncultured bacterium. GTDB lineage: Bacteria > Actinomycetota > Coriobacteriia > Coriobacteriales > Coriobacteriaceae > Collinsella. The sequence goes on along the minus strand of CAJMMX010000046.1, from coordinate 11,366 downwards.
CTTTGCGCCCTTTTTCTCAAAGAACTCGACGATGACGGCATGGGCCTCATCGAGCCTTTCCTTCTCGGCCTCGAGCCAAAGCGACTGCGCCCCGCAGGCATCAGTCAGGTGCACGCGGCATGGCACGCCCGCGCGGAGGAGCTCGGTGTTGCATTCGGCGACCTCGAACGGCGTCACGACTTTCATCGCACTCCCCCTTCCACGCGCTTAAAGAAGCAGGTACGGTTGCCGGTATGGCAGGCCGGGCCCGGTGAGTCCACCTTGACCAGCAGCGTATCGCTATCGCAGTCGGCCCAGAGCTCCTTGACCTCCTGCATGTTGCCACTCGTCGCGCCCTTGTTCCAGAGCTCCTGACGGCTGCGACTCCAAAACCACGTGGTCCCGGTCTTGAGCGTCAGCCCCACCGATTCCTCGTTCATCCAAGCAACCATAAGCACCTCACCGGTGTCATGCTGCTGAACCACGCAAGGAATCAGCCCGCGGGCGTCGTATTTAAGCTCGGTAGCATTTATTACCTCAGTCATCATTTCTCCCAAGTAACAAACGAAATCCCACAGGTCGGCGAGGGTTGTCCAGGTGCCGCAGGTTGCCGCGAAAGAGGAGCGACGCGTACTTTGGTACGCGAGCGACGGTTTGAGCGGCAAGATGCGGTGCCTGGGCAAGCCGCAGCACTAGAAGTCCAGCCTCACAGGGATGCCTTGGCTGGCCATATACTCCTTCACCTGGCGAATGCTGAAAGTTCCAAAGTGAAAGACGCTGGCCGCCAGCACGGCATCGGCCTCGCCCTCGATCACGCCCTCGGCAAAATGCTCGAGCGTGCCCACGCCGCCGCTTGCGATCACCGGGATCGGCACCGCGCGCGCCACGGCGCGGGTGAGTGCCAGGTCGAAGCCAGCCTTGGTGCCGTCGCGATCCATGCTGGTGAGCAAGATCTCACCGGCGCCGCGACGAGCCGCTTCCTCGGCCCACGCCACCGCATCGATACCCGTGGCGTTGCGACCGCCCGCCGTGAAGACCTCCCACTTGTCGGCATCCGGCTGACCGGGCAGGCCCACGCGCTTGGCATCAATCGCCACGACCACGGCCTGGCTGCCAAACGCCGCGGCGGCCTGGCTGATCAACGACGGATCGCGCACGGCGGCAGAGTTAAGCGACACCTTGTCGGCACCGGCGGCAACCATGGTTCGCATGCCCGCCAAGTCGCGGAAACCGCCGCCCACGGTATAGGGAATAGCGAGCTCCTCGGCCGCGTGCGCCGCCATCTCGATGGTCGTCGCGCGGTTGTCGCTCGTCGCGGTAATGTCCAGGAAGACGACCTCGTCTGCACCCTCGCGGTCGTAGGCGCGCGCCAGCTCCACCGGGTCGCCAGCATCGCGCAGGCTCACAAAGTTGACGCCCTTGACCACGCGGCCGTCCTTAACATCCAGACAGGGAATCACGCGTTTGGCAAGCATGGGCTACTCCTTCCCTCGGGCGGCGGCCAACGCCTGGGCCAGCGTAAAGTTGCCCTCGTAGAGCGCACGACCGGTAATGGCACCCTCGATGGCATCCTCGCCCACCGCGGCCAGTGCGCGGATATCGTCGAGCATCGAGATGCCGCCCGAAGCCACGACGGGAAAGCCCGCGACCTCGGCCACATGGCGATACGCCGCCACGTCGATGCCCGTCTGCATGCCATCGCGCGCGATGTCGGTATACACCAGATGCTTAAAGCCCAGCTCGGTGAGCTGCGCCACGGCGTCGTCGAGCGCCACACCCGCGCCGTCGCGCCAACCATTCACCTTGACCTGGCCGTCACGGGCGGCAATGTCTGCCACCAGTAACTCGCCAAAGCCTTGCGCCGCCACCTCGGCAAATCCCGGCTCGGTCACGAGCACCGTGCCTAGCGCGATGCGACGCGCGCCGTAGCCGGCCAGCTCGTCGATGCGCGCGAGCGAACGAACGCCGCCGCCCACGTCCGCGGACAGACCGTCGACGCCGCAGATGGCCTTAATCGCTGCCAAGTTGGCAGCGCACGCGTCCTCGTCCTCGCCAAAGGCAGCGGACAGGTCGACGACGTGCACCCAGCTCGCGCCCTGCTCGGCAAAGGAGCGGGCAACGGCCACGGGGTCGTCAGAATACACCTTACAGCGGCTCCGGTCGCCGCGCTCCAGGCGCACGACCTTGCCGCCGATCAAATCGATTGCGGGAAACAGAATCATCGGCCGGCCCCCTCGACGATGCTCACGAAGTTCTTAAGGATGCGCTGACCCAGCGCAGAGGATTTCTCGGGATGGAACTGGCAGCCCCACACGTTGCCGTGGCGCACGATGCACGGGAAGCTCCGTGTATAGTGCGTGCGCGCCAACACATCGGCGGCATCGACGTCGTCGGCCACCGCGTAGCTGTGAGTGAAATACATGTTGGCGCCCTCGGCAAAACCGGCAAGCAACGGATCGGCCGCACCGGCGGGCGTCATGCGCACCTGGTCCCAGCCCACGTGCGGGACCTTCAGACGGCTCGACTCCAGGTGCGTGCACGAGCCACGCATGATGCCCAGGCCATCGACCCAGGGACCACCGGCCTGCTCGGAGGCATCGTCGTCCGCGTCCGCGTCCTCGTTCGCAGGCACGCCCTCGTTGCCGCGCTCAAAAAACAGCTGAAGGCCCAGGCAGATGCCGAGCAGCGGAGTTCCGGCGGCAACGGCATCGAGCACGGCCACCTCCTCGCCGCTCTGACGCATAAAGGCGATCGCGTCATAGAACGCACCCACGCCCGGGATGACCAGGCCGTCGGCGTTGCGGATCTGCTCCGGATCGTCCGACGTGCAGGCGGCAGCACCGGCGCGCGCAAGCCCGCGCACGACGCTCGACAAGTTGCCCTTGTGATAGTCGACCACCACGATCTTCGGTTCGCCCACGCGACCCCTCCACTTCTCATCATCCAAAACCACCACAAAGAGGACAGGCATCTTCGTGGTGGTTTTACCCTTGTGACGGTTACAGCGAGCCCTTGGTGCTGGGGATACCCTGCACGCGGGGATCGAGTTCGCAGGCGCGGCGCATCGTGCGGCCCACGGCCTTAAAGGCGGCCTCGATAATGTGGTGCGAATTGCCGCCCGCCAGCTCGCGCACGTGCAGCGTGAGTTTGGCATCGCGCGCAAAGGCGCAGAAGAACTCGACGGCCAGCTCGGTATCAAAGCTGCCCACGCGCTCAGTCGGCACGGGCAGTTCGCAATAGGCCTGCCCGCGACCCGAAATATCCACGGCGGCCATCACGAGCGTCTCGTCCATGGCAATCGCCGCGTCGGCAAAGCGTGTAATGCCCGCCTTGTCGCCCAGCGCTTGGCAAAACGCCTCGCCCAGCACAATGCCGGTGTCCTCGACGGTGTGATGTGCGTCGACCTCAACGTCGCCTACCGCATGCACCGTCAAATCGAACAGGCCATGGCGGCCAAAGGCGTTGAGCATGTGGTCGAAAAACGGCACGCCGGTCGAGATATCGCACACGCCAGATCCGTCCAGGTCGAGCTTTACGACAATGTCGGTCTCGCCCGTCTTGCGGGTTACCTCGGCATAGCGGTCCATCTACATCTCCTCCTTCACCAGCGCGGCAAACGCGGCCAGCACCTCGTCGTTTTCTTGCGGGGTACCCACGGTAATGCGCAGGCAGTCCGCGAGCCCCGGCGCGTAGCTAAAGTCGCGCACCAAAATTGAATACTCGTCGCGCAGACGCTCGCGCACGCGCGTGGCATGCGGCGTGCGCACGAGCACAAAGTTCGCCGCGCTCGGCCATACCTCCACGGGCAGGCCCTCGGCAGCCATTGCGCGCAGGGCGCACAGCTCGCGCTCGCGCTCGGATGCGACCTGTGCCACCACGGGCGCGTACGCATCGCGGGCACGCACGCAGGCAAGCGCCGCCGCCTGGCTCAGCACATTGACCGAATAGATCTGGCGAATCGCCGCGAACACGTCGATGACTTCGGGTGCCGCGATCACGTAACCCAGACGCGTACCGGCAGCGCCAAACGCCTTGGACAACGTATGCAGAATCACCAGGTTGGGATGCTCGGCGATAAGCCCCTGCGCCGTGGTGGCCGCGCCAAACGAATCGTCGGCAAACTCAACGTAGGCCTCGTCGACCATGACCATGCCGGGGCACGCATCGCACAGCGCCGCGACAAAGTCGAGCGGTGCCACGTCGCCCGTGGGGTTATTGGGCGAGGTCACGATGGCCAGGTTGCACTCGGGTGCCGCCGCAAGCACGGCTGCCTGGTCGAGCTCAAAGGTCGCCGGGTCGCGCCACACATCGCGCACCTCGGTCTGGCACAGAGACGCAAAGAAGGCATACTCGCTAAAGCACGGCGGGCAGTTGAGCAGGGTCCTCCCCGCGCCACCAAACGCCAACAGGTAGTTATAGAGCAGCTCGTCGCCGCCGTTGCCCACGCAGACATTCTCGCGCGTCACGCCATGCCAAGCGGCAAGCTCGTCGCGCAGGTCGTTGGACATGGGGTCGGGATAGCGGTTGAGCGGCGTGGCGGCAAGCGCCGCATCAACCGCCTCGCGCACGTCGGCCGGCACGGGGTAGGTGTTCTCGTTTGCCGAAAGGTTGATGCGCGTGGGCGTAAAGTTGGGATCGTAGGGCTCAATGCCGGCCAAGTAGGGCTGGACGAGCTCCTTCATACGGAGCGTGAGCTCGGCCATATTAGGCCTCCTTGCCAGTCGCGTCGGCGCCATCCGCGCGCGCAACCGCCAGGTCCACGCCCTCGGCAACCGTCGCCACGGCGTCGCCCGGCCAAGCGACCTTGGTCAGGTCGGCCGCAGCCAGTGACTCGGCGCTCACGGAATCCTCGCCCTGCTCCAGCACGCGACGACGCAGCGCGGCGGAAAGCGCGTGTGCCCACAGACCCTCGGCCTCGGCTAGACGCTGCGTGGCAGGAGCATCGGAGAGCAAGCCCTCGGGTGTATAGCAAATGACACTCGAGCGCTTGACGAACTCTTCGACCGAAAGCGGGTTGGAGAACATGGCCGTGCCGCCGGTCGGCAGCGTGTGGTTGGGGCCAGCAACATAATCGCCGAGCGGCTCGGAGCTCCAAGCGCCCACAAAGATGGCGCCGGCGTTGCGAATGCCGCCGAGCAGGCCCATCGCATCCTTGCAATGCAGCTCAAGGTGCTCGGGCGCCACCGTGTTCACGGCCTCGACGGCGGCAGCCATGTCGGCGGCCACCACGATGGTGCCTTCGTTGTCGAGCGAAGCGCACGTAATCTCGGCACGCGGGGACTGCGCTACCAGAATGTCGATACCCGCCTCGACCTCACGCGCAAACTGCTCGTCGCAGGTCACCAGATAGCAGGCCGCCAGCGGATCGTGCTCGGCCTGAGCCATCAGGTCGGCCGCGACCACCATAGGCTTGGCCGTGGCATCGGCCAGCACGCAGACCTCGGAGGGACCGGCGACCATGTCGATACCCACGTCACCCGAGACAATCTGCTTGGCAGCGGCAACAAAGGCGTTGCCCGGGCCGGTGATTTTGTCGACGCGCGGAATGGTCTCGGTACCGTACGCCAGCGCGGCCACGGCCTGGGCACCGCCCACCATATAGATCTCGTCCACGCCGCCGAGTTTCGCCGCGGCGAGCGTATACGGGCTAATCAGTCCATCCTTTTGCGGCGGGGTTACCATGACCACGCGTTTGACGCCGGCCACCTTGGCGGGAATGGCGTTCATAAGCACGGTGGAAGGGTACTGTGCACGACCGCCCGGCACGTAGATACCGGCCGCAGCAAGCGGGGTCACCTTAACGCCGAGCATCGTGCCGTCCGGGCGCGTGGTAAACCAGCTCTGCTCGACCTCGCGCTGGTGGAACTCGCGAATCTGACGCGCGGCCTTCTCGAGCGCGGCGACAAAGGCCGGATCAAGACCTTCGAGCGCGGCATCGATCTGCTCCTGCGGAAGACGGAAGCTCTGCAGCTCAACACCGTCAAAACGCTGGCAGTAATCGCGCACCGCGGCATCGCCGTTGGCACGCACGTTGGCCACGATATCGCGAGCGGCGTCGACGATGTTTTGCGGCAGCACGCCCTTACGGTTGAGCTGGTTGGTAACGAGGCGCTCACCGGGAGCAAGCTTGATGGTCTTCATTTCGGTATCCCCTATCGGTCGAGGTTGTGTTCGAAAAACGAGAGACCGGGCGGCGGCGTCAGTCGACCTGCCGCCCGGACGTTGGGGCGCCCGTGCGCGCTCGCGCTATTGTGCCGAGCCCGCAACGGGCTCAAAATGCTTGTCCTTCACGGCTGCCGCCAAGCGATCTGCCAGATTGCGTACGCGCGGATCCAGACGTGCGGCACCCGGATTGACAAAGAAGCGGGCCGTGCAGTCCATAATGCGACCAGTAATAACGAGGTCGTTATCGCGCAGCGTGGCGCCCGTGGCGGTAATATCCACGATGCGATCGGTCATGCCGACGATGGGACCCAGCTCAATGTTACCGTGCAGCGAGACGATATCGGCGTTCACACCGCGCTCGGCATACCAGGCGCTCGCGATGCGCGGATACTTGGTGGCCACGCGAAGCGACCCGCGGCGGACATAGTTGCGCTCGGCCTGGCCGGCGCGCCACGCGGGCTCCGCCTCAATGAAAGTGCACAGGCCGTAGCCCAGATCGACCAGCTGCAGCAGGTTGAGGTCGGCCTCGATGAGCGAGTCCCAACCGCAGATGCCGCAATCGGCACCGCCGCAGCCCACAAAGGCGGGCGCATCGCTGGGGCGCACGATGACAAACTCGATATCGCCGACCGCGCCCTCGCCGGCACGCGTGTCGCGGCCGCGCACGATCAGGTGACGGCCGGGATCACGCAGCTCAGAGACGTCCAGACCCGCGGCCTCGAGCACGTCGAGCGTGTCGGCCTTAAGCGAGCCCTTGGGCACGGCGATGCGCAGCGGGCCCTCGGCGCCACGGCCCGCGGCATGGTCGCCATCGGAAGCGGCATCCTCGGCCGAGGTGCGCGCGGCCTCCAGGCGCTCGAGCGAAAAGGCGAAGCCCGCCGCCGGCACCTCGATACCGGCGCCAAATGCGCCGGTAAAGATGGAGTCATAGCGTCCGCCCGAACCGACCGGATCGGGCAAGCCGCCGGCATAGGCCTTAAAGACCAGGCCCGTGTAGTAATCGAAAGAGTTCATGATAGAGAAGTCGAACGACAGCACCTGGGCGTCCTCGGGAGCCAGGCCCTCGACCAGGGCACGCAGCTCGCGCGTGAGCGGCGCGACAATGCCCGCCGCCGCCAGAAGCGCATCGACGCGGTCGAGTACCTCGGCGCCGCCGTGTAAGCGCGGCAGCTCGCTGATGGCAGCCTTGACGGCCTCGGGCTCGGCGCTTGCCGCCACGCGGGCATCGAGGCCCACAAAGTCGTTGGCGTGCACACAACGCAGGGCCTCGGCAGCCAGCTCGCGATCCCCGCACGTCGCGAGCAGTTCCTTAAACGGACGCACGCTACCTGCGATAATGCGCGCATCGGGCAGTGCCAGCTTACGCACGGCCTCGGCCACGAGCGAGACGATCTCGACATCGCCCGCGGTATCGCCCGCACCGATAAGCTCAAAGCCCAGCTGTGTAAACTGACGCGAGCCACCGGCATTGCGCTGGCACTCGCGAACCACCGGCGCCTCGTAGCGAAGGCGCAGGGGCAGGTCGGCAGCGTGCATGCGGGTCGAAACCAGGCGCACGATCGGCAACGTGTTGTCGGGACGGACCACCAGTAGGCGGCCATCATCGTCAAAGAGCTTAAACGGCGTGTCCGCAATGCGGCCGCCTTCCTCGAGTGAGCCCTTGTCCTCGAGCAGCGGCGTCTCGACCGGAAGGTAATGATACTCCCTGAAGCAGCCCTTCACCGTCAGCGCAATCTCTTCGCGCGCCTGAGCCTCCTCGGGCAATATGTCCCGGAATCCCCACGGTGTGGCCGTCATCTGGTGAGCCTCCTCATGCTGTGTTTCATATAGAACAAAAGACCGGCATAGCTCCGCCGGTCTTCTGGGTACTTTAGCATACTAGAGTGCTTGCGGGGAAAATCCGTCGCAGCCGCTCACACCGTATTCATCTGGAAACATAGGGTAGGTTGCCGCAGCCCGACCCCACCTAGGCGCCAATCGCACGACGATACTCTGCCATTACCTGCGCATCGGCAGCTGCGGGGTCGGCAAAATAGCGCCCGTCATAGGTCTCGGCCGAAACAACTCCGCGATAGCCGCGCGCCACCAGCCTATCCAGGTCGGCGCGCATATCGCGGTCGCCGTCACCCCAAGCAAGATGCGTCGTGCCATCTGCCGCAACATCGACAAAATGCACGTGGGCGACATCATCGCCAAGCAGATCAAAATAATCGTCGATGGTATCCCCCGCCACCGCCATAGCGCCCAAATCCAGACACGCCTTAAGTGCCGGATGATCAACTGCCTCGATCATGCGCTTCGTATCGGCCGCCGAGTTCACGATCATCGACTCAACCGGCTGTAGGGCCTCGAGCACCAGTCGCACGCCGCGCTCTCCCGCATGCTCGGCAATCGCACGCAGCATCGAGGCGCTGCGACCCCACGCGTCCTCGATCGGCTCGTTCAAAAATGCCCAGCCGCTCGAGACCATGACCTGCTCGGCTCCAAGTTCCACCGCGATATCTACAACGTTCTTAAAGTACGCGAGCGTGCGGGCACGCGCCTCATTCCCGCGCGCCGCGATATTCCACGGCTTGGGGTTGTTCTGTTCGGGACAAAGCCCCACAATCCGAACCCCATACCGCTGCGACAGCTCCCGTACCCGCTCGAGCGAATCGTATCCATGGCAATCGACATACAGATGCATCGCCCCGGTCCAAAGCTCGCAACACGTATAGCCCGAGGCCGCTGCCGAAGAAAAGAATTCCTCAAGGTCAAAATAACGATGGCTGATATTCATGACGGCAAGCTGCGGATACTCCATCTTGTCCACCTTTCGGCAAAAGGGCGCCGCAGCACAGTGTGCGCGACGCCCCCTCTTACATTGTTTTCATTATGACGGATACCCTACTGGACACCAAGCACTCCAAAGAACGCGCCAGCGATACTCACGAGCAGGATCACAAGCATGATGAGCAGCGGATTCATCTTCTTCTTGAGCATGAGATAGACAATTCCAAACAGCCCCATCGTGACAAAGCCCGGGAAGATTCCGTTGAGCAGCTCGGCGAGCGTCTGAGCACCATCGCCCGCACCGACCATGAGCGGAATGTCCACGGTGACCATCTCCATGGTCATAGCACCGATCACCATGGCGCCCATGATAGAGGCCATCTTGACGATCGTGTCCATAATGCCCGATTCCTGGACCTTGCTGATCATGTCCGAGCCAAAGCGATATCCCACAAACGTCAGCAGGTAACGGATGATGTAGTGGGGGACGTTGAACACGAGCAGGAACAAAATCGGGCCAAGAATAGAGCCCTGCAGCGCCAGCGACGTGCCGACACCCGTTGCCAAAATTCGCAGCGTACCCCAGTAGAAGGCATCGCCCACGCCGGACAGCGGTCCCATCAAAGCAAGCTTGACATTAGAGATCGCGCTCGTGTCAAAGTTATCTTCGGTGGCGTTGACTTCTTCCATTGCGGCAGCAATGGACATGGGGAGCGTCGAGATATACGGCGTGACGTTATAGAGCTCCATATGGCGCTTGAGTGCGGCCTTAAAGTCCGCATCCTGCGGATACAGCTTGCGAAGGATCGGCATCAGGGCCCACATAAAGCCGATATGGCCCATACGCTCGTAGTTCCAGGAATGCTCATAGGGAATCGAGCGCCAGAACAGCTTCTTAAGGTCTGCGCGGGAAATCAGCCCGTCGTAAGAAGACTCAAACTTAAAACTCATCGAACCCACTCCCAATCGCAGGATCCTCGGTTGCCGCTGCGGGCTGCTCCGCTTTTTTCTTATCACCCAAAACCGTCATCGCGACGACGATGATCGCGGCAAAGATCGCCACGCCCGTCGTGCTAATGCCAAAGTAGGCGACGAGGAAGAAGCCAGCGAAGAAGAACGGAGCCACTGTTTTGTTCATAATCATCTGCGCCAGCATCGCAAAGCCGAGTGCGGGCAAGAAGGCGGCGGCGACATCCATGCCGGTCTGAACGAAATCGGGGATGATGTTGAGCAGGCTGGCAACAGCATCGGCACCAAAGAAGAATGCCAGGGGAATAATCAGCAGGCCGCACCAGCTCTGCGCGTAACCGGCGATGAGCATGTTGCGCGTGATGGCCTTGGTGTCTCCGTCCTCGACGTTTTTGTCGATACGGTGCACCAGCAGCAGCATGACCGGTTGGCCCAGGGCCGTGTCGAGCGCCAGGACGATCGTGGCGATAGGAATACCCAGGGTCAGGGCCGCTGAAGCGTCCGCGCCGGCCTGCATGGCAAGAGATACGCCCAGGATAGTGCCGGAAATCGTATCGGGCGGGTTATAGGCGCCGACCGAGATGGCGCCGACCATGGCAAGCTCCATCGTGGCGCCCATGATCGTGCCGGTCACCATGTCGCCCATGACAAGGCCAACCAGAGGTCCGAGCACGATCGGGCGCTGGAGGTAGCTCGTGCCCGTCAGCCACTCGGAATAACCCAAAAGGGCAATAAGGAAAATCAGGATTGTCTTGATAACCATGACGGCCCCTAACCGATGACCTTCGCGGCGTCAGTCTTCGCATCTGCCGGAATCATCTGAATGAACAGCTCATAGCCCTCGCCGAGCAGCTCCTTCACGTAGGCCTCGTTCTCGGGCGTGAGGAACACGCTCGTCGAGACCTGGCGGGCATTCTCGCTAAAGGCAACGTTGCCGAGGTTGATCTTCTTGACTCCCATCGCCTTGGCGACGGCACCGGCCTGCTGAATCGTCTCGCAAACCACGAAGAGTTTGTACTTATCGGTCACACCGCTCTGGAGCGCCTTGACAGCATCCTCGGTGTTTTTGACGACGACCTTGCATCCTTCGGGCTTTGCAAGGGACAGGGCCTGCAGACGAAGCTTGTCATTGAGGACCGTGTCGCTCACTAACAGGATGCAGTCGGCACCCAGAGCCGAGGTCCAGCTAACGGCAACCTGACCGTGAAGCAGTCGATAATCTACACGAATCATCTGAATCATGATGTGCTCCTAACGATTAAAACTCATCGAGTTCGGCCTGCCCCAGCAGGTCGTTGACGTACTTGACCTTAGTGTCGTCCGCCTCGACGATCTGGCGAATGGCCTCGTCGATCGGAGTGGAATCGGGTACGAACAGCAGCTGAATAAGGAGTGGCAAGTTCATATTGGTCACGAGGTGCGTGTTGGGACGCGTCTGGACGATCTTGGTGAACTCGTTGTTGACGCTGCCGCCAAAGAGG
>CAJMMX010000045.1 GCA_905214615.1 uncultured bacterium | reverse complement strand
CCTTTTTCTGTGTCAATGCCGGCACACGGCAAAACACGCACCCATTTCTTTACCAAAAGCGCGAAATCCACCTTTCGAGGCCCAAAAATAAAGTCCCAAGCGCTAAAAGTGTTCGCCCGATGGCGAAACCACACCTTACCCGACGCTGCTAAATCGTTTTAGCAAGAGCCAGATCGACCGCGTTTTCGGAAGTATGCGGCAAATTCTGAGACCTCCGAGCACACCCCGTTTTTTCGCAACAAAATGCCTGATAAACTGGCCTCAAAAGCCAGGTCTGCTCACAGGGTTCAGATTTTGCCGCATACTTCCGAATTGACGCTGGCATCGCACGGTCCAAAAGCACATTTCGACCAGGAGGATATCATGGACCTGACGCTATGCGGTCAATCCGCTTTTTACTATCACTGTATCCCGCCGCAGGTATTAGGGCTTTACCCCGCCATTAGCCTTGGCAATATGGATCGCAGATGTTGCGGCCTCGGAAGTCATGCAGTTGTAAAAGACCTACTTCACGCACCGCTTCACAGGTTTGTATTCACTCGAGCACAATCCGGGTCGCGAAGCCTGTTTAAATCGCACCTCCTGACCCAAGAGCCGCCTCCCGGGTCGTTTAGGCAAACTGAACATGGATTTGATGTCACGTCGCCCGAGTTTACGCTGCTCAGCCTTGCTACGCAGGTCTCACGCAACCAGCTACTCATGGCTTGCTACGAGATGTGCGGCTCCTTTGCAGTGTTTAAGCCCTGCGAGCGAACGCAACAACATCTTGATGAAGCTATTTCGCTTAAGCTCATTCCACCCAACTGCTGCTGGGAGCGTGTTGTCGACACCAAGGGCAATGACACCAATTTGTGGAAGCGCCCGCCGCTCCTCAGCGCGGCGGATATCGCCGCGTTCGCCAAGCAGGCTGCAGGCCTGCGCGGCGTTAAACAACTGCGCTGGGCGGCCGAGCACATGACGGGGCAGACCGCCTCGCCCTTCGAAGTACAGGCCTCTATGCTTGTCTCGCTCCCCCGCAACGAGGGCGGCATGGGCATCAACATCGCAAACAACGTGCGCATCCCACTCAGCGACGCCGCGCGCTCACTGTATGACAAAACCTGCTGCTACGCCGATATCCTCATAGAGAGCAACACCGACAGCATGGGCGTCATCTTGGAATGCCAAGGCCGCTCCGCCCACGATGGCGAAGCCGCAAGTCTCTCCGATGCCGAGCGCACCACCGCCCTCACAAGCATGGGCTATGACGTTATCCAGATAACCTATGAGCAAATCAAAGACACGAAGAGCTTTAACAACATCGCCGAACTCATCCATAAAAAGGCAGGGCTCCCCTACATCCCAAAGACCGATCAGAAACGCACCACCGAAGATGCCCTGCGGCGGGAGCTATTGGTCGATTGGGATGAGCTGTTCGCCGTCAAGCCGGCCGGCTAGCAGCTAGCGATCAGGGGGACTGCGGGAACGTCAGAAGCAGCAACGCGAGCCGCAAATCCCGCCTCGGTCAGCTCGATGACCTCGGTAAACGTTGCATCGAAAAACTCCTCGGTTAGCAGGCGATACGGCGGATGATCGGGCTCGCCGGGGTTTTCGCGTACAATCTCGTGCATGACGCCGATAGTCTTGAGCACATATTCTTTATGGATGGGATACTGCCCAAAACGCGTCGCAGCGGTATAGAGGCGATCGGTCGCACGCGGAATGGAAACGATGCCCAGCGTCTTGCCAAACCAGTCAAAATCGCCCTGCTTTTTAATGCGGAATTCCTCGCACGGCTTGCCGCCGTGTGCTTCCAGATACTGGTTCACACGCGTGTTCCATACCGTGTCGGCCACCAGATGCGACCAGACGCCCAGCGTTAAATCGAGCAGCGACTGCGCCACATCTTCGGACGCAAGCGAGAACTCACAGGCGCCGGGACCGACAACCGGCTCGGCATCCCTGTAGCGCTGAGGATAGTGCACGCGGTTCAGTCGCTCGCGCTCCTCGACAATCGAGGTAGCCTCAGCAGGTTCGCCCGCGGGTGCGCCTTTAAGCAGCGGCGTCACATAGGTATCCCAGAACTCGTGCTCGCGTGGTTTGGGGATAGGCTCGGGCTTAGCAAAGTGCGTGATGCGGTACGGGATGGGATCGGCAATGCCGGGAACCATGTAGCCCACAAAGATGTCCGGAACCACGCAGCCAAACAAAAAGGCATTGCGGTCGCGCACGCTATCGGCAAGCACGCTAGCACGTGTCAGCAAGCGCTCCGTTTGAGCGATATGAATGTTCCAGCTTGGCATAGCAACCCCCATAAAAAACCTGGATAACTATACCATCACGGCAAAGCCGCGCGGGCGGCTACGCATCCTCTACGCAGCAACTATTCCGCAGCACCGCTCTCGGTTCCATACGACGGCGAAGGCGCCTCGACCACATGGTGATATCGATCGATATAGATGGCACGGGCCCCCAAGCGGCGCACCAAATCTTGATGGTGCGTACTCATCAAAACCGTCTTACCGGCAGCAACGTAGGCCAGCAAAAAGTTGACTACGATGTCGCACGAGTCCTCATCGAGCCCGTTGGTGGGCTCATCGAGCACTAGGATATCGGGGTTCATCGATACGACTGCCGCCAGCGCAACGCGCTTCTTTTGCCCGCCCGAAAGCTGATAGGGCGAGGCATCGACCAGATCGGCAACCTGGAACAGCTCCATGGCATCGCGGACGCGGCGCTCGAGCTCGTCTGTCGGCAGCCCCATCTGCGCGGGGCCAAAAGCAACTTCCTCGCCCACCGTAGCGCAGAACAGCTGGGCGTCGGCATTCTGGAACACAAAGCCCACGCGCTGATGGAACCGCTGAGCGGCTGCGGAATCCTTGAGATATGCCGCATCGATCACGTGCCCGTCAAACAGGCACGCACCCGCGTCCGCTAGTTCAAGACCGTTGATAAGGCGCATAATCGTCGTCTTACCGCAGCCGTTGGGACCGAGTAGGGCAACGAGTTCACCACGATCGACCTGCAGCGACACACCATCGACAACCGTATGCCCCGCATAGGAGAACACCACGTCGCGAAACTCGATGAGCGGCACGCTCTTGGCGCCAGTAGCACCGCTCGCGCCCATCACGCCATTCGTATCGTTTGCCAAAACGTCGCCCTTCCCTATCCACATCGACGGCTCGGCCGCCCGCGCTACAGCACCACGCACAACACGGCGAGCAGCACCACGACGGCCGCATAAACCGCATCGCGCCAGCCAAAGCCGCTCCGCCCGGGCGCCGGGTACGCACCGGCAAAGCCGCGGCAGAGCATAGCCTCGTCCATCGCGTGGCTGCACTCCATCGCCTTGATAAAGGTCATGCCCATGATACCCGCGATCGAATCGGTACGCGAAAATCCCTCAGGCGCACGGCCAACGCTGCGCAACATGACCGATTCGCACAGATCGTGCGCCGTGCATCCCAGCACCTCAATATGCTTGAGTGCCATATCAAAGGTAAAGATGACCTCGTCGGGCAGGCGCAGCATCTTAAGCGCCGCCGACATGCGACTCCAGGTGAGCGTCCACGAAACGCCCAGCACCAGCGACACGTTAATGAACGTCTTGAGTGCAATCTTGAGCATGGCGCCCGTGGCGGAAGCACCCAGCAGCAGGGCAGGCAGCGCCAAAACCACGGCAAACCCCGCGGCAGCCAACGCCGGCACAAAGGTAGCGCACAGCCCGCGTACAGGGCGCACCGCGACCAGCACCAACGCGATAGCCGCCATCAACATGAGGTACAGCGGGCTTTGTGTCAGGCACACGCACAGGACGCAAACGAATATCCCCACCAGGCGCACCGGAGCCGAAACGCAAGAAAGGGCGCGGTCGACCATCGACCCGCCCTCGTGCGCGCCTCCACCCAGGCGAACCCGCTCAAGCAGGCTCGCCAGGTGCAGGACGTTCTTTTGCATCACGCGATGACGAGCGCCCGTGGGCTCGTAACGCTGCTCGACCGCAAGCCAGCTAGGCAGCTCGACCATCGTCATGAGCACCGCTTTCCTTGACCGTCAGCGAGATCAGACGGAATGCGATGGTGAGCACCGCCACGCCAATCACGCCGGACAGGATATACATGGCAGCCTGACCGGCAAAGCCGAGACCCTGCTCCTCGGAATAGGCCTGCAGGTAATCACCCGTAGGCAGCGCATCGGCAAAGGTCGGGGTGTCGAGACCGACCGAAGCCTGCAGGCTGTCGTCGCCAACCTCCTGAACGGCGGTCGCGGCGCCCTCGGCGTCCCACTCACCCCAGGCGTCACCCGTGGCCAGCAGGCCCAGCGGCGTGGCCACGACAAGCACGGCAACCAAGATGAGCGTGGGGACCAGCGAGGTCTTCTTGGCAGCAGCGCCCTCGGCAGCAAGCTGTCCATCGGCGGCTTCGGGGCCGACGATAACGCTCGGCGCCGTCTTCTTGATAAAGCCGTAGATCGCGGCAGTCGCCACGCCCTCGACCACGCCGGCTACCAACATATGCGGGATCATCATGGCCGGAATGGCAATGGACAGCGGGAAGGGGCAGTACAGCGGAGCGCCCGAAGCATTCGTGAAAAGCATCGGCTGAATACCAAACTCGATTGCTGCGCACAGGGCCGCCAGGCACAGGCCGACCCAGCCGCTTACGATGGCCGAAACCGAGGTGCCCCAGCTCTTGTCGTGCAAACGGCTGTTGAGCGCACGGAACACGATAGCAGCGGCAAACGGCAGCACGAAGGCCATGTTAAAGCAGTTGGCGCCAAAGGACAGGATGCCGCCGTCGCCAAACAGCAGCGCCTGTAGCGCCAGCGCGACCGAGACAGCGATAGCCGCGGCCTCGGGGCCCAGCAGCAGTGCGATGAGCGCACCACCAACGGCGTGACCCGTGGTGCCACCGGGCAGCGGAACGTTAAACATCATGAGCAAGAAGGAGAATGCGGCGCAAATACCCAGAAAGGCCATATGCTCGCGATCGAGCGTGACGCGCACTTTCTTGATGCAGTGAACCCATACGGGCACCATCGCCACCGCCATAACGGCATCGGTCTGCGGGGACAGATAATTATCGGGAATATGCATGAGCCCTCTCAATCAGAACGTTGCGTGTTACGTTTCCAACAATCCGTAACACCGACTCTGCATACTAACAAAAAGGCGCACCGCCCACAACGCAGCACGCCCTTGCAATACGTACGTTATTAACCCAGGTCCACGCACCGCCAAATAAAGGCCCATGCACTCCCAACTTTCCGGTCACCCGGAAGAAGGTGCAGTCCGCTCGCAACAAGGTTAACGCAGGAACCCGCCCCCGAGAGGGGTTTTCTAAGGCAACATCCCGCAGCCGCAAAGCGGCGAGGTCGTTGCCGTGAAAACCCCGCAGGGGGCGGGTTCCGAACGGCAAAGATTACGAGCGGACCTCGCCGTTTACGCCCTTGCACACCTTGGTGATGATCTTCTGGTGCGCCTTCTCGACCTCTTCGCTGGTGAGCGTGTGGTCATCAGAGCGATACGTAAGTGCGAAGGCCATGGACTTCTTGCCCGCTCCGATGCGGACCGGATCGCGGTAGACATCGAACAGGCGCACGCCCTCGAGCAGCTTGCCGCCGGCACTCGTAATACGACGCTCAAGATCCTCGCAGGTCACAGTGTTGTCGACCACGATAGCAAGGTCGTGCTCAACGGCCGGGTACTGCGAGAACTCACGGTAGTTCTCCTGATTGCGGGCGCCCTTGATCAGCTTGTCCAGATCGAGCTCAAAGGCAACGACAACCTCGTCAATGCCCATAGCCTCGCGCGCCTCGGGGTGAATCTCGCCGACCCAGCCCAGCACGGTGCCGCCGGACAGAACCTCAGCCGCACGGCCCGGCTGCAAAAAGGCATAGCCCTCGCCCTCGACGGGACGGAAGCGAACCTTCTCGATGCGCAGCTGGGCGAGCAGCTCCTCGACAATGCCCTTGCCAAAGAAGAAACGCAGCTTGCGGTACTTCATGTTCCAAGACTGCTCGCTCCACTGGCCCGAGAGCACACCCGCCACGGACTTGGTCTCCTTGGGCAGGCTGGCATTCTCGCGACCGTGGAACAGGCTGCCGACCTCGTACAGATGCACGTTAGGCGTGCCGTGGGCCTCGTTGTAGGCCACAGACTGCAGCAGACCCGGCAGCAGCGAGCGGCGCATCTCGGTCTGCTCGGCCACCAGCGGGTTCATGAGAACCACGGGGCAGCCGCGGCCCTCGGTGGACATACCGATCTTCTCCAGGTCGCCCGGGGCGGCAAAGCCAAAGGTCGTAGTCTCGTTGAGGCCACAGGCGCGCAGGATCTCGCCGACCTTGCGGGTGAGCTTCTGCTCGCGGGTCAGGCCGCCGATGTGGTTCTTGGCAGCCGGGATGGTCGCCGTCACGCGGCCCATGCCCCACAGGCGCAGGACCTCCTCGATCAGGTCAATCTCACGCGGCAGGTCGGGACGGAAGCTCGGCGGCGTGACCATAAAGTCCTCGCCGTCGCGCTCGACGGTGCAGCCCAGACGGGTGAGCGAACGCTCGATAAAGTCGGGCTCGATGTCGGCACCGCAGATGGCGTGCACGCGGGCCAGGCGCAGCTTAATGCTGTCGATGGTCTTGGGCGCGGGGAAAACGTCGACATAGCCGGGAGCAACCTCGCCGCCGGCGATCTCCTCGATGAGCGCGCAGGTAACGTTGGCGACATCCACGCAGCCGGTCTCGTCGACCTGGCGCTCAAAGCGAATGGAGGCGTCGGAGATCAGCGACAGATCGCGGCTGGTGTGCGAGGTGCGGCCGGCGTTAAAGCAGGCGCTCTCGACCATCACGTCGACGGTGTCGTCCTCGATCTCGGAATCCATGCCGCCCATAACGCCGGCCAGCGCCACGGGGCGCTCGCCGTCGGTGATAAGGCCCATGCCGGCGTCGAGCACGCGCTCTTCGCCATCGAGCGTCGTGAATTTCTCATCCTGCTGGGCGGCGCGAACCACCACGCGACGGTGGCCATCGCGCTCGGCAAAGGTGTCCAGGTCAAAGGCGTGCAGCGGCTGACCGGTGAGCATCATCACGTAGTTGGTGATGTCGACGATGTTGTTGTGCGGACGCACGCCCAGGGCGTTGAGGCGCTTGACCATCCAGTCGGGCGACGGGCCGACCTTCACGTTGCGCACGATGCGGGCGACATAGCGGTCGCACAGGCCCTCGTCGGCAATCTCGACGGAAAGCTCGTCGTCGGTCGCGCGGCCAGTCTCCGCCTTGATGGCGGGCAGCTCAACGTGGAAATCGCGATCGAAAATGGCGCCGGTCTCGCGGGCCATGCCGATCATGGACAGGCAGTCGGGGCGGTTGGGCGTGATCTCGCAGTCGAGCACAGTATCACTCGAGCCCACATACTCGGCAAACGGCATGCCGCAGGGCGTATCCTCGGGCAGGATCATAATGCCAGAGTGGTCGCCGCCCAGGCCGAGCTCGCGTGCGGAGCAGTTCATGCCCATGGACACGACGCCGCGAAGCTTGCTCTTCTTGATCTTGACGTCGCCGGGCAGAACTGCGCCGATCATGGCCGTGACGATGTGGTCGCCGGCCTCGAAGTTCTGCGCGCCGCAGA
Organism: uncultured bacterium; assembly: GCA_905214615.1. Taxonomy (GTDB): domain Bacteria; phylum Actinomycetota; class Coriobacteriia; order Coriobacteriales; family Coriobacteriaceae; genus Collinsella. Next base: position 13,022 of record CAJMMX010000045.1, on the reverse strand, counting down.
CGATCTGCAGCGGAGCGGGGTTGCCGTCGGCGTCGAGGTTCTTGTCGCCCACGTCGACCGAGCACACATACATGTGGTCGCTATCGGGGTGCGGGGTCTTGGTGAGTACCTTGGCGGTCACCACGTGGTCAAAAGACTCGCCCACGGTGTCGATCGCCTCGACCTCGGTGCCGGTACGGATATATTCGTCCGAAAGGGTCTTGGGATCCTCCGGAATATCGATCATGGTCTTGAGCCAGTCGTAAGAAACGCGCATCTAACTGGTCTCCTTTCATAAATGCGGCTTTGAGCCGGAAAACTGCAACGGAGACGGGTTTTCCAAGTGCCGCAGATTGCCTTGAAAGAGGAGGGCCGCGTACTTAGGTACGCAACCGACGATTGAAAGGCAAGGTGCGGTGCTTGGGAAAGCCGCCGGGCCTAGAACTGATTCAAAAAGCGCATATCGCCAGTCATGAGCGTTCTGAGGTCGGGCAGGTCGTAGCGCAGGGCCGCGACGCGCTCGGCGCCAATACCAAAGGCGAAGCCGGTGTACTTCTCGGGGTCGATGCCGCAGTTGATCAGCACGTTGGGGTCGACCATGCCGCAGCCCAGGATCTCGATCCAGCCGCTGTGCTTGCAGAAGTTGCAGCCCTTGCCGCCGCAGACGTGGCAGCTCACGTCCACCTCGCAGCTGGGCTCGGTGAAGGGGAAGAAGTGCGGGCGGTAGCGCGTCTTGCGGTCCTCGCCAAACATGCACTTAACAAAGTAGTCGAGCGTACCCTTAAGATCGCCAAAGGTGATGCCCTCGTCGACGACCAGGCCCTCGATCTGGTTGAACTGCGGCAGGTGGCAGGCGTCGGCCGTATCGGGACGGTAGACGGTGCCCGGGCAGATCATGTAGATGGGCGGCTTTTGCGACTCCATGGTGTGGATCTGCACGCCCGAGGTCTGAGTGCGCAGCAGCACGTCGGACTCGCCGTGGGCGTGAGCCTCGGGGTGCGCGACGCTGCCGGGATTGTTGTCGACCACGTAGAACGTGTCGCGGGCCGAGCGGCTCGGGTGATCCATGGGGGCGTTGAGTGCGGTGAAGTTGTAGTAGGAGGTGTCGACCATGGGGCCGGACTCGACGGTGTAGCCGATACCACAGAAGATGTCCTCGGCCTCCTCGATGATCTGCTTGATCAGGTGCTGATGGCCGATCTGCGGACGGATGCCTGGCAGCGTGATGTCGACGGCATCGTGCTCGAGTGCGTGCTTGAGGGCGGCAGCCTTCATCTCGGTGGTGCGCTCGTCGAGCATGCCCTCGATCAGCTGACGCATCTCATTGGCGCGCTTGCCCATGACGGGGCGATCCTCGGGGGCGAGCTTGCCCATCATGCGCATCAGGCCGGTGATGCGGCCCCTGCGGCCGAGCAGCGCGACGCGCGCGGCCTCGAGCTTCTCGGCGTCGTCGGCGCCTGCGACGAGCTCCTTGGCCTCTTCCTCGAGTTTGACCAGATCATCAATCAGACTCATGTCTTCCCTTTCGTCTCTCGCGCATCCGCTTGCCGAGGCAGCTGGCGCTACCCGACGCTTACGGATGCGCGGCCCGGTTCGGTAACAAAAAACCGTCCTCGGGCATGTGCATTGCCCAAGGACGGTTGAATTCCGCGGTACCACCTTGTTTGACCCGGCGGATGTCTGGCCCGCCGCGCCCACTCTTTGCCCCTTTTCGCGAGGCTCACGGCTTCCCTACTGGGGCTTCGCCGCCGCTGGCCGCGCCCGTTGAGGTTGCTGCTCGGGAGTGAACGCTTGGCCCTTGTCACCGCAGGAAGGCTTGCAGCCCATGACCTTCCCTCTCTTGCCGGCGACGCGGCGGGCAAAACCCTCTCCGTCAACGCGTTGGGCTATAGGATACCACATTGTGTGGGCGTATCGCCGCGTTCCGTTTTGTTCGTGCTGGGTACAAGGCAGGTAGCTGTGCAAACTGGCCGCGCGCCCACCCGAAGCGCTCGGCTCACGAGATCAAGGATATGGTATGGGAAAGAAACTCGATAAGAAGGCCGAGCCTGCAGCGGGCAAGACATCCAAAGGCATGAAGGTCGATAAGGCCGTCAAAAAATTCCGCAAGCTCGAAGGCAAGCTGTGGACTCGTGAGTACCTGCTCAAGATTGCCGAGTTTGACGGCGCGACCATTGCCCCCGCCAACGGCGCCGCGGCCCGCGCCGATGCTATGGGCACCCTTGCTGGCGAGCATCACAAGCTGCTGACCAGCAAAAAGTCTGTCGAACTTGTGCGCTCGCTGGCACGAGAGACCGTCGCGGGCGGACATGTAGACGACCCGCAGCTGCTCGACGAGATCCGCGTGCTCGGCCGCGACCAGCGTGAGGCAAGCGTCATTCCCACCGAGGAGGCTGAGGCCTGGACCAGGCTCACCTGCGAGGCCGACGCCGTGTGGCACAAGGCCAAGACGGCCAATGACTGGGCGAGCTTTGAGCCCTATGTAGATAGAATCGTCGCCCAACTTAAGCATCAGGCCGAGCTCATGGACCCCAAGCGCGACCCATACGATGTTTGGCTCGACCAGTACGAGCGTGGCCTTTCCGCCAAGAACTTCGACGCGTTTTGCGACGAGGTCAAGGCCACGGTCGTACCGCTCGTGCATGCCATTGGCGAGCGCGGCCAGCAGCCCGCTGCCGACTTTTTGCACGCCCGCGTGCCTGAGGCCGCCCAGCGCGCCATGAGCTTTGACCTTATGAAGCTCGTCGGCCTGGACCTGGACGACACCACGCTCGCCTTTACCGAGCATCCGTTTAGCGAGGGCTTCTCGGTGGGCGACGCACGCATCGCAACGCACATCTACGAGGACGACTGCATCTCCAACGTCTACAGCATCATCCACGAGGCAGGACACGCCGCCTACGAGCTAGGCGTCAATCCCGCCTATGCGCGCACGTGCCTGGAGGGCGGCACCTCCATGGGCATCCACGAGAGCCAGAGCCGCTTCTTTGAGAACACCGTGGGCCGCAGCCGCGCCTTTATGGGACCGCTGCTGCAGGTGCTGCGCCGTCACGCGCCCGAGGCCTACGGCGACGTGGACGAGGACACGCTCTACCGCGCCGTGAACATTGCGCAGCCGTCGCTGATCCGCACCGAGGCCGACGAGCTCACCTATCCGCTGCATATTATGGTGCGCTACGAGATTGAACGCATGCTGTTTGCCGGCGAGGCCACGGCCAAGGACATCCCCGCGCTTTGGAACCGCTTTATGAACGAGTACCTGGGCATTCCCGTTCCCGACGACACGCACGGCTGCCTGCAGGATACGCACTGGAGCGGCGGCTCGTTTGGCTACTTCCCCACCTATGCGCTGGGTAGCGCCTACGACGCCATGTTTGTGCCGGCCATGTGCCGCGACGGTGTCGACCTTAACGGCGCCTGTGCGAGCGGCGACCTGGCGCCCGTCCGCGCCTGGCTGGGTGAGCGCATTTGGCAGTGGGGCCGCGCCAAGGACGCGCCGGAGCTCATCAAGGGCGCCTGCGGCATGGCGTTCGATGCCCGCTACTACTGCAGCTACCTGCAGGACAAGTTCACCACGCTGTACGAGCTGTAAGGATTGACCAGCACGCCATCGCCAACGCCAACCATGTTGACGCCAATGTCTTGGCAACGTCAGCGAAAACGACCCTAAGCGAGCAAGGTGACGTGAAATGAAAGGGCGCTGACCTTCTGGTCGCGCCCTTGAAATTGAACGTCAGATTGCCGCTTAGGGGCGTTTGCAGCGTCGAGCAGTTACGCGGTTTGGTAAAACCGCGTAACTACAGAGCCTCGAGCGCGTTGGCGATGCGCTTCATGGCAGCATCGGCGGATGCTTGGTCGGGCGCTTCGGCCAAAACGCGAATCACCGACTCGGTTCCACTTTTGCGCACGAGCACGCGGCCCTCGCCTGCCAGCGCAGTCTCGGCCTCGGCGATGGCGTTCTGCACGCCCATGTTCTCGAGCGCGGCGTCCTTATCCGCTACGCGCACGGCAACCTGCGCCTGCGGCAGCAGCTTGCACGGAGCCGTGAGCTGCGAGAGCGTCTCGCGCTCGGCACGAATCACTTCCATCACGCGCAGCGAGGTCATAATGCCGTCGCCCGTGCGCTCGATATCGCCAAAGATCGTATGGCCCGTCTGCTCGCCGCCCAGGCTGTAGCCGCCCTCGCGCATCTTGGCATACACGTGACGGTCGCCCACGCCGCTGGTCACGGCGCTCAGTCCGGCAAGCTCCAGCGACTTGACCAGACCAAAGTTGCTGGCGATCGTCGGCACCACGGTACCGCCCGAAAGGCGACCGTGCTTGTTCAGATACACGCCGCACACGTACAGGATCTGGTCGCCGTCTACCACGCGACCGCGCTCATCCACGGCCAGGCAGCGGTCGGCATCGCCGTCATAGGCAAAGCCCACGTCCAAGCCCTGCTCCACCACGTGGCGCTGCAGACGCTCCATATGCGTGGAGCCGCAGTCGACGTTGATGTTAAAACCATCAGGCGCGGCATTGATCACGCGCACGTCGGCGCCCAGCGCGTCGAACACCGGCTTGGCCACCGAGGACGCCGAGCCGTTGGCGCAGTCGATGCCGATCTTGACGCCCTGCAGCGAAAAGTTCGCGCTGGCGATGAGCGAGGCAATGTAGCGGTTGCGGCCCTGCATGTAGTCCACCGTGGCGCCGATGTGGTTGCCCGTGGCCAGCGGCACCTCGCTCTTGCCATCGACGTAGTCCTCGATGAGCTCCAGTACGTCCTCGTCCATCTTAAAACCGTCGCTATTGACGAGCTTAATGCCGTTATCGCAAAACGGGTTGTGGCTCGCGCTGATCATGATGCCGCAATCGAAGCAGCCTTCCACGGTCTGATGCGCTACACCCGGTGTGGGGATCACGTGCAGCATATAGGCGTCCGCACCGCTCGCGACCAGGCCACTCACCAGCGCCGCCTCGAACATATAACTCGAGCGACGCGTGTCCTTACCCACGATGACGCGCGCCTTGCGCTCGCGGTTGGCGCCGTAATACCAGCCCACAAAACGGCCAATCTTATAAGCGTGCTCTACCGTCAGCCCAACGTTAGCCTCACCGCGAAAGCCGTCGGTGCCAAAGTACTTCATGCGCTCTCCTTACAAAATAGGGGCGAACAGATTGCCTGTCCGCCCCAAAATGGTACTCGATTATCTGCGCTACCAGAAAAACCCTACGCCGACGCGCTGTCGCGAGCCGCCTGGCATGTAGGAGTCTGACGCAGCGTAAGCGGCTTGTCCCCCGCCTCGGCTGACGTGGTCAGCGTATATGTGATCGTCGTCGTCTCGCCAGCATGCAGGTCAACGGTGCCCGAATAGAAGGGGATTCCATGCCACGTAGCGGCGCCAAGACCAAACTGGGTGCCCTCGACGGTCAGATCAGTAATGTTGCCGCCCGTCGGGGCAAACAACGAGACATTCAGACGCTCGTCGTCGCGCGCGGCATCGGGCGCGCTCGCCGCGACGTAGTCGGGCAGCTTGCCGGCCTCCTCCTGCGTCATGATGTTCGTCAGGGTAACGGTGATGCGATACGAGCATGTGCCGTCACCGTTCTTGATGCCCTGGCCAATCTGCGTATCGGCATTCAGGTACCAGTCGAGCTTGGAGAAGCTCAGGTTGTTAAAGTAAACGCCGGCAACGGGATCTTCACTCGGGTCATCCGGATCGGGCAGCGAGGCGTCGATGTTCATCTCCTTGATAGCGTTCTGCTCGTCATCGTTTTTCATCCACGCGATCAGGCGACCCTCTTCGGCACCGCGCTCAACGGCGCTGACAAGCTTCGTAACATCGACATCGCCGATACCGCCAAGGATCTTGTCGAAGGCAGCGCTGGCGACGGATGCAAAGATGCCGTCCGACTCCTCGACCGGATAGTTCCAGTACACATCGTGCATGAGGACCTTTGCGGCGTTGGTGCCGTCGACAACCGTTCCGTCGGGCAGCGAGACATTACCGACGAGGCCCAGCAGATACTGTAGGAACACCGGGTCGATACCCACGACGCCGTCAACGTCCTGCCCATACTGGGACTTCCACAGCGCGGCGACACGCTGCGAGTTGCGGGGCCAATCGGGCGAATACGCGTTACCAGAGTTGTACAGGTTACTGTGGTCGCCAAACAGTGCCTCGTCCTCTTCGTCGACGCTCTCAACCGCCTCGTCTTTGCCAAGCGCAATACATGGAACAAACTCGCCAATCGACATCTGGCCGTCGGTGACCGAAATCAGGCCCTGCGAACCGCCAAAGCCGCCGCAGGCACGAATCTCGACGTTGTTCATGGCGTACATAAGGTAGTTGCGCGTCTGGCCGTTGGCGCCGAGCATCTGGGGAAGGACGGGGGCGACTTTCTCCGCCGCGTCAACCGCGCCGTTGAGGGTGGCAAAGCCGTCCTTGGCCTTATCGACCAGCTCGGTCACCTGGGAAATATGAGTATCGCCAATGCCCTGGATCTTCTCGTTGGCGCTCTTGAACACCTTCGAGCTGCTGGAAAGCGAATCGGCGACCGCCTGCAGCGCGGACACGTTAATCATGCCGTCCTGAAACAGCTTGCCGGGCGTGGCCTGCGAAAGGTTATCGGCCATGGGAACCAGCGCATTGCTCGAGACATCGGACAGGGCGTCGATCATGGTGCGGGCCGCATTGATGTCGCTGCCATACACCGGGATAAACGAAGCCGCCGTCCACAGCGGGCTCGAGGTCTCCGCCTTCATGCTGTCGCAAAGCTCATCAATCTTCTTCGCGTCGTCAGGCAGCGTCGAAAAATCGCCCGACGTGACCTTGTCCTTAAGGCCACCGACGATCTCGACAGCCTCCTTCGCTTCGCTCTTTACGGTCTTTGCCGAGTTAAGCAGCATAAAGCCACTTGCGCCAAGCGCAACGAGAAGCACCGCGACTACAGCGGCAATAATGGCGCCAGTGTGACGCTTTTTGCGCTCGCCCTTGCGATGGCGATGACGGACCAGACCGTCAGAGGTCGAACTCGACGAAGCGTCGCTACCGTAGTTCAAGCCAAAATCGTAATAATCTTCCTTGGAACCCGAGCCCGCAAACTCGGCACCGCTATCATCCAGGCGGGCGAACGTGCCAGTCTCGGAGGCGCCGGTGTAAATCGTGCCAAGGTTACCCGTAAGCCCCGCGCCACCGGCAGAGGGAGTATTGTTGGCGGCCTTGCCGGCATTAACGTTGCCGGCGGTATTCGCGGCGTTGGCAGCACCTGCGTTGTTCGCAGGTATCGAAGGGGCCCCGCTCGGCTGCGACGTGGAGGTTGCACCGCCCGCAAAGACATTCCCTCTTGCACGGCCGGTCTTTTTTGCCTTTTGAGACTGCTCGTACAGAGCGGTAAACATCGCCGTCTCGCCCGGGGACACGCGCTTACCGGAACCGCCCTGCCCAGCGCCGCCCGGCGTGCCGGCCTTACCAGCCCCGTTCGGACGCGGCGGAACTGCAGGACGGCCGCTATCGCTGCCCTTAAAGTGATTACCAGCCATAAAGAAATCCTCGCAATTGAGTCGCAATGAAAAAGTCCATAACGTTACTAGTTTATGGCATTTTGAGCATCGACAGCTAAACTCCAGACACGGACATCAATTGGCGAAAATGTGGCACAACGCCTTTTCCGTCTTGGCGCCAGCTACACCGTCAAAAACACCATCGCGATAATCATGGCAAAGCCCGCCAGGTCGGTGGGCAAAAACACCGTTCCCAGCATAAGGGCGCTGGTGATGGTGGCCGAAACCGGCTCCATGGTTCCAAGGAGGCTCGCGCGCACCGAGCCAATCTCCTTAACGCCCTGCATGTAGAACATATAGGCGAAGAACGACCCCACCACAATAAATATCGCGAGCGCGCCGACACCCGAGGGGCCGAGCGCCGGCATATGCGCCCACGGCTGGGTAAAGATACTCATCACGATTCCCGCCGAAAGCATGGCCGAGCCCGTGACGACCGGGCTACCGTATTTGTTGAGGATTCCGGCAGGGATGATTGCTATGCAGGCACCGCCCACTGCGCACAAAAGGCCCGAGAGCAGGCCCATCGGCGAGATGTTGAGCGTACTGGGGTCGCCGCCCGTGGCGATCAAAAACGTTCCGCCCAATGCGAGCAAAATGCCAAGAGCCTCGCGCGTGCGCGGCAGTCGATGCGCGGTGACGCAGGCATACCCCATGACGACCACCAGCTGCAGGCACTGGAAGACAGTCGCGGTGCCCGCGTTGGTCAGGCGCACGGCTGACAGATAGCAAAGCTGGTTGAACAGCAGGCCAAAGATCGTAAACAGAATAAGCTGCTTGCGATCGGCGGGGGTAGTCCACAGCTCGATCAAGCGGTCGCGGTCTTTTCTGAGCACAACGAACATAAAGAGCAGGCCAGCGATAACTTGGCGCACGCTCATCAGCCAAAACGTCTCGATATGGCACACGTCAAAGAGGTAGCTGGCGCTGGTGCCAGAAAAACCCCAAAACGTACCGCCGGCAAACGCGGCGAGCGTACCCAGGGCCATCTTGCGCGCCTGGGCGTCGTTGAGGCGGTCGCGCCATGCGCGGCGGGTGCTGCGGCTCAGCTCGTCAGTCCCCTCGGGCACGATAAAATCAGACGCCGCCGTCATCGGTACCGAAGCCCTTTCACGTGCACACTGCGCCGAGCGCTTCTGTTCCATCCCACTCCCCAGAAATCAATTGGCAACAAAGCGCTCAAACTGTAGCACGAATATTGATACGGAAATGCGGGCGATTCGGAACATCTACGAGCATCCAAATTGCAGGGACGAAAGGCACCGAAGAGCTATGCCGAGCGGTTGGAATCGCCTGGGGCGCCGGGATCGGCTTCCGCACTTTCATCGGTATGGCCACCGTCGGCATCGCCCTCGTCACCGGCGTCGCCCTGCTCCTCCTGCTCGCGACGGCGCTTTTCGCGAATCTGCTCCACGGCTGCGCGCAGGGCGGCCTCGTCCTCGGCGCGTGCCACCTCTTGCGTTGTCTTGACCATATGGCGAATCTCGAGCACCAGCAGCACGATCAGCGGCACCACGATAAGCGGAAAGAACAGCAGCGGATTGGTGAGCAACGAGACCACCACGCCCAGCCCCGCCGAGACAAAGACCACGCGGCCCACCACGTCGGCGGCGGGCACGGGCGCGGCGTCCTCGACCGGATTGGCATCGCCCTTGGTGCGGTAGACCGGCGTGCCGTCGGCCGCGGCCTCCACGGCAACGATGCGGTGCGTGTTGAGTGAACCCTCCAGCGCGTCATCGGACGAATGGAAGGTGATGATATCGCCAACCTGGTAGACCTGGCTGTTGTCGGTATCGACGACGATAAACGAGTGCACGGGAATCGCCGGCTCCATAGAGCCGGTCAGCGTGCGCATAAAGCCATAGCCCATGATGGTGGGGATCTCGCCGGCGGGCGTGAACACCGTGCGCAGCAGCACCACAAAGGCGACCAGGATCACCACGGTCGCCAGCACGTTGATCACGCGGAGCACGTGCTTCATCACTTGTCGGCGTCCTTTGCGGAAGGCTCGACGTCAGTGGCGTCAGATGCCGAAACGTCGGTCTCATCTCCCTCAACGGTCGTGGCGACATCGCCCTCGGCGGCCTCTCCGCGCAAGCGAGCCAGCAGATAGCGCGACAGGCTGTTGCCCTCGGCACGGCGCTCGGCGCGGGCGCGATCGCGCTCGGCCTGTTCCAGCTCGTGCGCCAACGAGGCCAAGCGCTGCTGCATCTCCGCGCGGGCGGCCTCGAGCTCGCGCTCGTGCGCGGCCTTGGCGGCGGCGAGTTCCTGCTCAATACGCTCCCCTGCCTCGAGCTCAGCTGCAGCGATACGCGCGTCGGCGTCGGCACGAGCCTCCTCGGCGGCACGCGCGGCGGCATCGCGCTCGGCAGCGGCAGCGGCGACCTTCTCGCTGGCATCCACCGTAGCCTGCTCAACGGCAGAATCGGCGGCAGCACGGGCGGCGTCGATCGCAGCATCGGCGGCCTGCTGGGCGGCAGCAGCCTTCTCCTCGGCCGCGGCAACGGTGTCGGCGAGCTTCTGCTCCGCCTCGGCCGCGGCGACGTCGGCAGTCTCCTGCGCGGCACGGGCATCGCGCTCGGCCGCCAGCCGCACTTCCTCAATCTGCAACTTGGCGGCATCCAGCTTGGCATGCACCTCGGCGAGCTCCTTGGCAGACGCCTCGCGCACGCCGGCAAGCTCGGCTGCGGCGGCGTCCTTGGCGGCCTGCAGCTCGGCAGCGTCGGCAGCTGTCTTGGCAGCCAAGGCTGCGGCAGACTCACTCTTGACCCGCGCGACTTGCTCGGCAGCAGTCTGCTCGGCAGCCGCGACCCTAGCATCTGCGTCGGCGCGGGCGACTGAGACCTCGGCATCGGCCTCGGCACGCATCTGCTCAAGCTGGGCCGCCGCGGTCGAGCGCGCCTCAACGGCAGCATTCTCGGCAGCCTTCTTGCCGGCCTCGACATCCTCCAGCGAAGCGCGTAGTTCCTCTACATCAGCCTCGGCAATCTGCGCGCGCTGCGTCAACGCCAGCTCGCGCGTCTTTGCCTCGTCCAGCTCGTCGGCCAGGTCGTCGCGCTCGTCGGTCAGCGCATGGGCCTGAACCTTCCAAGACTTGACCTGCCCCTGCAGCTCCTCGATCTGCTCGCGCGCCTCGGCCAGCGCCTGCTCGGCATCGAGCTGGGCCTGCGTGACCTCCTCCACAAACACGCGCCGGACCTCGACGTCGGGCAGGTCGGGGCTATCGACCTGCTCTTCCTTGATCTCTTTAATAAACTTGGGCGCCACCGGCGCGTGTTGCACGCTCTCGAGCTCCTGCAGGTTGCGCTCGTCGTCGGTCAGGCTCTTAAAGACGGTGTAGTTGTTGATGAGGTTGGTGTACATCTGCACCATGTACTCGTCATCGAACGCCAGCGCCTGCTGCTGCACGTCGATGTTGTAGCCCACCTTGTCGTAGCGCTCCATAAACTGCCACAGCTGGTAGCACTTGCGGTAGTTGGGGTCTTTCATGATGAGGTTGGTGCGCTGAATGGGGCTGCGGACCGCGCTGCAGCCGTTCATGATCTGGCAGAATGACGCGCCGCGCAGCGCCATGACCAGACGGCGCACGCGGTCGATGCGCATAAAGACGTCCATGTTGTCGGCGTCGTTCTCGGCAAAGCTCTGGCGGTTTTTGACCGTCATCTCGACGTTGTACTCGATCTCCTCGTACGCGTCGTCGATCTTACTGTGCATCTTAAAGCGGTTGCGGATCTCGTTGCCCGTCGACCAAAAGATCACGTCGGTACGCTTATCCACAAACGTCAGCAGGCGCTGAATCAGGTGGTAGATAAAGCGGTTCTCGTACAGGTCGTACGTCTCAACGGTATTGACGTTGAGGATGCGCGTTGGATGGACGCCGCCGTCCTCGCTCGGCGCCAGGAACTGCGTGTTCTGGCTCAGATGACGGACGCTGTCGGCGCTGATCTTTTTGGCGAGCGAGACCGGCACCACCTCTTCCTCGGTGGTGATAAAGCGGCGCGGCTTTTCGATAATGGTGTTGATGGCGTCGAGCGAGTCCTCGATCATGCTGATCCATTCCTCGTCCACCACCTTGACGAGCTCCTCGCGCTGCTGCTCGATCGTGGTGCCCGAGGCCTGCGCCATCTCAAACAGATAGCGAAAGTAGCGGCTGTCCTCCTGGATGGGCTCCATCTGCTCGGAGAAGCTGGTATAGAGGTCCTGAATGGTCTCGGACATGGGTTACTCCATAGATTGGATCGATCGGAAAGGGACGGGGCGACATCACATCGCCCCGCGCTTACGGCATTAGTAGAAGTTCTGGATCCGCTGCAGATACATGACGGAATCGGGCAGGCCGCCCTCGCCAAAGGTCTTCTCGATGTACTCGATCAGGCCCTTCATCTCGTCGCGCACAAAGCTCACGTTCATGGACTCAAACTTCTTAAGCACCTTGCGGGCGATGATGTAGTCCATGCCGCCCAGCTCGGTGCCGCCGCACGCCACGTACACGGGGATAAAGTCGTACATCTGCTTGATGATACGGTTGCCAAAGGCCAGCTTAAAGCGGGTCTGCAGGTACTGGTCCAGCTTGTGCATCTTCTGGAGCAGCTCCTCGTCGATCACGTACTCGACCTTGGCCCTTTGGAACAGATACTGCAGATGCTCGGCCGTCACGTGCACGCGCTCGTGCGGCTCGCACTCAAACGCATCGGCGCGCTCGTTGAGCTCGATGGGAATCGCACGGTCGTACACCTTGTCCGTGATGGTAAAGGTGGAGTCGTCGTTGTTGGCCGTGCCGATAAACCACAGGCTGTCGGGGATGGTGAGCTTGCCGTCGTGCAGAGCCTTGGGGTCGGCAGCCCACTGGGTGGGCACCAGATCGAGCACCCACTCGTCGTGGCTGGGCATCTCGAGCACCGACAGGATCTCGGCAAAGTAGTACTCCACGCGGGCGAGGTTCATCTCGTCGAGCACGATCATGGACGGGTCCTGACGAAGGCCCGCCTCGTACACGGCGCGGAGGAACTCGGTCTCGTTAAAGCGCTTGGAAAACTCGTTAAAGTAACCCAGCACCTCGGTGCGATCGCGAAAACTCGGCTGCACCGACACGATGGTCGCGGGATTGTCCAGGTAGCGGCTAAAGCTGTAGGGCAGCGACGTCTTACCAGTACCCGAGATACCCTCCAGGATCAGCAGCTTGGAGGCGGCCATGCCGGCCACAAAGCGGCGGATGATTTCGGGCGTGTAGTAGAGCTTCATCTGGCTGCATGCAAACGCGCGGAAGCTGTCGACAAAGTCCTCGAGCGAGATGGCATCGTCGTAGACCGGCGATTCCCAGTCGCGGTACTTAAGGTCCACGAGGGACAGCTTGGGAAAGCGGTTGGCCTGGGCGATCTCTTTTTCCTCGGCAAGGGTCTTGGCCTCGACGGTGGCCTTGGCCATGGCGGCCGCGGCATCCTTGACGCCCGCGCCATCGAGCGCGAGCGACGCGTTGCCCGACATGACGGCCGTCGCC